>JABSQW010000340.1 GCA_013215605.1 Myxococcales bacterium
AACGCCATCCCAGACCAGGGAGGGGTTGGTCATGTTCTATTCGCGGAACTAGGAGGTTTTGAGCCGGCTGGGCCGGATCCCCAATCATCGTTGCCCGAAGGCGATGCGGAGTAGACCACGTCGGACGGCGATCGGCAACTTTGGGATACCCCGATCGCCCAACCTGTCCTACACCAAATTGCGTCTCCATCCGGAGCGCTTTTACCGTCGGAGAACCGCCGTTTGCAAACCGGATCGCGGTTCGATTTCGCGGACTTTCCGCCCAGTGTTGAGGCGGGTTCGCGCGCCACTCTCGCGTGTCGGAGGCCCGAATAGGGAAAATTTCGGTTCTACCAAAATCGAGGAATTTCTCAGTATTTCTCGAGAATTCGAGAAATTTTGAAAGGTATGAAAAACGCCTAGTGGAGGGTGCGAGGACCGGAAGGGGAGGGCACGGGAGAGGCCGCGAGACGGTACTCGAGGGCGTCCGCGAGCTGTTCGAAGCGCGTGCCGATTCCGGGCGCCTCGAGGAGTTGTTGTTTTTCTGAGGGCCCGAAGGGAAACGAGTTCGCGAGGGAGTTCACGAGCGCAACGTCGTCGACCCCGCCGAAGTTCTGTGCCGCAAAGCGCTCGCCGTGTTCGGGGTTCGCGCGGGAGATGAACTCACTGGCGAGCGCGATCACTCGCGAACGGAGTTCGGGAAGCCGCGATTCGTCGTCGTCCGCGTCTTGCTCCGCAAGGAGTTCTGTCTCGGCCATGCGAAACGTGCGGTCTGCGGGTCTCGGTGCCTCGGAAACCACGCGGAAACGGTGCGTCCCGAGCAGGACGATGTTGTAGCGGCCGTCGGGAAGCCGTTGGTGCTCGGTAATGACCCCGGCGCAGCCGATCTCGTAGATCGCCGGGTCGCCGCTCATTTGGTCGACGGCCTCGGGGCGAACCGTGACCATCCCGAGCCGCTGGTCGCCGGCGAGCGCATACGCGGTCATGTCCCGGTAGCGCTGCTCGAAGATGCGCAGTGGGCAGTGCAGGCGCGGGAAGAGCACCACGTTGGAAAGGGGGAAGATCGGCATCGTCACGCCGCTGCTCATGGCCACACGATATCACGATCGGTAACGTTCCGGGCGTGGGGGGGACATCGGGCTCATCACGAGCGCTGGATCGCAGGACGAAGAAGCTCCTCGTCGAGCGCCTCAATCGCGACGGCGCAATTCTCGCCCGCCGCTTCTCGTTGACCTACCGGTCGATCGAGGCGGAGCGCGCGAACGTCACGAGTCGCTACGGGATCTGCTACTCCGACGGCGTCATCAAGATCCGGCTGCGGCACGCGGTGACGGGGCGCTCCCTCAAGTACTCGAGCCTCGTCAACACGCTGTGCCACGAGCTCGCCCATCTCCGATACTTCAACCACGGCGAGCGGTTCAAGCTCTTCTACCAGCAGATCCTGGAATACGCGCGTGCCCAGCGGATCTACCGCCCCGGTCGCAAGGGACTGCGCCCTGAGTCGCTCCCGGGGCCGCCGATGCTGCCGCTGACGCCGCGGCGCCAGCCAACCGCCGCAGGCGATCCCCCCGCTGCGCCCAGCGCCGCGGTCGCTCCCATCACTCCCGTCGCTCCAACGGGACCCGGGAAGGCCGCGCCGCCGCCGCCCGAACAGCTGGGTCTCTTCGAATTCTGAAAAGGCCGGGGCGGACGCCGCGGCGCGACGAGTCGCTCAGCTGTCCAGCTGGTCGAGTTCCTCGAGGGTCTTCGGGCCGTCTTCGACCTTCACCACGATCTCGTCACACGCAACGGACTTGTCGATCACCTCGCGGAGCAGGCCCTCGACGGTGAGCTCGTCGAAATCCGCCATGGCGTCTTCCAGCCCGCTACCGGACACGGTGAATGAGACGCTGACCTTGATCTTGACGTCCATCGAGGTCGTGTCCTTTCGCCAGCTCGTACATCGCCGAAGCGGCAATGTGTTCTCGAGCGCTCGAGTTCATGATTTCTGAAGACACCCGGGGGCTCGAACCTGCGTCGTCCGACACTGGGCGGGAAACAGCACGCGGTCGTCGATGCCACGGGAACTCAGAATTCCGGTCTAAATAGCTGAAATTAAACAGTAAATCTGTAATCGGCGAAGAGGATACATCAGCGATTAAGGATCGGCTACGAATATTTTACGGCTTTCGGCGGGTCTACAGCGGCTCGCGAAAGCGTCCGGCGGACGCCCAGGCCCACTACGGCGCGTATCAGACCGCTCCCCGTCGGGAGTCGAAGCGCGCGTGCACGCCGACCAACACGGCCACCCCGAGCGTGACCGTGGTGAAGATGTTGATCGATCGCTGGTGGAGAAGGTTGAAACGCGCCGCTACCTCGCTGTTCCCCGTGGGGCCGAATACCTGATCTCGGATCTCACCTATCTCGGCTGTCACGCCGAAATGGGAGTAGAGACAGAGCAGGCCGAGACCGAGTGGAAGCAGATTGGCGAGGGTTCCGCGCCCCATCCAGCGACTCAATCCTGCCAGGACCAGGCCGGCGACGGCGCCGTAGCTGTGGAGGACCGCGAGCATCGGGCCCACCACCAGCCCGGCATCGGCCGACGGGAGTGAGCCAAAAGCTGTGTTCGCCATGACCGGGAAGAAGCAGAACCCGCCGAGCCAGATTCCGATGAGCAGCCAGAGCACGATCCGCATCGCGACATCGACCCCGGTTCCCGATCGATTCGCAGCGCTCGTCATGCACCGAAGGGTAGCCGTACGGCCCTGCGGATACGTCATCCACAACGCGAACTTGTTCGCAGAGTGCGTGGACGAGCGAGGAGCGTGAATGGGTCTCGGCGACTGGATGCTCCACGCGCTCAGTGACTTCCTTCAGAAGCCCGTCGGCCACTACGAGCAGCGGGGCTACAACGACTTCGAACGCCTGAAGGAGGTGAGCCGCAAGGGCGACGTCCTGCTCGTCGAGGGTGACCAGCGGGTTTCCGCGATCATCAAGCTCCTGACCCACAGCTCGTGGTCCCACGCGGCGCTCTATATCGGTGACGAGCTGTTGCGTCGCGACGACACTCGCGAGCACGCGCTCGAGAGGTTCGGCGACGAATCTGCCCACATGGTCGTCGAGGCGCTTGCCGACGGAGTGGTCGCGTCGCCGCTGTCCAAGTACATCGACTTCAACGTCCGGGTCGCACGCCCACACCGGCTGCACCCGAGCGACATCGAGAAGCTCCTGAACGACGCCATCGAGTCGATCGGCTGGCGCTACGACGTGCGCAACATCATCGACCTCGCCGGGCACCTGCTGCGCAGCGCGCTGCGCCCCCACACCAAGTTGCGGCCGCGGCTGCGCCTGGGGAGCGAGGCGTCGACCGAGGTGATCTGCACCAGTCTCCTCGGGCGCCTGTTCCACAACGTGCGCTTCCCCGTGTTGCCGTCCGTGACGTTCCCGGACGGCGCCGCCTCCAAGCTGAGGCCATCGCGCCGCTCGATTGGCGCCTGGCTGCGCCGCGAGCGCAAGTCCTACTCGGGGCGCTTTCGCCGGCGTCACCCGACGCTCCTCACACCCCGCGACTTCGACCTCTCGCCGTACTTCGAAGTCGTGAAGTTCAATTTCATCGAGGGTCGTCACTTCGACTACCACCGGATCGAGTGGGAAGACGACCCGGCGAGCGACGGCGACGACACCTGAACGCCCCCGCTTTCGGCGACGTCCCTCAGGACGAGACGAGCGCGGACGCCTCCCGAGCGGGAGAGCGGACGAGGTCGAGCCCGCGGTCCACCACCCGCAGAGATGCCGCGTCAGTCGCCACCGCGGCCACTCGCGCAGCGCCGAGCGTCCGCCGCAGCAGCTCGATCCCGGCATAGACGGAAATGGTCTCGAACCTCACGAGCGCCGCGCCGCCCTCGGCGACGTACGCGTCCCAGGCCTCGTCTACAGCGCCGCGGCCCGCCGCACTCTGTCCGCTCGCCAATCCCGGCAGCGCCAGGTGGGCGAGGAGGATGCCGACGTCGAAGGCCGGGTCGCCGACGTGGGCGATCTCCGGGTCGAGGAGCTTGGGTCCGGTGTCGCTGAGGAGCACGTTGCCGGGCTGGACGTCCGCGTGCACGAGGGCTGCGCGCACGTCGTCACTCGCGGGGGACTCGCCGAGGTAGCGCGCGTACGCGCGATCGATCGTGGCGACGAGGGCTTCGTCGCGCCAGACGGCTTGCGCGCGTTCCGACACGCTGTCCGACAGCGGAAAATCGTTCGGCCGGTAGGGGAGGTGGAAGATGTGCTCGCCGTGGAGCCGCTTCATCGCCTCGTTCTCGAAGACCTTTGAGAGCTCGTCGCGTCGCTCGTGAGTCGCCGTGTGGACGCGCCCGAGAAAGCGGCCCAGTGCCACCGCGGTGTCGCGGACATCCGCGCCCGAGGCCATGGCTGCGTCGAGCCGCTGCGCCGCGCCGAGGTCTTCGAGCACGAGTACGCAGTGCTCTGGGTCGAAATCGATCACCTGGGGGCACAGGCCGCCGACACCGAGGCCCTCCACCGTCTCGTAGTAACGGGCCTCCCGGACCGCGCGCTCGATGGGGGCTGCGTATTCGGGAAAGCGCTCGAGGGTCGGGCGGGCCTGCTTGACCACCCACGAGCGGCCGGCGCCGGGTCCGCGGGTCACCCGGGCGCGCCGCACCCAATTGATGTTGCCCTCGCCGGCCTGCTCCACGGAGATTTTATCCCCCGGGGAAATCAGCTCGCGCTCGCGGAGCCAGGCGGAGAGGTTCTCGGGTGTGAGGCGAAGCTGCCGGATCATGAATGTGCACCCGACCGGCAAAAAATCCTCAAGCCCACGCACCTCGGGGGCCGAAGAGCATGTCAGATCTGAGCCAAATCTGGGGGGGTGAGGCTCGGACGGGACGCCCCGGAGCCGCGAGGTTCCGGGGCGCTTTCTTTTTCTGGGGTCCCGAGCCGGGCGAAGCCCGGAATCGACCCGGCTTCCCTCGTGTTCGCTCGCTTCGCGCCTGCATACGATCGGGCGTGACTCGAGAGCTGCGTCAGGTTCGCGGGCTCTCGGCGGGCTCGAGGCTGCGGGGGTCGAGCTCGAGGACCTGCAGGGTCTTCGCGGTGTCGGAGTCGGTGTTGTCGCTGTGGCAGGCGGCTTTCGCCTCGCTGTCCGCACTCATTCCCGATCGTGTCTTCGCTGCCAGGCGGTGGATCTCCTTGGGGCTCAAGACGCCCCGCTTCTCGAGGATCTCCCTCTGCTCCGGCGTCAGCGCGTCCGTGACCTTCGGCTTGTCCCAGGCGTACGCCTCGTCCTTGCCGCTCACGAACTCGATGATCTCCTTGCTGATGCGCACCGAGCACCAGTCGTGGCCACACATCGCGCAGAAGTCGGTGTCCACGTCGAGGTCCTCGTCGTGGTAGGCGCGGGCGGTGTCGGGATCGAACGACAGCTCGAAGTGCTTCTCCCAGTTGAGGGCCGCGCGGGCCTTCGTCAGCTCGTCGTCGCGGTCGCGTGCCCCGGGAATACCGAGCGCGATGTCCGCGGCGTGAGCCGCGATCTTGTACGCGATGCAGCCCTGCTTGACGTCGTCCTTCTTGGGCAGGCCGACGTGCTCCTTGGGCGTCACGTAGCAGAGCATCGCAGCACCGTGGTAGGCGGCCGCCGTGGCGCCGATGCAGCTCGTGATGTGGTCGTAGCCGGGGAAGATGTCGGTGACGAGGGGCCCGAGCACGTAGAAGGGCGCGCCGTGGCAGAGCTGGCGCTGGAGCTTCATGTTGAACTCGATCTGATCGAACGGGACGTGGCCCGGTCCCTCGACCATCACCTGAACGCCGTGGGTCCATGCGCGCTCGGTGAGCTCGCCCAGGGTCTCGAGCTCTCGCAGCTGTGCCTCGTCGGTGGCGTCGGCGAGGCCGCCGGGCCGCAGGCCGTCGCCGATCGAGAACGTGACGTCGTGGCGGCGCATGACTTCGCAGATTTCGTCCCAGATCTCGTACATCAGGTTGTCGCGATCGTGGTGGAGCATCCACTTCGCGAGGAGCGAACCACCGCGGCTCACGACCCCGATGATGCGCTCACGCACGAAGGGCAGGTGCGCTTTGCGCACGCCGGCGTGGATGGTGAAGTAGTCGACGCCCTGCCGGGCCTGGTGTTCGAGGGTCTCGAGGACGGAGGCGGCGTCGAGGTCTTCGATGTCTCGGCCGATGATCATCGAGTAGATGGGCACGGTGCCGATCGGGACGCTCGAGGCCTTGATGATGGCGTCGCGGGTGGCGTCGAGATCGCCGCCCGTCGAGAGGTCCATCACGGTGTCCGCCCCCCAACGCTCGGCCCAGTTCAGCTTCTCGACCTCTTCGTCGGTGCCGCTGCTCACCGGCGATGCGCCCATGTTGGCGTTTACCTTGGTCAGGCTGCCGCGGCCGATGCACATCGGGTCGAGTTGGTGGCTCAGGTGGACCTTGTTCGCCGGGATCACCATCCGGCCGGCCGCGACCTCGCCGAGCACCTGCGCGGGGCTGAGGTGGGGCTCGCGCTCGGCGACGCGTTCCATCTCCGGGGTGATCGTGCCGAGACGCGCGTGCTCGAGCTGCGTTACGGGGACGAAGCCCGCCGGGGCGAGCCACTGGCCGTTTTCGCAGCGCCAGTCGGCGGGCATGAAGTCAAAGGCCGACTTTTCGGACGGCGCCGGCATGTCCGGTGTATCGGGAGAGCTGAAGGTCAGCGGACCGCCGACGGACGCGTCGTTGGCGAAGCTCCCGGGCGTGGTGCCGATCCCCTGGCTCGACGGATCGCCGCCGATGTGGGGAAGGTTCCAGATGCGCGTGCCGGGAGTCGGGACGTCAGCAGACATGGGCGATGCTCCTTCTGATGACCGAAGGCCAAACGGCAGAGCTCGCGGGGGGTCGTGTCTGGACGCTGCGACGAAAGCCTTCCCTACGCTCGTGCGAACGAGTTCAGGTTCGACGGGTCTGCTCTCAGGCCGAACTCCCGGCCACCCCGCGGCTCCTCGGTCAGTCGGGAAGCTATCACTCCTACCCGCTTCACTCAATCGGAATCTCCGTCGCTGCCGCCCATCGGTGAGCGTTCGAAGCATTCGTGGAGCTCGGAGCCACGCGTCGCCACGTCCGGCTGCGCTACCGTGATCGCGAAATGAGCGAAGACCCCGCAACGCGAAGGAAGAGCGCGGCGAAGCGCGTGCGTCTCGGGGTCGTGTCGATTTTCGCTGCGGCGGTACTAGCGGGGTGCGATCGCAACATCGAGCCGTTCGATCCCGAGGAGCAACCGTCGCAGCCGGATCTCTCGAAGATCTTTCCCGCGGGCGCCGACCGTGCCGAGCGCAACGCGCCGATCTCGCCGCCGCGACGGATGGGCGGCCGCGGAGCCCCACCCGTCGTACCCCCGATAGCACCGAGTCCCGACGAGCCGGTAGCGCCGCCCATCCGGGGATCGATCCGCCTCGCCGACGGCATCGAGGTCCCGCCGGGCGCACTGCTCTTCCTCATCGCGCGCACGGGCCGGTCCGGTCCGCCGCTCGCCGTCCGCCGCATCTTGGACCCGAGCTTCCCCCTCGACTTCAGAATCGGCCCCGAAGACCGGATGATTGCGAGCGTT
>JABSQW010000341.1 GCA_013215605.1 Myxococcales bacterium
ACAGTTCGAGGACATCGCCTTCGATGGAGAACACTGCGGAGCGTCGACGCGAGGTCGCGAAGCCACCCTGGCCGGGACTCTGGGTCGAAATCGGCCAGCGGGTGGGGAAGATCGCCGGGTCCACCGGAACGAGGCGATGGGTGCGCTCGTAGTCGAATGCGTCGAGCACTTCCGGGGAGATCGACGCCGAGCGCGGAGAGCCCGCAGCCAGCAATGCCCGCGTGGCCGCACGACCGGCTTCGCGATCGTTCCCGCGCGCCGTGGCGTAGAAGCGCTCGACGAACCAGACGTCACACGCGGCGGCGTCGCTGCGTCGCAGCCGCCGAAGAGCGTCTTTGCGCCGCGCGAGGTCCGCGTCGAAGTCCGCGAACGAGACGTCCGCGCGATCGCGCAGCGGTG
Organism: Myxococcales bacterium; assembly: GCA_013215605.1. Taxonomy (GTDB): domain Bacteria; phylum Myxococcota_A; class UBA9160; order UBA9160; family SMWR01; genus JABSQW01. Next base: position 400 of record JABSQW010000341.1, read on the forward strand.
CCATCAACTCGGGGTCGTAGTGGGCGAGCCAGTAGTCGAAGCGCCCGAGCGAAAGACGCGTCACCTCCGCGTACGGATCGGGGAAGAGGGGCGCGTCGGCGAGCTCGACCCCGCGGTCGACGAGGTACGCGAGTGGCGCCTGCTTCTCGTGCCCGGGGCGACCGCGCTTCGCGAGCGGCGTGTGGGCGACCGTGCGATCGGTGATTCCGAGCCTGTCGACGATCGGAAGGCCCGTGTAGTAGCCCACGGTGCCGACGCACTGGAGCGCCAAGCGCGGTGCGACCCCGCGCTCGACGAAGTGCTCGCGAAGAATCCGCGCCGAGCGAAAATAGCGCGACTCGACGTCGAGCGGCGCGAAGGAGATCAGGGGATAGAACGTGCGCTCGTCCGAGATGTGCCAGTACTTCTCCCCGGATGCGAGCAGCGTCGTCGGTACCGCGCACAGTGCGAGTGATGTGAGACCCGCGCTCGCCCATCCCGTGCGCCGTTCGGCGAGCAGACAGCGGACGCCGAGCTCGCCCAGCACCAGAACGGGGGCGATGAGCGCCACGAAAAGGCGCCCGTACATGAAGTCTCCGCCGATCTTCGCGACGTAGACGAGAAAGACGGGCACTGCGATCGCCAGGTATCGCGTGAGGAGATTCTCGCGGAGTCGAACCCCCGAGTACGCGAGCAGCGGCAGCGCAGCGAAGAGCCCCGAGCCGATCGCAAACGAAGCCACGTAGAGACCGCCCTGCCCAAAATACGTGAGATCCGCCGACTTCGCGTAGTAGGCGTTGGGAAACACGTCGCCGTACCAGCTCCACCGCCACACGAAGTACGGCACGTACACGGCGAAGAACGGGATCGCGTAGCGTACGAGGCCGCGACGACGGCTCGGATCGAGGAGCAGTGCGAGGCCGAGCGCCGCGTACAGAAGCCCGTGGTCGGGATGACAGAGTGTGGCGGCAATCCCCGCGGCCCCCGCCGAAAGCGCCGCGCGGGCGAGCGCCCGCTCGAGGGCAAGCGCGACCAGGAATGCGGCGAACATCGTCTCGAGGCCCGAAGTCGCGTACGACGCCATCGTGTACTGAGCGGCCAGAAGCAGCACTGCGATCGGGAGTACACCGGCGTCCGACTCCGGAAACGCCAGGCGCCGAATGCGCGCCGCGAGGGCCACGAGCGCGCCGAAGCTCGCGAGGGAGACGACGATCGAGGCCTGACCCGGGTCCGCGCCGAGGCGGATGAAGCCCGCCATCAGGAGGGTCCACAGGAAGTTCGTGTAGCCCTCGACGCGCTCACCGGGGTTGAACACGAGCCCGTGGCCGTGCACGAGGTTGTCCGCATAGCGGAAGGAGATGAACGCGTCGTCCCCGAGCCAGGCCAGCTCGAAGCCCCAGGCCACGCCGGCCAGCGCTGCCACAGCGACCAGCGCGGGTCCGGTCATCGCGGGCAACCGCGCGATCGCGTCGCGCACCCCCGGACGACAGAGCGTGACCGCGAGCCCGGCGACTCCCACCGCGAGCAGCGAGTGATCCGCGAGCGACGCAGCGTAGCGCTCGAACATCTCGATCAGCGGAGAGGTCACGGCGCCCAGAGGATACCGTCCATCCGCCGGATCCGGAGATCCCGATGAACAACGCGTCGGACGCGCCACCTAGCGTCCTGCTGCGGCTCGGTCTTCGAGGTGACGCTCAGCGGGTCCCGATCCCACCGGAGTGAGGATCTCGCCAAGCCCCGGTGAACCTTCGATCAGCCCCCGAGGTGCGCGAGCAGCAGCCACCCCGCGGCGAGGAACATCACCAGAATCGTCGACATCGCGCCGATTCCCCGACCGATGCCCTGGGGTCCGCGAAGGATGGACGCGGCGTGCGTCACCCGTGCCGCGACCAACAACCCGCCGAGACCGGCGACGAAGCCGGCTTGTGCGCCACCGAGTTCCACGAGGGCGATCAAGATCAGCGCGATCGGGACGTACTCGACGAAGTTTCCCTGCGCGCGCATTCGGCGCAGCAACACGTCGTCACTCCCGTCGAGGAACCAGATCTGCTTGCGTGCGCGCGTCGCGCCCACGAGGACACTCAGAGGAATCAGCAACAGTCCAAGGACGGAGGCGGTGATCGCAGTGATCGGCAGCGTGGTCATCACGGCATTCGATCCATCTCCGCCGAACGACTGGAGCGACTAGCCGGCGCCTCTCAGCCCTCGAGCGAGATCGCCTGGCGCGGGCAGAGCCGTACGCACTCTTCGACCTTGCCGCGGAGATTTTCCGCCGGACTCTCCATCAAGATGGTCAGGGTGTCGTCTTCTTCCACCTTGAAGCACTCGGGGCAGACATCCATGCACACCGCGTTCGATTCACAGAGGTCGTAATCGACCACGATCTTCATCGAGAGATCTCCTTGCAACGGCCCGGCGTTCACCGACGGGCCGTGATTGGGAGGCGATTAGACCACGTTCGCAGGACCCGGGCAAGCGCAACTCGGCGGGGCCCCGCTGCTCTGCTGCCGGTCCGAGTTCCGAAAGTCGACCCCTCGACCCCTCACCGAGACAGGCCGCCCCCCCCGAGCACCGACGGCCGGCTGGCGTTCGAAATCCTGGTCTTCCGGTGAACCTGGGGTCACGGTACGTTCGGGAAGGGCCAGCGACGCCGCTCCTGTGCGCCCAGCAGCGAGATGCCGCGTACGCTGGATGCCCCGCACGCGGGTCCGGCGTGACGTGGGCGGCGATCCAGCAGCCGTTCGGAGACGTGAACGCGATTTTCCGGGCCGTGTTGGACCGCGGCATGCAGGACTTCCGCGTCGAGATGGAGCCGGTGGCCATCGACGCCTCGACGCTGCCGGAAGGCGTCACGGAGTGTACCCACCGGACCTGGGTGTACTTCCGGCGCCCCGCGTTCCACGCTTTTCTCGCGATCGCGCTCAACACATGGGAATCGATGATTCGCGTGAGTTCACGGTCGAGTGGACCGCAAACATCGACGGTCTCTGGAAGTAGCGGCTGGGGGGGGGCTCGACGTCGATCCGAAGCAGCACGTCGCCACGCCGCGCGTTGCGCTCGGGCCGCTCATCGGCGTGGCGATCGAGCGCTGCCTGACGCCCGAGGCCAGCGACTTCGACGCCGAACTCGAGGCCCTCGACGACACACTCGTGCGACTCCTGACCCCGAAGAGCGGACCCTGGATTGGGTCGCGTTGTAAGGGGCGGGCGAACTGGGTTACAACCCCGGGTCCGCATGCAGGATCCCTCCACGCCGACATCCACCCCTGCCTCGCCCGGGGCCGCGGAAGCGCGACGGGCGACTCGACTCCTCGCCATCGGTGCGACCGTAGGCCTCGCGCTTGCGATGGCCAGCCTGATGTCGGCCCCCGGCGATCCCAACGCCCTGGGAGACAACGTCGTCGCGCGCGTGAACGACACGACGATCCGCGCGGAAGACTACCTGCGTGCGGTGGCCGCCCTGGCTTCGGATCGCCGCAACCCACTGACGGAGGACGACCGTCGGCGTGTCCTCGACCGCCTGATCGACGAGGAACTGCTCGTCCAACACGCCCTCGCCCTGGGACTCGCGAAGCACGATCGCCGGGTGCGGGCGGATCTCGTCTCCTCCGTGATGGGCTCGCTCGTTGCCACCACGGACGGATTCGAGGCGTCGGAGAGCGAGCTCACGAGCTTCTACGAGGAGAATCGCGACTACTTCACGCGGCCCGGGCGGCTGCGCGTCCGGCAGATCTTCAACGGGGTGGGATCGCGCCACACCGAGGAGGAGGCGCGCGACCGCGCGGAGCGCGCCGCCGCACGTCTCGCGAAAGGCGACGACTTCGCGACCGTGAAGACCGCGCTTGGTGACGTCGAGATCGCTCCGGTTCCCGACGCCCTGCTCCCGCCCGCAAAGCTGCGCAACTACCTCGGCCCGACGGTCCTGCGCACGGCGTACGCGCTCGACGTCGGCGCGGCGAGCGATCCGCTGCGTTCGGCCCAGGGCTACCACGTGCTCGTACTCGTCGCGCGGAAGCCCGCGACGCTACCGGCCCTCGCGGACATCGAGCGCGAGGTCCGCGCGGAGATGAAGCGACGCGCGGGGGACCAGGCGGTGCGCGACCGCCTCGATTCGCTGCGGCGTTCTGGCGAGGTAATCGCCGTCGAGACGCTCCCTTGATGCGGCGGAGGGGCATCGGCTCCAGGCTTCCCTTCGGCGCTCTCTTCCTGCTCGCGACCGGGGTCGTGGCGATCGCTGCCGATCCCGGCTCGGCTCACACACGCAGCATCTCGTACTCGACCTGGGAGCTCGACGGCTCCGGTGCCAGCGTGCGGACGCGCATCTCCCGGCTCGACTTCACGCGGCTCGGGCTGGATCCGTTCGGCTCAGTCGTCGATCAGGACGCGGCAGCGATGTACCTCGCGCGACACCTGAGCCTGTACGACGGCGATGCGCGCTGCACCGCCCCGCACCCCCCCGTACCGCTGCGTGCGCCCACCGGCTACGTGGCGTTCTCTTGGCGACTCGACTGTCCGAGTGCAACGGACATTGACACGACGAAGCGCACGATCGCGTCACGCATCCTCACGGACGTGGCCCCCTCGCACCTCCACTTCCTGCGTGTCGAGCTTTCCGACGGGACGATCTTCGACCGCGTGCTCTCCGACTCGGACCCGCAGTTCGCGTTCGGGCTCCCGGGCGATCCAGACCTTGCCGCCGCCGCGCAGGCCGATGAACTCGGCACGTCCATCGCGGGCTATCTGGCCATTGGCGTCGACCACATCCTGTCGGGCTGGGACCATCTGGCGTTCGTGGTCGCGCTGCTCCTGCTCGCCACCACGCTGCGCGAGCTGGCGGCACTCGTGACCTCCTTCACCGTGGCACACAGCGTCACGCTCGGCCTCGCCACGCTTGGCGTCGTCGAGCCCGACGCGGTGGCGGTCGAGGCGCTGATAGGCTTCTCGATCGCGCTGGTCGCGGCGGAAAACACCTGGCTGCTGAGCGAGCGCGGGCGCGCGATCCCCTTTTCCGTAGTGTGCGGGCTGCTCGGCATGACGCTTCTGGGAGACGGCGCGATCACTCGCCCGGCGCTAATCGGCCTCGCGCTGTTCTCCGGCTGCCACTTCGGATTGCTGCGACGCTCGACGAACGCGGGCGCTCTGCGCGCGGCCGTTGCCTTCGCTTTCGGACTGATCCACGGGTTCGGCTTCGCGGGCGTGCTCAGCGAAATGTCACTCCCCACCGATCTCATGGTACCGGCGCTCTTCGGATTCAACGTCGGCGTCGAGCTCGGGCAGCTCGGCGTCGTCGCGATCGCGTGGCCACTCCTGCGTGCACTCGATCGCCCGGCCGAGGGTCGCTACGGCCGACTCACCGCAGAGCTCGGCTCGGCTTCGATCTGCGCCGTGGGCCTCTTCTGGTTCGCGACCCGCAGCTTCAGCTGAGCCGAGCGATTCGTCGGAGCTTCGTTCGCCCTCGGCTCACTGCGCGGAGACCGACTCTGGGTCGGCCTTCTGGCTCCACGCTCAGCCGGCGATGCGACCGCCGTCCGAGCTTCCCCGCAACATCAGCTCGGCGGCCGTCCGAGTCTGTGCGACGACATGATCCTGGCCGTGGAGTCCGGCCGCCCAACCCACGAGTCCCGCGAACCAGACCTGCTGGAGTACGTCGGCGATCTGCTGTTGCTCGGCACTCGGCAAATCCCCAAGCATCGCATCGGTCGAGCCTCGAAGCGCCTCCGTGACGAGCCTTCCGATTCGACGGTGAAACGCCGAGACCTTCTGCGCGAGCTGCTCCTCGCCACGGGCGATTGCGCGGACGAGTGCGCGAGCGAGGTTCGGCCGATCGCACAGGCCGTTCGTTGCGAACTAGAAGAACCCAACGACGCGCTCGAGGTCGGTGTCTCCCGACGCTACCTCGTTGGATTGCTGCTCGAGCGTCGTGACCTCGAGCTCGAGCGCCGCGAGAAGCAGGTCTTCCTTGCTGCGAAAGCGACGGTACAACGTGCCCAACGCCACGCCGGCGTGGGAAGCCACATCGCGGAGGCGCACAGCTTCGAAACCGCCCTCTTCGGCGAGTTCGACAGCGGTCTCGACGATTCGGCGCGCCCGCTCTTCCATCGCGGAGATGATCCACGTTTCAACGTCCGAGGCAAAGACGGCACCGTTCGCGGCGACCCCGGCAACTCCGCACCGGAATGGATTGAGTAACGCGGGTGCAACTTCGACCGGTTTTTTTCCACTCGGTAGGAAGTGAAGTTCCAGTTCCACGCGAAGCTTCGAAGCGGATGCGATTCCGTCCCGAAAACCCGTGCAATCCCAGGGATCTGGACGAGATCCGTTCGAAAGCACTTCGGCATGTGGATTGCAGTAAAGGAGATCGGAGGGAACGGGCATTGGAAAAACACGGAGGACAAGCACATGACGCCTGTCCGCTCGAAAAACTGGACGGTCGGCCTCGCAGCCGCTGTCACCCTGACCTTGGGATCGATGAGCGCCGCGGCGGAGCCAGGCGGAATGGTGCCGGTGCGGGAGCACAGAAGCCGCGACATCCTCAAACACATCGACGACATCCCGGACGAGCCGAGCTGGATCACACGCCACGTCTCACTCGATCTCCAGAGCGGTATGCAATACACGCACAGCGTGAATCTGGGCGGACGGGACTTCAAGATGCGTTTGAGAGGTCCGGTCTACGACGGCGCGATGCGCAAAAGAAGATACGGGCTGAACTTCGAAATCAGGTTTTGAGAGCGAAGTAAAGCGCCCAAACCGACCTCTGCATTCGCGGAGGGTCGATCTCCACCCCGGGGCGCCCGGCGCGTCCCGCTGTCCCCGCTGAATCCCCGACTTCCCGATCCCACATCGACACCGAACCCCGTCGGCGTCCCCCCGCGTGTGCGATCATCGCTGCGTGAGGCTGCTCTTCCTGTTCGTCGTGCTTCCGGCCGTGGAGCTCGCCCTGCTGATCGAGGTGGGACGCCTCATCGGCACGCCTGGAACCCTGGCGTTGATCGTCCTGACGGGAATGTTCGGCGCATCGCTCGCACGGCGGCAGGGCCTTGCCGTGATCCGCGACATCCAGACCGAGAGTGCGGCGGGACGCCTGCCTGCCGAGTCGCTCGTCGACGGGGCGATGATCCTCGTGGCGGGTGCCCTGCTCGTCACACCGGGCGTCCTCACCGACGCGGTGGGCTTTGCGTGTCTCGTCCCGGGCGCACGTAGGATCGTCAAGCGCGTCGTGTGGAGGGCCGTCGAGCAGGCGATGCGCGACGGGCGCGTCCACGTGGTGGGCGACTTCGGGCAGGGACCTGGCGGTGGTCCGGGGACGACAGTGGTCGACATCGAAGCCGAGCCCGTCCGCTCGTCTTCGCCGAAGCCATCGGACAAGGGCACCGAAGGCCCGTGAGTGAAGACCCGCTGCCCGCCGGCTTCTTTGAGCGCGCCGACGAGAGCCCCGACCCGCTGTTCTACACACAACCCCGCCTCGTCACGCACATCGACGACGTCACGATCGAGGCCCTGCGCGACTACTACCGCGAGGCGCTGCCCCGAGACGGCGAGATCCTGGACCTGATGTCCTCGTGGGTCTCGCACCTGCCGGACGACGTCGCGTACTCGCGAATCGCGGGGCTCGGCATGAACGCGCTCGAACTCGATCAGAATCCACGTCTGCACGAGCGTGTCGTCCACGACCTCAACACGAGCCCCGAGCTGCCGTTCGCCGACGCCAGCTTCGACGCGGTGATCAACGCCGTGTCGGTTCAGTATCTCAAACGGCCCCTCGAGGTCTTCGCCGAGGTGGCGCGCGTCCTGCGACCGGGCGGCGTCCACCTCGTCGCCTACTCGCATCGGATGTTTCCCACGAAGGCCGTCGCGGTATGGCGTTCAACGCCCCCCCACGAGTTGAAGCGCGTCGTGGAGACCTACTTCAACCGGTCCAGAGCTTTCTCGGGCTCCGGTGGGTGGGAAGACCTGCAGTCCATCGACCGCTCGCCGTCCTTCGGCGATCCACTCTGGATTACCCGAGCCCGTCGCGCACGCTCCTAGCGCCGCTGTCTGGGGCCCTCAGTAGGCGGCAGGCGGCCGGTAACAGCCTCCTCAAGTCTCCCGTCCCTCAAGCGAAAGTCAGCGGTCGCCGATAGCGGTAGATCCGCCCACGCTCCGCCGGGACGGACGCCAGTTCTCTCGACGGGAGACCCAGATGCAAAGGCCGACTCCGTCCCGGTCACGAACTTCCGCCAGCCGCGACACCCCGTCGCCGAACACCGGGCCCGAGAGTTCTGCGGGCCCCGAAGCAACGTCGAAAGCCCCGGTCGTCGGCGACGACGATGGGGCCGCGCCCATCCCCGAAACGGCGGATCCGCCGCTCGCCCCTTCGAGCGTGGAGCAGGAGGCGCTCCGCGCCGAGAGCAACGGTCGCACCGCCAAGCGCCCAGCCCACAAAGAGCGCGAAGGATTGCGATCCCGAAGCGTGGGCGGCCCCCTGCTCGGTAAGGCCCTCGAACGCGCCCGCAAGATCTCGGACCAGGAGTCGCGGTCGGAGCCAGGTTGGCTGCGCATCGAACCGAGCGGCAGCGCCGGTCCCACGCAACGGGTCGAGGCGCTCGAAAAGATCCGCGCGGAAACCGAGGTCGCGCTCCGCGACCCGGTGATCGCCGACCTCCACCAACGAATCGCCCAGGCCGCGAGCGACATCGACGCCCTGAAGTCCGACCAGGCCACGCTGCGCGAAACCCTCGAGGCCGCCACCCGCACCATGGGCTCCCGGGACGCCGAGTTCGCCGACGCACGACGCACCGCTGCCGCCACGGTGGGGGAGATGGCCGAACTTCGCGAGGGCCTCACCGAAAGCCACGCCCGGGGTTCGCAGCTCGAGGAACGCCCAGCCCCGCCCCAGGAAGTCCTCGCCCCTGGAGCACGGGAGTCCCTGTCCGACGCGGGCGGGAAGGGCGAGTCACTCGCGGGCATCCTTGCGCCCGACGAGGAGCTCGTGCAGCTGCGCGAGCTCCTCACCCGCCGCGACACGGAGATCGAGACCCTGCAGCGCGCGCTGGCCGCATCGAACGAGCGCAACACCGAGCTGCGCGACGGCACCCGAGACGGCTCACTGCCGGTCGACGCAGCGACCGAGGACACCCAGGAGCCGGCGGCGTCCGCCCCCGCCGAGCCGGAGGTCGCAGCCGCCCCCACTGCCCGGGTCGCCGCATCCGGGCAGCGCGGAAGCTGGAAGATCTTTTCCTGGAATCGCGCGAATCACACCGAGCCGGAGCAGGCCGTCACGGCCGACACCGCGGTGGGGGAGGCACCGGTCGCGGTCGCCGCCGAGATCGTGCCCTCCCTCGAGGCGCCCGCCGACACCGGGACCGCGGTCGCCGACGCGCCGCACGCCCCTCCCATCCACCAGTACTGGAAGCGCGCACAGATCCGCTCGAAGCTCGACCGACCGGGGATCGCGAGCGCCGACGACTTCTTCCTCAGCTACCTGATCGACGTCTGCCGCGGCAACCCGGGGCGAACCAACCGGGTCGTGAGCATCGGTACGGGGAGCCACGACCTCGAGGTGGTGCTCGCGCGACGCGCCCTCGATGCGGGGGTCCGGAACTTCAACATCCATTGCCTGTCCGACACTTCGTCTACGCTGTCGAGCGACCGCGCCTTTGCCGCGGAGCCAACGGTGCTGCGCCACCTCACGCTCGTGCAGTGTCGCCTCGAGACGTGGCCCATCGACGATCCCTATGCGCTCGTTCTGCTCAATCAGTCGCTGCACACGTTTGCGGATCCCGCCCGTTGGACCGAGAAAATCGACCGGGCGCTCGAGCCCGGGGGTCGGCTGCTCTTCAATGGTCCGATCGGTCGCCAGGACCGCGTGGTGTCTGCGGTCGCCTGTGAGATCGTCGACCAGATCTGGCAGCGCATGCCGGACCGCTACAAGCACAGCCGCCAACTAGAGGTTCTCGAGAAACGCTACGCCGAGCGATCCGAGGCGCACCCCACCGAGAGCGAGGCCTGGATCCGCGCGAGCACACTGCTCCCGATCCTCGCGCAGACGTTCGAGTTCGAGGTCTTCACCGCGTTCGGCAACGTCGTCAACGCATTCATCGACCCGGAGATCGGCCCGAACTTCGACCCCGAGAACGATCGCGAGCGGCGCTTCATCGATCAGGTCGCGACCCTCGACGACAGCAAGATCGACTCCGGTCTGATACCCCCGACGCACCTTCTCGCGGCACTCTGCCGGGAGCCCGCCCTGCAGGTCGCGTACACGCACTGGACGCCCGAGTTCTGCTTGGATCCGCTGGCGGGCGCAGCCGATCCGGGCGACGCGCCGAGCGAGACCCCGGGCGCGGGTGTCCCGGGACTCCCCGACCCGCTCCCGGACGCGCGCGGTGAGCTGCAGGCCAGCGCAGCCGAGTAGCTCGCGGTCCCGCTTCGCGGGACGGCGCCGACCCAAGGCTCGGGTCGCGCTCAAACCCACTACCCTGAGGTCGTGGCGTCTCCCGCTCCGGAACCCGCGGTCCTACGCGTCGCAACCCTGAACGTTTGGGCGCTCCCCGCGCGACTCTCGCCGCAGATCCCGGCGCGAATGCGCGCCATCGGCGACCGCCTCCCCCACCTCGACCTCGACGTGATCGCGTTCCAGGAAGTGTGGACGAACGAAGCGCAGCGCACGCTCGTCGATGCGGGCCACCGCGCCGGTCTCGTTCACGGGTGGCACAACGATGCGAGCTTTGGAAACAGCGGGCTGCTCGTACTCTCGCGCCTGCCGATCGTCGGGATCCGCTTCGAGGCATACGCGATCCGCGGGGCACCGGAGCGCTTGACCCACGTCGACTTCCTCGGCGGCAAGGGCTTCGCGGAGGTGCGAATCGAGACTGCGATCGGCCCGGTCACCATCGTCGACACGCACCTCCAGGCCGGCTACCCCGTCGACGTCCGGCACTCGTACCGCGCGCAGCGGGTCGGTCAGATCGTTCAGCTGGCGGTACGCCTGCGCGAAATCCGCGAGCCGATCATCGCCCTCGGCGACTTCAACTTCGAAGACACCTCGCCGGAGTACGAGGTCCTGTCTGGCCTGACAGGCCTCGTGGATGCGGGGAAGAGCGTCGGCGGCCTGCGCCCCACCCTCTCGCCGGAGAATCCCTACCGCGTCGACCGACCCGAGCGGCGCCGCATCGACCTCATCTACCTGCGGGACGCCGGCTCGCTGCGCGTCCGAGCCCGCAGCGTCGCGCTCGCCTTCGACGAGGGCTTCGACATCGACGGGCAACCCGCGACGTACTCGGATCACCGCGGCGTGCTGGCCGAGCTCGAACTCGACACGCGCGGAGCCGCCACTCCGTCTCCCGTCGATCCCGCGGCCCTAGCCCTCGCCGGCGAGCTCCTGCGGGACGGACGCGTTCGAGCCCGCGAAAGGCGTCGCGCCGAACGCGGTCGGCTGTTCCTCGGGGTCAGCGCCGCGACGGTCGCGCTTGTCGCCCGCAGCCGACTGGCGACTCGGCGTCGCTTCCTCCGCGCCAGCCTGCTCGGCGCCGGCCTCGTCGCGGCCGGTCCCGCCACAGGGCTCTCGATCCTCACAGAGCGGCTCCTGCCGGACGAGATCGAAGCGTTCGAGGCGCTCGAAACCGAGGTTTCGGGATTCAGCGGCGAACGGCAGGAGTCGCGCGCCGTTCGACCCCGCCCCGTCGATGCGCCAAGCTGACCGGTGCGATGAACACGCGCGAAACCGCACGAGGAAGCGGCGCGACGAGGTTCGCTGGACGCCGCGATCCCCTCACGGTCGTCGCGCGCCGGCGATCCCGCGGATCCGTCGTGTGTGCCGCACTCCTCGCAGCGAGCGGCGCGACCGCGTCGGCGGCCGGCGACGCGAGCACCGCGGCGAAGCGGCCGGACATCGTGCTGATCACCCTCGATACCACCCGCGCCGACCACCTCGGTGCGTACGGCTACGAGCGCGACACGACACCCCACCTCGATCGCCTCGCCGTCGACGCAGCGGTCTATCAAAACGCCTACTCGACCACGACGTGGACGCTGCCCTCGCACGCGTCCCTGCTGACCGGCAAGTTCCCAACCAGCCACGGCGCGATGCACGACGCAGAGGGTCCGCTGATCCGGGGCGACGCGATCGACGGACCGGAGTTCTTCACGCTGCACCGCGCCAGAGGAATCAGTGGCGACGAGACGACGATGGCCGACATCCTCCGCGCCGAGGGTTACGCGACGGGTGCGGTCGTGGCCGGCCCTTGGTTGAAGCGACTGTTCGGACTGGCGCGCGGGTTCGATCACTACGACGACCAGCAGATCAGCTCCGTTCGCGGGCGCCTCGCGGAGCAGGTCACCACGGCCGCGATCGAATGGCTCGAGGCGAGTTCGGCGGGCTCGTTCTTCCTGTTCCTCAACTACTACGATCCCCACGGTCCGTACACCGACCCCGCCGGACTGGCCGCGCGTTTCCTGCCACCCGACACACCCATCTACCCACCGCCCGAGAACCCCAGCGCGGAGTTTCGCCACGCCTCGTACGACGGCGAAATTATGTACATGGACCGCCACCTGGGCCGCCTCTTCGACTACCTGCGCGCCCAGGGCCGCTACGACGACGCGTGGATCCTCGTCACGGCCGACCACGGCGAGCTCCTCGGCGAGCACGACACCACGGGGCACGGTTACTCGTTGTACGAAGCCGAGCTGCGCATTCCACTCCTCATCAAGAGTCCGCGCGGGCAGCTCAAATCCGGTCCACGCGATGAGCGCATCCAGCTCACGGACATTCTCCCGCTGCTCCTGACCGAGCTCGACCTGCCAATTCCGGACGGCGTGCAGGGCCGCGCGAGGGCCGAGGACCGCCCGGACGTGTACGCCGAGGTCTACCCCCTCGGAGGTCGCGCGCAGTGGCGCGCGCTCATCCACGACGGCGTGAAATTCCTCTGGAACAGCGAGGGAAAGCACGAGCTCTACGCCTTGAAGACGGACCCCGACGAACGCATCGACCTCTGCTCGGATCGCGCAGGGCTCGCGAAGACACTCGAAGCCGCGACCGACGCCCTGTTCGCCGCGCTGCCGCGACCGAGCGACAGCAGCGCACCGACGCACGTGGACACCGGGACCCGAGAAGCGCTTCGAAGCCTCGGCTATCTCCCCGATTCCGGGGAATCCATCCCGGCCGAATCCGGCGCCCGCTGACAGGTTCTCCAGCCGGGGATCCGCTAGAGTCGCCGCCGCTGGCCCCCGTTCAAATTCGACGATCGAGGAGAAGGTCAATGCCGGTTGAGCGATCCGCTCCCTATGCCGCGATCATCGCGCTGCTACTCATGGCCTGCGGGCCCGTGGGCTGGTCGGACGACGACCGATCCGACTTCATGAGCAATTGCCTGACCAATGTGCGGCTCGAGGAAGAGCATCTGCGCGACGCCATCTGCAGCTGCTGGCTCGAGCGCACGCAGTCGAAATACAGCTACGCCGAAGCGAACAGCGGCAACCAGACCATCCAGGCGGACTTCGTCGACATCGGGAAGGTCTGTTCCTCCGAGCAGGGCGTGCGCGCCCACCTGCCGGGCGAAGACTGATTCTTCGGGGTCCCGATCCGGGCAAAGCCCGCATCGACCCGGCTTCGCTCGCTGACGGCTCGCTGCGCGCGCCTCCGGCGCTTGCCTTCGCGGTCCCGTTCCCCCAGCCGAGCGATCAGTCCTGTGTCCGTCGCTCGTAGGTGTCGAGGGACAGCTGCCCCTCGCTCTTCGCGACGATGCACGTCACGGCCGAGTCGCCGGTGATGTTGACCGCTGTACGCACCATGTCGAGCAGGCGATCGACGCCGATGATGATCCCGATGCCCTCTACCGGCAGGTTCACCTGGCGGAGCACCATCGCGAGCATCACGAGTCCGACGCCGGGAACTCCCGCCGTTCCGATCGACGCCAGGGTGGCCGTCACGACGACGGTGACGTAGCCCCCGAGGCCGATGTCGATCCCGTAGGCCTGGGCGATGAACCCGGTGGCGACGCCCTGCATGATCGCCGTGCCATCCATGTTGATCGTGGCGCCGAGCGGTACCGTGAACGAAGTGATCGAGCGGTCGGCGCCGAGCCGCTTCTCGGCGTTCTCCATCGTGATCGGCAGCGTCGCGTTGCTGCTCGCCGTGCTGAACGCCACGGCCAACGGATTGCGCATGCTGCGGAAGAACGCGAGCGGGCTGAGGTGCGCGAACAGCATAAGAAGCGTCGGATAGATGACGGACGCGTGAAGGACGAGCACGGCCAGTACGAGCACGAAGTACATGGCGAGGTTGTCGATCGCGTCGAGACCCTGCAGCGCGAAGACGCGCGCGATGAGACAGAACACTCCGATCGGGGCGAGGCTCATCAGCATCATCACGAGGCGCAGGATCACGGCGTTGAGATCTTCGAACACCGCCAGGACGCGCTTCCCGCGCTCCCCCGAAAGCGTCACAGCAAGACCGAAAAGCACCGAGAACACGATGATCTGCAGCATGTTGCCTTCGGCCATCGCGCGAATCGGGTTCGTGGGAAACAGCCCAACCAGGGTCTCGGCGAACGTCGGGGGTGTCGTGGCCCTGTAGGTCGCATCGGTGATGAGGTCGAAATTCGCGCCGGGCTGCACCACCACGGCCGCCAGCACGGCCAGTGTCAGTGCGATGGCGGTGGTCATCACGTAGAGGCCGAGGGTCTTGCCCCCGACGCGTCCGAGCTTGCTGACGTCCTCGAGCGACGCCGTTCCGCAGACCAGCGACACGAACACGAGCGGCACGACCAGGAGCTTGAGGCTTGCCAGGAAGATCGCCCCAACGACCTGGAAGATCCCCTCGAGCACGAAGTTCGCGATCAGGCCATCGGTGCCGACCGCGTTCAGAACGAGGCCGAGCACGAGTCCAAGCCCCATCCCGATCAGGATCCGCTTCGTCAGCCTCGAACGCTCGGAGCCGTCGCTCGCGGAGCTCTCCACCGGGGTCGTCAATCTCGTTGTCCTCGCTCGAATCCGCTCCCGTCCTCGATCAGCGGGCCGCCATCATAGCCGCGGAGTGCAGCCGGCGCGCACCACCTGGGCGGCGGCCGCGCGACCCTCATTCGATGCTGTCGGGCGGGTTGCGTCCCGCGAAGAACGCATCGAGGTTGTCGAGCGCGCGGTGCCCCATCGCGTCCCGCGTCTCGATGGTCGCGCTCCCCATATGGGGGAGAATGTAGACGTTGTCGAGCGCTCGATAACCGGGGTGAACGTCGGGCTCGCCCTCGAAGACGTCGAGCCCCGCCGCCGCGATGCGCCCCGACCGCAGCGCGTCGATGAGTGCCGCGTCATCGACGACTGCGCCGCGCGCGGTGTTCACGACGATTGCGTGATCGGGAAGCCAATCGATGCGTTCTGCGTCGAGGAAGTGGTGCGTCTCCGGCGTTGCCGGACAGTGGAGCGAGAAGAAGTCCGCTCCACGCATGAGCTCGCGAGGCGAAGTGTGAAAGGTCGCTCCCAGCTCGCGGTCGGCGCCGAGCCGGTGACGGTTGCAGTAGTGGATCTCGAGCTCGAAGGCACGCGCCCGGTGCGCCACCGCATTCCCGATGCGTCCCATTCCCAGGATTCCGAGGCGCTTGCCAGCAAGACTGCGGCCGAGCAGCTGTGTCGGCGTCCAGCCCGCCCACTGGCCGGCGCGCAGCATGCGCTGCCCCTCGAAGGCGCGACGCGCGGCGCCGAGCAGCAGGAGAAGCGTGATGTCCGCCGTCGAGTCGGTGAGCACGCCTGGGGTGTTGAATGCGCGGATGCCGCGCTGCTTCGCGGCCGCGACGTCGAGGTGGTCGTAGCCGACCGAGAACGTGGCTATGGCGCGCACCGAATCGGGGAGCCGCGACACGACGTCCCCGTCGAGCGGATCGCCCGGGGCGCAAATCACGCCGTCGCAACCCTCTGCCCGCGCCACGATCTCGTCTCCCGTGAGCGGTCGATCGTCGGTGTTGAGAACGCCCTCGTAGTCGCGTCCGATGCGCGCGAGGACGGCTTCCGTCAGGCGGCGGGTGATGAGCAGGCGTTTTCGCGGCACCACGAGGCGGCCTCCAGGGGATCGAACGAGCGCGGGCAGAATAGCGGGCGCGGGAGCGATGGAATACGGGACGCAGGGAGCGCTACTACCGCGTGAACACGAGCGCCGCAGCGCGGTCCCGCAGCGGTATCCAGACCCGCCGAAGCAGAAGATCGCACGCGCGCAGCGTGCCGCCGCTCGACGTCCGGTTCACCTGTCCAGCTCCGCCGCCAAGCGACCGGGGTCCCCGGCTCCGCTCGCCTCGGGTCCCTGCCCGGCTTCGGCGCCTGCTCTCCGGAGTCAGTGCGGGGTTTCGCCGGAGTTGGGGATGTGAGAGCGTGCGATGCGATGCGTCGACATCGTCCGATCGCTCTGGGTCTCGCGCTGGCTCTGGTCGCGGCGACGACCGCCGCCTACGCGCCGGTCGTCGACAATGGCTACGTCTGGGACGACGACGCGTACATCACCGAGAACGAGACACTGCGCGAACCGGGTGGACTCGCGCGGATCTGGATCGACGTTGGCGCGACGCCCCAGTACTACCCACTCGTCCACACGAGCTTCTGGATCGAGTCCCGACTCTGGGGCCTCGACCCGCGCGGATTCCATATCGTCAACGTGCTCCTGCACGTGCTCACCGCGTTGCTCGCGTGGCGCGTCCTCGCTCATCTCAGCGTTCCGGGTGCGTGGTGGGCCGCGTTGTTCTTCGCCGTTCATCCGGTCCACGTCGAGTCGGTCGCGTGGATCACAGAGCGCAAGAACGTACTGTCGGGAGCCTTGTACTTCGGCGCGGCTCTCGCGATCCTTCGCGCCAGTGTGGCGCGCGAAACGGTGCGGCCATCGCACCGCCTGTATGCCACGGCGCTGATTCTGTTTGCCGGCGCGCTCTTGTCGAAGACCGTCACGGGATCGCTACCGGCCGCCCTCCTGCTGGTGGTCTGGTGGAAGCGGGGCCGCATCGAGATCCGCGACGTGACACCGCTGTTGCCCTTCTTCGCCATGGCGGCCGGCCTCGGCGGTCTCACGATCTGGATGGAGAAGCACCGCGTCGGCGCGGTGGGCGCCCCTTGGGATCTCTCGGCCGTCGAGCGTGTGCTGATCGCGGGGCGCGCCGTGTGGTTCTACCTCGCAAAGCTCGGATGGCCGGATTCGCTGGCGTTCTTCTATCCGCGCTGGCGGATCGATACCGGCCTCGGCTGGCAGTACCTCCCTCCACTCGCAGCCGTCGCGCTCGTTGGCGCGCTCTACGCGGCGCGGCGGACGATCGGGCGCGGCCCGCTCGTGGCAGTGCTCTTCTTCGGGGGAACCCTCGTCCCTGCCCTCGGGTTCTTCGACGTGTACCCGATGCGGTACTCGTTCGTCGCCGATCACTTCCAGTATCTCGCGAGTCTCGGACCGCTCGCCCTGGTGGCGGCCGGGTTCGCGAGCGGCGCGAAGCGGTTCGGTGCCGCGGGCCGACGCGCGGGCATTGCACTCGGCCTGTGCGCCACGACCGCCCTGGGCACGCTCACGTGGCAACGCGTTCCGGTGTTTCACGACCTCGAGACGCTCTGGACCACGACCATCGCCGTGAATCCACGGGCGTGGCTCGCGCAGTACAACCTCGGAAACCTCCGGCGACGCCAGGGAGACACCGCGGGCGCCGCCCGCCACTACCGCCAGGCGCTGGGCGAAAAGAGCGATTTCGCGCCGGCACACAACAATCTGGCCACGGTGCTCGGTCTGCGCGGTCGGGTCGACGACGCCATTCACCACTATGAGCGCGCCATCGCCATCGATCCCGACCATGCGCTCGCGCGATTCAATCTCGCTCGCGTCCTCGCAGAGCTCGGTCGCGTCGACGAGGCCATCGGCCACTACCGGGAAGCGATCCGCGTCGAACCCGAGTACACCGCCGCCCGCCACCACCTCTCTCTTCTGCTCGAGAACAGCGAAAACGATCAGCGGACGAAGAACTCGACGAAGTCGAGCCTCCCACCATCCAATCCGTAACCTCGAAGATCGCTTCGAACGCGCCGCGCGAACGCACCAGGCCCCGCTGGATCGCGAGCCAAGCTAGTCTCTCCCGGTGAACTCGCGGGTCCTCGCCTTCGCCTGGGTGTCCCTCGCCTACGTGGTGGCCCTCGGCGCCGCGTTGCTGGCCGCCGCTGGCACGGAGTCGAGCGACCCGGTGGTCATCGCCTGGTGGGGCGACGCCGCCGCCACTGTCGCCATCTTCGCGTTCAGCTTCGTGTTCCGGAATTCGAGCTTCTACGACGCCTACTGGAGCATCGCTCCCATCGCGATCGTCTTCTACTGGATCGCCTCGGCCGGGCCCGACTCGGCCGACCCGCTGCGCCGCATGGCGTGTACGTCCCTCGTCGTGATCTGGGGCGCGCGGCTGACCTTCAACTGGGCTCGGGGCTGGACGGGTCTCGACCACGAGGATTGGCGCTACCGCGACCTCCAACAGACAACGGGCCGAGCCTACTGGGCCGTGAGCTTCCTCGGCATCCACTCCATGCCGACGGTGATGGTGTTTCTCGGATGCCTGCCGGTGCACACCGCGGTCGCCACCGGCTCGGCGCCGCTCGGTTGGATCGACGCGATCGCCGCGCTAGTGACCTGCTCGGCCATCGCGCTAGAGGCGGCGTCCGACCAGCAGCTTCGCCAGTTCGTGACCACGCGACGCGACTCCACCGAGATGCTCTCGTCCGGTCTGTGGTCTCTCTGCCGCCACCCCAACTACCTGGGCGAGATCCTCTTCTGGTGGGGACTGTTCCTGTTCGGCCTCGCCGCCGACACGAACACGTCGTGGACGGCGATCGGCGCGATCGCGATCACCGGGCTCTTCCGCGCGGTGAGCCTGCCGATGATCGAGCGGCGCATGGCCGAGGGAAAGCCCGCCTTCACCGAGCACGCCAAGCGATCGAACATGATCCTGCCGTCCCTTCGGGCGCTACGCTCCTGAACTTCAGGCGGCTTCGAGCGAGCGGTACGCGTCCACCCTCTCCCCTCCCACCCCCGGAGGCTCCGGGCATTCCGTATGCTATCGGCCGAACGCGCGGCGGAAAACGCGACACAGAGGCCGCGGCTGCGTCCATCACGGGAGCGACCCTTGGCGAGTCGGGGCGAATTCGAACGGAACTGCCAGAGCGTGTGCGCCGAGAAGCAGTGGCGATACACGGAGGGGCATATCGTGATCCCCTGCCCGGGCGATCGCAGCCAGGGGGTCGAATACCGGTTCTTCGAGTTCGAAGGAACCTGGTTCGTGCGGCTGTACTCACTCATTGGCAGCAGCCGGCGTGTCGCGCCATCCCGACTCACGACCGCCCTCGACCTGAACTTCCGCCTGCCCCACGGCGCGTTCGCGATCCACAAGGAGGAAATCGTCCTGGTGGACACGATGCGGGTCGACGACGCCGATTCGGCCGAGATCGCCGCGACTTTTGGCTACGTCGCGGAAACTGCCGACCACTACGAGAAGACGATCTTCGGCCCCGATGTGCACTAGCGCCAGGATCGACCTGACTTCGCTCCGGGCGCGATGCCCCGATCGATCGGGCGGGCGCGTCTTCGGGGACTGACCCACCTCCTCAGAGGGTGCCGGTTGCGTCCCTGTGTGCCGAAGGCCGGCCATCCGGGGACTGCCCGAGCGGGGCCGCGCAACCTACCGGCGAAGCTCCTCGTACTGCCGCCAGCGCTCCCGAAACTCGAGCACCGGATCGTCGAGGTACGCGGGCGAAGGCAATCGCTCGATCCGCGCGTTCCAGGTACTGACCTGGAGGTCGTAGGTGGTCGTGCCGGGCGAGGAGCTGCGAGGAGGCGCGTTGAAGAACTTGGGGTCATCACCCGGGGCATCCTCGGGCGCGCCGATCACGGCGCGCAGCTGGTAGATGGCGCCTGCCTCCGCCTCCCACTCGACGACGCTCGGCCGCGCCGATTCGACCGTGTGAGTGGCAAAATCCCGGTTCACGTCGACGCTGGAGCGAGAGTAGTAGTTGACCTCGAGCTGGTAGGCGCCGTTCAGCACTTCGACACAGCGCGGGTAGTGCCAGGGCTGGTGGCGCGCCGCATAGGCGGTCTCGCCCGACACGGCGCGGATGCTGTAGATACTCGTGGTGCGGTCCCGGTGGCACAACAGTGCCACTTCGTCGATCGGCCGCATCGGCCCCGCGTAGGCGCGGAACCACTTCTCGCGGGGCTCGCGTCCATCCACGAGAAAGTACCCATCCGTGTGGATCGGGACGATCGCGTGGAAGAGGAAGTCGCCGAGGGCGACGACGCTCAACACCGGACCGCGCCACGCCACCGAGCCACCGTGCTCCGAGACATCCCAGGCATCGCGGAGTCTGGGTGCGACACGCCGGGCCGCGCTCGGCGCCGTGCAGGCGGTGGCGAGGACCAGTGCGACGAGGACGAGGCTGCGAACGATCCGGAGCACGCGGATAATCTACCAGCGCGAGAGGTCCCGGCGGGAAGCAGGCCGGCAAAGGGCCGCGTCTGCGCGGCCACGGCCCGCGGGACGACCGAAACCACCGCTGCTGGGCCGAAGCGGCGCCCCCCAGTATTCTCCCGGCGTGCGAAACGCGCTCTCAGCTCTGGGGCCCGCGATGTGCGCAACCGCCATCGCGATCTGCGGATGTGCGTCCCCCGGCGGCAGCGCTCCCTCGGATCCCGCGCTCACGCCCGTTTCGAAATCCGCTGCCAGCGCCAGTACGCGGGCGGTTCCCGGGGTCTTCCCCAGAGACCGCGACATGAACCCGCGCGCCATCGACCCGAACGAATCGCGCGGTGCCGGCACGCTGCTGATCTACAGCTCCGTGGCCGGACACGTCCCGTACCGGTCGGTCACCCGCGACGGAGTCATCTACCGGGCCCGTACCCAGGAGGAGCGCGAAGCCGCGCGCGCTTCCGGCATCGAGGACGAGATCTCCGCCGCGCTCGCCCGTCAGGAGGGGCTCGCGTTCGAATCGACGGAAGGCGCTGAGGCGCCCGATCTCTCCCCGCCAGACATCAAACGACGCGAACGCGTGTCGCGGATCGCTCCGCTCGCCCCCGAGCCCGAGCTGCGGCGCGCCACGAGCCTTCACGCGGAACGTATCGTCGTACCGGAGGGCGCCTGGGGAAACGACCGCGCCTTCGAAGTCGTCCGCCATGATGCCGACGTCGACGGTGACGGCGCGGCGGATGAAATTCGCTTCATCGAGCCCGAGAGCGGTGTACTACTGCGCACGTCCCGCGACCTCGACGCCGACGGAGAGTCGGACTCGTGGGACACCTTCGACCGGACCGGGCTCGTCGGCCGGATGCGCGACACCGATGGCGACGGGAGTGCAGATCTCTGGGAGGAGTACGGCCGCGGCCGTCTCACCGCCCGCCACGTCGACCGCAACCGCGACGGCGCGGTCGATGCGGTCTACCGCTACCAGGGAGTCTCGCTCGTCGAAGAGCGCCTCGACTCCGATCGCGACGGAGCCATCGATCTCGTCCTGAGCTACGAAAACCGCGTGCTCGTGCGCAGCGAAGAGGATCGCAACCACGACGGGCAGACCGACACGTGGACCTCGTATCGGCTCGTCGGCGGCGATGAAGTCGCTTCACGCATCGCGCGCGACCGCGACGCCGACGGCTCCGCCGACATTCGCAAGATCTTCGAGGAGAGCGAGCCCAGCGCGCCAGACGACGACCTCGCCCCGCTCTGACCGCGAGGCGCGCAGCGTCCAGTATCCACGTCCGAATCCGACCCGTGTTTGCCAGTGGGCTGCCCATCCTGACCGCTCGTCCACCGATTGCGAAGGAGCGGACAGGAAGACCCGGCATCACCCGCGACATCGCGACGACGTCGAAGGCCCTGCTGCTGGACGGTCGATCAGCCGAGCACGCCGCGATCGTGAAGCGCGCGGATCTCGTCCGCCGACAACCCGGCCTCGCCGAGGATTTCATCGGTGTGCTCGCCGAGCAGCGGCGCCGGACGACCGATCTCGGCGGGCGTGCGATCGAAGCGCGCTGCTGGGCGCGTGTCGCGCACGAGCCCGACGTGTGGGTGCACGGACTCGACGATGAGCTCGTTGGCGGCGATCTGGGGATCGGTCAGCAGCGCGCCGCGATCGTTGATGGGCGCGCACGGCACGCCCTCTGCATCGAGACGCTCGAGCCACTCCGCGGTCGTGCGGGTCCGTAGGACCTCTGCGGTCAGTTCGAGTCGCTCGTCCCAGTTGACGACGCGAGCCGCAGCGTTGCAGAAGCGCGGATCCTCGATCCACTCGGGGTGACCGAGAACGCGGGACATCGCCGCCCACTCGTTGTCGGCGACAGCGCCCGCGGTCATGAAACCGTCTGCGGTTTCGAACACGAGATCGCGTACCTGGGGGATCGCCCGCTTCTTCTGCCGCCCCGCTTCGACGAACGTGTGACGCGCCATCACCTCCGGCCACAGGAACGAGACCATCGCGTCGAGCATGGCGAGCCGTACGTGCTGTCCCTCTCCGCTCCGCTCCCGCGCGAGCAGAGCCGCGGTGATCGCCTGCGCGGCGGTCACAGCGGTCAGTTTGTCGGGCAGGATCGTACGGACCATGCGCGGGCGACCGGTGACGCGGTCACCCTGGATGGAGGCCACACCGGAGAGCGCCTGAATCACCGGGTCGTAGACGCGCTTCATCGCGTACGGACCCGTCTCGCCGAAGCCACTGATCGACACGTACACGATGTCGGCCTGGCTGCGGCGAACGGGTTCCTCGCCGATGCCCATCCGGTCGACCGCGCCGGGGCGGAAGTTCTGCACGAAGGCGTCGGCACCGGCGACCACCCGCATCAGCAACGCAACGCCGTCGGGGTGCTTCAGGTCGATCACCATCGACCGTTTGCTGCGGTTGGCTGTCGCAAACATGGGAGTAATCCCGGCCCGGGTCGATCCGATCCCGCGCACGAGGTCACCGGCCCCCGGAGCCTCGACCTTGATGACGTCGGCGCCCTGATCTCCCAGGATCCGCGTCGCGATCGGACCGGAGATCATGGACGTGACATCGACGATCCGGTAGCCGCTGAGCGGTCCGGCGATTCCAGTGCTCAAGTGGAGTGCTCCCCGGGCGTCCCGCTGAACCGGCAAGGCCCGACTCCCGGCAGCGTAGTCGCTCGCGGCACGCGTGGGGGCTTTCGAAGGCCGGACCCGCAGCGCACCGGGCAGCGATCCCGGAATACGAGACACGCCGCCCCCCGCGACCCGAATGACGCTGAAAGCCGATTGGATTCGCGAAGAGGGCGTGAACCGCGCGACCGATCCGCCGGGGAAACTTGCATCCCAGTGGGTGATAATCTTTCGCGGAGCTTCCCCGTGGGGGTTCAGCGTCCACGATCCCGAACGACCAAAGCGGGCCACCCTTGTCGGATGACCCGCTTTGCTCTGGAAGGGGATTCTGTTTTGTACTCGTGAGGGGCCCGCGGCCACGAATAGGTGACGAAATTTTTTGCGGTGGGG
>JABSQW010000342.1 GCA_013215605.1 Myxococcales bacterium
CGAAGCGCCAGCCGAGGGTGAAGCGGAAGCGGGGGGGGCAACGCGGCCCTAGCTCGCCTTGTCGACGATCAGCTTCACGCAGTCGCCCACCGTGTTCACGCCGTCGACGTCCTCGTCGGGAATCTCGATCTCGAACTCGTCCTCGAACGAGAGCACCATGTCGACCAGGCGCGCAGAGTTCACCTTGAGGTCATCGAGAATGTTGGTCTCGTTCTCGACGCTCTCGAGAGCATCGGTATTTCGCACGAGCGGAGTCAGGATCTTGACGACTCGTTCGAAGGCTTCGACTTCTGTCATCGGTTCTCTCTCCTCATCGGACATTCTGGCGAAACTTCTCATTCATCCCAGCGACGAAACACCACGCCGGCGTAGACGTCTCCGAAGCCCGCCTCGATGGCGCTGCGCAGCTCCGGTCCGGATGCCCTCCCCGATACGGGCCCGCATCGCTGAATGTGGCCATTTTCGGCCGATCCCCGGGCTGTTTCTGGCGTCAGGCGTGACCGCAGCCGGGCGTGGAGCTTTCGTCCTGGAAGTGTCCGCGAAAGCGCACGCGGCCCGAGCTCAGCATGTGGCTCACCGCCGCGACCACCTCGCGATCGTCCTCCGTCACCTCACCCACGGCCTCGATCAGGCAGAGCAGCGTTGGCGAGTGGGCCTCGTCCCATTCTGGAGCGACCCGGCGGGACGTCTGTCGAGGTGTGAGCGGCGGGGTCGAGGCGACCGCTGCGGTGGGTGTTTGCACCCGTGGCCAGTTTGCGGCCGGGCGACCTGCCGGGGTTTTCGAGCCAATTTCCCAGTGTCCTGCACTCATGTCATTGCCCCTTCGAATCGGCCGGTCGGGTGACGGCTTGGGTTCGGGGTCCCACCCCATCGCGTTTCCCGGTGCGGCCGACTCAGCCTTTCATTCCATTCCGACCCCAAAACAGTGCATGAACCGTGCCTGTCTGTGGCCGACGCTCGGCCAGGATCAGCAAATCACGTCAGATCGAGGACTTGCGTGGGCTCGAGCAGCGGGGAAGGGGGCGCATGTGTTCCAAAAGGGACATTTCTTGGTGTCGGACCGGACGAAACCGAACGGCTGAGGCAGCGCTCTTCGATCGCCGCGAAAACGCCCCATCTGGAGGTTTCGGGCCATTGGGCCGCGAAGGGAGTTCCCCCGACGCCGGCCGGAGAGCGAGAAGCCCGCCCGATGGCCGGAGCGGAGCGATCTGGATAGGCAGAGAAATTCCCATCCGCCCCCGATCAATGATCGCGACTGTCGCTGTGCGGCGTCGGAATTTCGCTGCGGAACGCGCCGATGTCTCCCCAGCCTCGGATCCATGGGGGACTCGTCACAACGCATCTTCTCGGACGCAACAAAGGCACTTGAATTTGCTGTGCCGATCCGATTCGCTCAGCCGTGTGACCGAGTCTGAAACTGCGGGGAGCGAGGGGGGATCTCCGCCATCCATTTCCAACTCGGTGGCGCCCCGATTGGCTACCCTGGAATCCGCTGGCGAATGAAGTCCGGAAGCGCGGGCCCGGTTCGGAGAGTTTTCTGCTGGCAGGCTTCGCGAAGAGAATCGTCTTGATGCTGGTCCTGGTCGCCCTGGTGAGCGGGTTCGGGCTCGGCTGCGCGCGGCTCAAGCTCGCGCCCCGGTACCTGTCGCGTTGTCCGGCAGAAGGTCCAGAGGTGACCTCGGACCTCGGGATTCGGCCGATCTCCCTCGACTTGGCTGCCTACTACGCAGAGATCACGCGCTACGCAGATCGCTTCGACGTCGTGGAGCTGGCCCAGATTCCGGATCCGACGGCCGCCGCTGCCGCGCCAGCCGAATACCCGATCCTGGTGCTTCGGACACGGGATCGCGGCGCTGCGAAGCGGATGCTGATCGTGGCCGGAATTCACGGGAACGAGGCCGCGGGTCTGCTCGCAGTGCCGCGGATCCTGGATCTGCTCGCGGAGCGACGACCCGCGCACGCGGGCTGGGCCGTCACGATCCTCACCCCCGCGAACCCGGTTGGAGTGGCGCACGGCTCGCGCTACAACGCGGAAGGCTGCGACATCAACCGCGACTTCCAGGACTCGCAGACCCTCGAGGCGCGCGTCCTGCAGGACCTGATCGTGTCGGAGCGGCCGGACCTGATCGTGTCGCTCCACGAGGGCGCGCAGGACGGATTCATGCTCGTGGTCACCTCGATGGGATCGGAAGAATCGGGTCGAGCCGTCGTGGAAGCCGTGCTCGAGCGGGAGATCCCGGTTTCGGACACGCATTTCCTGGGCTTTGCCCTCGGCACGCTGGGGCTTTCGAAGGAAGGGCGCTTCTACGATTGGCTCAAGACGGTTTCACATCACTACACGCTCGGGCTCTACGCGAGCCGACGCGGAATCGGGACCTACACCACCGAATCGGACTGGGCCGCGCTGGATCTGGAGCAGCGCGTACGGCCACACGTGATTGCGGTCGAGACGCTGCTCGCGCGGGTGCCGCGGGACGCGGATGCCGACGGACCTTGACGCGGGAGCGTGGGCCTCGCAGAGGATCGGTCCGCGATCTCTTTGCTGTCAGGATGGGTCGAAGCGGCAGTCGGAAGCGAAGCGATCGGTCGAACGGGGCTTTCGTGCGAACCCGAGCCGGAGCACCGTGTGAGTGCCCGACGTCTCGACGGGTTCGGGGAGCCTTCTCGCTGCCTTGCCAGCCCGCCCTTCGCGAGTTCATGATGTCCCGATGCGATACGAAGTCGTCACTGCGGAAGCGCCTCTCGGTGAGGGGCCGGTCTGGTGCCCCGACGGCACCCTCGTCATCACGCTGATCTCCCCGGGCGGGCTGCTGCGCATCCGGCCCGAGAGTGGCGAGTCCGAGCAGGTGGTGTCCTTGGCAGGGGGGGCCAACAGTGCGCAGTTCGCGGCGGACGGAGGCTTCGTCGTGGCCAACAACGGCGGGATCGATTTCACCGCCTTCGCCGATTCGCTCGGCATCGATCCCACGAAGATCCCGTTCACGCCGGGTCCCCCCGGCCTGCAGCGCGTGTCGCCCAGTGGCGAGGTGACCACCCTCGCCGAGGAAGGTCTCCAGGCCCCGAACGATCTCATCGTCGCGCCCGACGGCACGATCTACTTCACCGATCCTCCGCCCCACGGCGGCACCCAGAGTCAGGGCGGGGAGGGGCGCTTCTGGAGCTACGGGAGGACTGGCGCGCTTCGACTGATCGCCGAAGGGTTCCAGTACGACAACGGCGTGGCGCTCTCCCCAGAAGGTCGCCTGCTCATCGTCGAGGCCCGCGGGCTTCTCTGGATCGAACCCGAAAGCGGCGATCAGGACTGGTGGGTGGAACAACTGCCCGGCGAATCACCCGGCGACGGCTTCGCCTTCGACGTCGAGGGTCGCCTCTACTGCGCCTGCCCGATGGACCACTGCATCCGCGTGCTCGACCCCGGCGGCAAGCAGGTCGACGTGATCGACCTCGGTGAAGGCGCGTATCCCACCAACTGCTGCTTCGGCGGTTCGGACCGGCGCACGCTCTTCACCACGGAGCTGGCGCCGGGTCGCGTGTGCGCCATCGAGGCGCTGCCGACGCCGGGCCTCGAGCTCACACCCTGGCCGACGCCGTAGTCGCGCGGGACGCCGTGCGGCGAGACGAGTGGGCGTACCCCACGTCGTCGGGAAAGCTGGCGTCCTTGCTCTGAAAGGCGGAGCCGACGCGAGCGCCCTCATCGCGTTTGCGCTGCTGCGTAAGCTGTGCCAAAGATTCGATGGGGAGAACGACCCGTGGCGCATTACGACACCCTCATCCGTGGCGGGACGATCATCGACGGCCTGAAGAACGACCGCTACGTCGCCGACCTGGCCATCAAAGACGGCCGGATCGCCGAGATCGGCAAGCTGAACCCGAGCGACGCGCGCACCGTTCTCGACGCCGACGCCCTGATCGTGGCACCGGGATTCATCGACCTGCACACCCACTACGACTCGCAGGTCTTCTGGGATCCGTACTGCTCGATCTCGAGCTGGCACGGTGTGACGTCGGTCGCGATCGGAAACTGCGGCTTCGGCTTCGCGCCCTGCAAGCCCGAGGACCGCGACCGCGCGATGCTGACCATGTCGCGCAACGAAGCGGTACCGCTCGAGACCATGAAGGCCGGCATGCCCTGGGACTGGGAAACCTATCCCGAGTTCCTCGACAGTCTCGAGCGCACGCCCAAGGGCGTCAACGTCCTGAGCTACATCCCGCTCGCGCCGCTGATGACCTACGTGATGGGCCTCGAGGCGGCCAAGAGCCGCGCCGCCAACGACTCCGAGCGCGCCGAGATGTGCCGCCTGCTCGAGGAAGGCATGGGGGCAGGAGGCTGCGGCTGGTCCGCGCAACTCTTCGGCGCGTCGAGCATCCAGCGCGACATCGACGGGACGCCGATGGTCACCGACACGATGGCCGAGGCGGACCTCGTCGCGTTCGCCGAAGTGCTGCGGAAGGTCGGGCGCGGCTTCATTCAGGCCATCGGCGCCACGCCCCAGCAGTTCGAGCACCTCAGCGAGATCTCCGGCGCGCCGATCATCTACAACATCCTCGCGCTGATCAGCGATCAGCACGGCGTCCCACTGCAGTACTACCGTCAGACGCTCGACTGGATTCACGACGCCAACCGGCGCGGGCATCAGATCTACGCCCAGACCGTCACTACCGAGATCGCCTTCGAGTTCACGCTCGAGAACTGGAACTTGTTCGACAACAGCCCCACCTGGCGCGCGGTCACGCTGGGCAGCCCCGAGGAGCGCCTGAAGCTCATGCGGGACCCGACGCACCGGCAGGCGCTCAAGCGCGAGTACGATCGCGACTGGGACGATCCCACGCTCAACATCAACGGAGTGACCGGCCCCGGCGGCATCCCAGCGCTCAACATCCACGTCGTCGATCGCGACGACCTCAAGAACCGTTACGAGGGTCACAGCCTGGGCGAGGTAGCCCAGCGCGAGGGCAAGCACGTCATCGATGCGTTCCTCGACCTGGCGTGTGCCGACAACCTGAAGACCATCTTCGGCACCCCGTCCGAGACCTACGACATGGAGCAGATGCGCGAGCTGGTCAACGACCCGTACAGCATTCCCGGCGTGTCGGACGGCGGCGCCCACACGAAGTTCATGACGTTCGGCGCCTATCCCACCGAGTACCTGACGCACCTCGCGCGCGACAACGA
>JABSQW010000343.1 GCA_013215605.1 Myxococcales bacterium
ACCTGGCCGGCGCCACGCGTGTGCGTACCGAGTTCGTCCAGGGCTTCTCGTCGCTGCCGATCGTCTTCGCGTCGTAGGCTGACGGCACTCGCGAAGCGGCGCGAGAATGGAATTCCAACACATCGGACACGGGAATCGAGGCGAGCCAGCACCGGGGGGGAGCCGCGATGAGCAGGCGTACTCGTGAACGCGTCGAAGCCCAGGTGCCCGCCGATCTGCGTGCCGAGAGCGAGAGACGCGGCTGGCCCGACGGGCTGATCGAGCGAGTCCTCGAAGCGGGCATCCCCGTCGACAGCGTTTGGCATTGGCTCCAGTGGCGTCCCGGCACACCCGAGGACATGGAGAAGCAGATCCTCTGGCACGGGCGCCTGAATTGGGGCGACCTGCGCGGCCGCGAAGCAGGATCTCCGACAACGATGGGTTCTGTGATCTGTGGGCGAACTCGCCGGAGCAGATCGGCGATTTCGAAGTCACGACGCTCCGTGGACCCAACGGCTTCGCCCAGTTTCGGCTCCAGGAGAATGTGAATCTCCAGGTCATCGCCGACGGAAACGTACTCGTCGCGTGCTGCGGCTGGGCGCGACACAACAGCATCGTCGCGGGCCAGCGCGTGACCCTGAGCTACGGCCAGGCGCTCGGGGTCCACAAGGACTATCGCCGCCAGGGCTTTGGCGACGCGGTGCGGAACTTCGCCCATGCCATGAACACCCTGGGACCCTCGCTCGCCCAGTACGACATCATGCGCGCCAGCAACTTCGCGGTCGTGGGCTGGTGGGAGAAATACGTGCCCGACTTCTTCGAAGACGTCCCGAAGCAGGAAGAGCAGGTCCCCGGCATTCCCATCCGGGTCTGGCAGATTCCCGCGCGCACCGTGCAGGGAGATGCTGCCGGTATCCGCCCCGGGCGACGCGAAGACATCCCCCAGTCAGTCGCGCTGGTGAACGCGACCCACGACGGACAGGACTTCTTCCGGCCCTACACGGGGGAATTTCTCGAGGATCGACTGGACGAGGGCTACTGGGGGGAACGCGCGGAGTGGTTTCCGCCGGTGTACTGCTGGGACGACTTCTTCGTCGTCGAGCAGGCCGGCCGGGTGGTGGCGTGCGCGGGTCTGTGGGACCGCGGGCGCGACCTGCGAGATCGCTTCCGACACTCCGAGACGGGCGAGGAGCGCCTGCTCGCAGACACGGCGCTGCTCGACTGGGGCTTCGAGCCCGGCGCCGAAGACGCGATGGTCGAGCTTCTCGACCACCTGTCGGGTCGCGCCCATGCCCTGGGCCGCGACTTCGTGCTCGCTCCCCTCGAGCAGACGCCCTCCCTGGTCAAACGCATCGAGGCGTGGCAGCCGACCACGGAGACCCGGTACCTGCGCTGGGACGTACCGGAGTTCCCGGTGACGCGTCCGCACACGAACCTGGTCTACTGGTAGCGTCCCACCGAGCGGCGGGCGGATTTTCCGCACGCGCAACGGCGGCTCAGAGCGTCGTCAAAATCCCGCCGCTTCGAGCTTGGGAATCAGTGCGCGTGTCCAATGAAACACGCTCTTCACCTTCAGGTCGAGAACGCGGTCCCAGGCGCGGTCGATCATCTCGCCGATTCCGACGCTCCCCCGATCACGAGATCAGTCCTCCCCTCGAGCGAGAAAAGCTCACCCAATCGCGACAGGAAGAAATTTCCTCAGGAGTTCAATCGCCGGACTCGACGCGGCCGCGGTCCCGCGACTGCTCGATGCCGAGGTAGCGAAGACAGACGTCGAGAAGCTCGGAGGTCATGCGTTCCGCCGAGAACTCGAGCAGACCCACCGAGTCGCGGAGGTGGAATCGGTCCGAGTTCATCGAGGCGATTAAACGAACCAAGAAATCGGCGGCGAGCCTCGGGTGATTGTGCCCGATCTCGTCGGCGCGCTGTTCGAAGATATTCGCCAACTGCAGCGCCAGGGCCTTCCGCGTCCGGGCTTCGCGCGCGGCGAACTCTTTGTCGGAGAGAGCGCGCCGGAAACACGCGGTCAGGAAGCCACCATCGTCGTCCGCGCTCCGGACGCCGACCGCAATGACGTTGCCGAGCACGTCGGCGATGGAAAACCTCTCCCAGCGAGCGGGCGTGAACTGCTCGATCTGCTCGAGGCGCCACTCGACGAATCGGGTGTGGACCATCGTGAGCAACGCGGCCTTGTTCTCGAACCGCTGGTAGAACGCCCCGACCGAAAGGCCGGAGCGCTCGACGATCTCGGCCACCGAGGCGTCCTCGAAGCCGCGTTCGGAAACCACCTCCTTCGCCGCCTCGAGGAATTTTTCGAGACTGCGGCGGCTTCGCTCCTGGAGCGGTTGGGTCAGCCCGGGCTGAGCCTGGGCCAGTGCTTCGGTGGTCTCCCGTGCCATGCTGGCGGCGTGCCCCCCCGGTCGCTGCGCTCTTCGTGGTCTGCCGCGGAGGGTACCCAACACCCCGAAATCGGGGTAGGAGACGCAAGGAGATGGACGGGGATCTCCCGCGTGGGGCATTCTGGCGGAGGCAGAGCCGGGGCAAGCGCTCCGATCTCAGCGTCGTCGCTCAACGAGAGCGCACGGCAGCGTGACTACGGAAAGGAAATCCGACATGGCCGACATCAATGGCGCCACGATCATCGCCCGCAGCCTCAAGGCACAGGGCGTCGAATTCATCTTCGGTATCGGGGGCTTCCCCGTCATCCCGATCCCGTTTGCAGCCCAGGCCGAGGGCATCCGCTACATCGGCATGCGCAACGAGCAGGCGGCGAGCTACGCGGCTGCGGCCGTCGGCTACCTGACCGGGCGACCGGGCGCGTGCCTCGTCGTATCGGGGCCCGGCGTGGTACACGGCATCGCCGGTATGGCGAACGCCTGGTCGAACTGCTGGCCGATGATCCTGCTCGGCGGCTCGTGTTCGACCTACCAGGAGGGGATGGGCGCGTTCCAGGAAGCGCCGCAGCTCGAGACCGCACAGGTGTACGCCAAGTACGCCGCGCGTCCGGATCGTCTCGATCGCTTGCCCTTCTACGTCGAGCAGGCCGTGCGCACGAGCATCCAGGGACGCCCCGGTGCCGTGTATCTCGACCTCCCCGACGACATCATCGCCGGCAGCATCGACGAGGACGCAGTGAAGTGGATGCCCCCCTGCCCCGATCCGCAGCGTCCCGAGGCCGATCCGGCCGACGTGTCGCGCGCCATCGACGTGCTCCGCAAGGCAGAGCGTCCCCTCGTCATCGTTGGCAAGGGCGCCGCCTACTCGCGCGCCGAGGCCGAGGTGCGCTCGTTCATCGACGCGACGCAGATCCCCTTCCTACCCACGCCGATGGGCAAGGGCGTCATGCCGGACGATCACCCGCTCTCCGTGGCGCCCGGGCGATCGTTCGCACTCCAGAACGCCGACGTCGTGCTGACGCTCGGCGCTCGCCTCAACTGGATCCTCCACTTCGGTCTGCCGCCGCGATTCCACGAGGACGTGAAGGTGATCCAGGTCGACATTCACGGCGAAGAGATCGGCACGAACGTTCCGGCCGAAGTAGGCCTCGTGGGAGACGCCCGCGCCGTCATCGCGCAGCTCTCCGCCGCGATTCGCTCGGAGCCGATCACGGTCGCCGCCGACACTCCGTGGCGCAAGGAGCTCGGCATCAAGATCGAGGAGAACCAGCTCGCCGTGCAGGCGATGATGGACGACGACTCGGCGCCCATGGGCTACTACCGCGTGCTGCGCGAAATCCACGATCTCTCACCGCGCGACTCGATCATCTGCGCCGAGGGCGCAAACACGATGGACATCAGCCGCACGGTGCTCCACAACTACGAGGCCCGACACCGGCTCGACGCGGGAACGTTCGGGACCATGGGGGTCGGTCTCGGCCAGGCCATCGCAGCGGCGGTCGTGCACCCCGACAAGAAAGTGGTCTGCGTCGAGGGCGACTCGGCGTTCGGCTTCAGCGGAATGGAAGTCGAGACGGCCTGTCGGTACAGGCTGCCGATCACATTCGTCGTGATCAACAACAACGGCATCGGCCAGGGCTACGAGGATCTCGGTGACGATCCCGCCAACTCGCCGCCGCTCGCCTACACGATCGACGCGCGTTACGAGCGAGTCATCGAGGGCTTCGGCGGCAAGGGCTACTGCGTCCGGACGCCCGACGAACTCGGGAGCGTCCTGAAGGAAGCCCTCGCAGATCCGATGCCCAACGTCGTCAACGTGTTGATCGACCCGAAGGCTTCCCGAAAGCCGCAGAAGTTCACGTGGCTCACCCAGTAGTCGGGTTTCGACCACAGTCATCTACGGAGTAAGCTCTGCGTCGACGACGCGAGAGCGCTCCGCTACTGGCCGGACAGCACGCTGCGCTCCGTTTCTCCATGAGGAAACGACGTCGAGCCTGAGCTCGAGGCGCCTCGAATCGAGGCGCGTCACCGGGCATCGGGGACGACGAAGCGCTTCGCCGCTGGAGAGATCGTCGAACGCTTGCGTTGGAAACCGCTGGATCTCCTCCAGAAGCCCCGGGGTGTAGGATGCGCTCCATGAGTCGAGACCCGCACGATGAAGCCGTAACGTCGGTGATGGATGGCAGCGCCTGGGAGGCGTTTTGTCGGCAGCTCCTCGAGGCGGGTCGCCTCGTGATCTCAGCCGCGCCCGACGACCCCTTCGACCGCGCCGAAGGGCTGCGGTACGTGAGCCGGGTGGCCGCCTACGGTCTCACCAACTTCATCGAGCGCAGCGATCCGGCGACGTCGGTGGTCACGGAGGGGCTGCCGAAGATCGGCGGCGACAATCCCGACTACCTGTACGCGAGCGCGCCCCTCAGCGCCGATTTCGAATACCGGTTGCGCGGCAACGCGGGCGACGCGCGGTATCTCGGCGTGGGGACATACACCGGAGACGTCGGCACTGCCGACGGCCTCAAGCTCTCGGGCTATCTGAACGGATCCGAGATCGACATGGGCGCCGACGGGAGCTTCGAAATCGCGGTCTCCCTCGCGGAGAAGCCGGGAAACTGGCTGCCGATGCTGGAGGGCACGACACAGCTGATGACCCGGCAGACGCTGCTCGACCGCAAGAGCCAGCGCCCCGCCGTCTTCGAGATCGAACGCACCGACGGCAACGGCGGCGTTCGTCCCCTCGCACCGGAGCGGTTCGCAGCGCAGCTCGAGCGCACCGGTGAGTACGTGTCGGGAGCCATCGCGCAGTTCCTCGAGTGGACGAAGAGCTTCGCGGCGCGTCCGAACTCGATCGATCCCCTCGATCCGGAGCTCGCCGCTGGCGCACAGGGCGACCCCTTCACCCACTACTTCGGCGGCTACTACGACATCGCACCCGACGAAGCACTCGTGGTGGAACTCGTCCCGCCGAAGTGCGACTACTGGAACCTCCAACTCTGCAACCACTGGCTCGAATCGCTCGACTACGGGAACCACGTCGTGCACGTCAACGATCACACCGCCGTCTCTGAAGACGGGAAGACCGTGAGGATCGTGGTCGCCCACCGCGATCCCGGCGTCGCCAACTGGCTCGACACCGCGGGACATCTCCGCGGCTGCATGGTACTCCGCCAGGTCGGAACCCCGGATCCCCACACTCCGGCGTGCCGGGTCGTAAGATACGAGGACTTGTCGACATGAGCGGAACCTCCCCCGATCGACGCCGCGACTGGCAGCCGCGCGCCCGCCCCGAATGGCTGCGCCGCGTGAACGAAGAGGGAAGGATCCTCGATGCGAAGTCGATCGTGCCGCTCGATGAAGATTCGCTGCTCCGCTGCGCCCGCGAGAACACCGGACTCGACGACTTCGGCGACGACGACTGGCGCGAGCCGTTCCAGATCCTGCTGCGCTCGATCGAAGAGGAAGCCGAACTCAATCTCTTCGGCCGCATCACCACGCGCTCGGACCTGCTCACCCACCTCGAGGGACGGCTCCGCGTCATCGACTGGTATGCGAGTCACCCGGAGGTCGAAGAAGAGGAGATCGTCGAGCCGGTCTTCGTGACGGGCCTGCCGCGCTCCGGAACGACGATCATGCAGGAGATCCTCGGCGCCGACCCGACGTCGCGCGTGGTGAAGATGTGGGAGGCCAAGTACCCGGTCCCGCCTCCCGCGCCCGGCGACCCGACGCCGGACCCGCGCATCGCGAAAGCCGACGCCGTCGCCACGATGCAGGATCGGGTCACCCCGGAATGGTCCGCCATGCACAAGGTCGGCGGAGAACTGCCCGTCGAGTGCATCGAGTTCATGTACTCGTCGTTTCTCTCCGACGCATTCTCCGCCAGCTTCCAGGTGCCCACCTACTCCGGGTACGTCGCAAAGGCCGACCCCACGCCGGCCTTCGTGTGGCACAAACGCATCTTGAAACTCTTGCAGTCGACCGGGCGACCGGGGCGCTGGCTCCTCAAGGGCCCGACGCACATCCCCTTCCTCCCCACGCTCTTCGCCGTGTACCCCGACGCGAAGATCGTTCTCATGCTGCGCGACCCGGTGAAGGCGCTGGCCTCGGTGGTGGATGTCTGCGGCACCCTCTTCTGGATGCGCTGCGACAATCCCTTCTCGGGCGACTCCTACGGTCATTTCCTGAGCGTCGATCCGGTGGTCGCCAATCTCGAACGGATGATGGATTGGCTCGAGAACGCGACGATCCCGCGCGAGCGCGTCCAGCCGGTGCGCTACCTCGAATTCTTCGCCGACCCGGCGAAACAACTCGAAAGTCTCTACGCCGGCCTCGACATCCCGCTCGTCCCCGAGGCCCTCGCCGCCATGCAGGCCTACATCGCGTCGAAGCCCAAGGGCAAGTTCGGCGAGCACGAGTACGAAGCGGGCAATGAGACGACCGTCGCTGCCGAGCGCGAGAAGTTTCGGAGATTCCAGGAGTACTTCGGGGTCGCGAGCGAGGTCTGATGCGCAGCGGCAAGATCGCTTGGGTGGCGCGGGTTCGCGGGAGCGGCGTCGCGCTGATCTGCGCCCTGACGGCGACGTCCTGCTCCGAAGCTCCGGAGGAGTCCGCCGCGGGATCTCCGTCCGTAATCCTCGTCGTCATGGACACGGTTCGCGCCGACCACCTCCCCTGCTACGGCTACGCGCGTCCCACCACCCCGAACCTGTGCGGCTTCGCCGAGCGCGCCGACCGCTACGAGAATGCCTTCGCCTCGGCGCCCTGGACGCTGCCGAGCCACGCGTCGATGTTCACGGGACGGCTGCCC
>JABSQW010000344.1 GCA_013215605.1 Myxococcales bacterium
CGGTCCGCGTGGAACGAGAACGTCTCGGGAAAGATCCGCTCGAAGCCGTTGCCGGTGTCGCGCTCGAAGCGCACCTCCCGCGCGTGGAACGCGTAGGTGAAACGCACAGTGATCCCGAGGCGCTCGATACGCAGCTCGAGACGATCGAGCGCGGACGCAGCGCTCTCAGTCATGGCAGCACCGTCAGAGGACACGCTGCTTCGGGTTCTCGCCGGATTCGTAGTAGTCCTCCACGCGTCGAGCGAGCTCGCGAACGCGAGCGGGGATCTCATCGGGCAGGGTCCAGCGCGCCGTGGCGACGCGCATCCGGTCCTGTAGAACCTGCGCGTCCGGGAAATCCTGGCCCGCCAGAGCGTCGTCGACATCGAGCCAGTTCTCGGTCGCGGTAAGCGTTCGCGAAAGGCGGTCGGAGAGCTCGCCCATCCCGCCAGTCTCGACCTGCGACGCCTCGACGTCGGCGAGCAGCTCGCGCAATGCGTCACTCGCCTGCTCGAGGACGCCGCGGAGATCGCCGTCGGCTTGCACGATGCTACTCACCACGTCGTTGAAGCGGCGATCGAGAGGTTCGTGGGAGATTTCGCGCAGCAGGATCACGCGACCGATCGATGCCTGTGATTCGTCGGCCAGGATCTTGGTGGTGACGCGGAGACGCAGGTTGTTCGATTGCACCGGGACGTCGATCTCGTCGTACGTCGTGTCGGCGTCTTCCATGACCTTCATCGCGGCGCCGCCGACGGTTTCGAGACCGTGACGCATGAGAACCTCCTCGAGTGGGCGGCCCCGAAAATCTTCGTCGAGGGCGAGGTAGGCGCGTACAGGGCGGTTCATCGCCTGGATCACGCCCTGGTCGTCTACCGCGATGGCACCGGTATCGAGCTGATCCATCACGGCTTCGAGGAACTGGTTCGCGCGCTTCTGCGCCTCGAGCAGGCGCTCGTTCTCGCAGGTGAGCTGGTAGTGGTCCACCGCCTGCTTCATGATCTGCTTGAGTTGGTCGGGCTCCCAGGGCTTCGTGATGTACGCGTAGACGTGGCCGTCGTTGATCGCCTGGATGGTGGCGTCCACGTCCGAGAATCCGGTCAGGATCATCCGGACGGTGGCCGGATGTCGCTTCCACACCTCGGAAACGAAGTCGACTCCACTCATGCCCGGCATGCGCTGATCAGTCAGCACGGCGGCGATCGGCGCCTTCTCGTCCAGCAACTCGAGCGCCTCGCGCGCATCGGTGGACGTGATGACCTCGTATTCGTCCTGGAACGTAAAAGTCATCGTCTCGAGGATGGCTTCCTCGTCGTCGACAACCAGAATGCGAGGCAGATCGGTCACGGCAGGCAGGGCGGACTACCAACCAAGGTAGCCGCTCGACTTCCTCTTCGTTGCTTCCTTCGCTTCCCGCCGCTCGATCTCACCGCGGATCTTCTTGCGGTCGGCCACGAGGCGCTCGCGGAGCCTTTCGCGCGCCGGATCCGACCAGGGGCGCTGCTCGGCGACGTCGCGCGCCTTCTTGAACCGCCGGTAGCCCCAGAGCTCGTGTTTGAACTCGTCCTCGATGAACTTCACCATGATGGCGTCGTCGAGGAAGCCGAGTCCCGGGATGTGGTCGGGAATGAGATCCTCCGGGTTCGAGAAGTAGGCGATGCCCGCGAGTACGGCGTCGCGCACCCTGGTGGGGGCCCGGTAGTCCTCGTCGCGGATGATGTCGGTCAGGTCGTCGAGCACCGATATGGCTTCAATGACGAACGCCGGTGTCTTCTTGTTGCTGCGAACCGTCTTCACGATGGCCCGCGCCTCGCGGATGACGCTGTCCGGGTCCTGCCCCTTCGCGCCCTTCTTCGCCTTGCGGTAGAGGCTGCGAAAATAGTTGGCGTCCGCCTCTTCGAGGGTGAACGTCACCTTGAACTTGGACATTGCTCGGTCTCCGTGAACGGCGCACTGCCTGGCGATTTGGGCGTTCGGTCGTCGGGTTTCGTCGTCGTTCAGCGTCGCGGGGCCCGAAGGAGCGACTCTATCAGTAGCGCGCGTACTCGATCAACCGATCGGCCGAGCGCTTCCAGTCTGCCTCCCAGTGTCGGAGGATCACCTCACCGGGGCTCGCGCCCAGCGCCAGCTGCTCGGCAATCGGGTCGAGGTAGCGGCTCTCGTCGGGATCTTTGCTTCCGGCATGTGCGATGCGCTGCAGCCCCTCGCGGGCGATCTCGAGCAGATCGCGCGCGACTTCGAGCACCGGGCGGCCATCGAAGTCGGCCGAGAGCCCCCGCCTCGCCACGTCCGACCGCGCCGCGTCGAGCGCGTCGGGGGATGCCCCGGACACGAGCTCCCAGGCAGCCCGCCGCGCACCGGCCTCGTAGAAGATCCCCTTCCACAGCGCGGGCAGCGAGCAGGTCAGACCCGGTGGGACGGCATCCGCGCCACGCACCTCGATGAAGCGCTTCAGGCGAACGTCGGGAAACAGTGTCGTGAGGTGGCGGTCGAAGTCGGCGAGGGTGGGTCGGAGCTCACCGTGACCACCGGTCAGAAACTCGCGAAAAGTGCGTCCTCCCGCCGGCCGGTACTCGCCGTCGCGAACGATGAAGAACATCGGGACGCCGAGCGCCCAATCGATGTAGCGACGGAATCCAAAGTCCGGCTCGAAGACCATCGACAGGAGCCCCGTTCGGTCGGGATCGGTGTGGTGCCAGGCCTCGAGACGACGCGACACGAACCCGTTCGCCGCGCCTTCGGAGACACTGGAATTGGCAAAGATCGCCGAGACCACCGGCGATGCCGACGTCGCGACACGCATCTTCTCGACCATGTCCGCTTCGCTTTCGAAGTCGAAGTTCGCCTGGACCGTCGCGGTTGCGAACATCATCACGAGCGGCATCGAGCCGCGCGTGGGCAGGTACTCGCGCATGATGCGGTAGCGATCCTTTGGCATGCTCGGGAGCTGGTCGACAGTATGCAGGGGGTGGATCCCGAGGCCGAGCCACACGATCCCGAGCGGATCGGACACGTCCTTCATGAGGGCCAGGTGGGTGTGGAACTCGTCACACGTCTCGTGGATCGTGCGCAGCGGCGCGCCCGACAGCTCGAGCTGTCCACCGGGCTCGAGGGTGATGCTCGCCCCGTCCTTCGCGAGGGCAATGACGTTCTCGCCCTCGAAGATGCGCTCCCAGCCGTCCTGTCGAGCGATTCGATCGAGGACAGCGCCGATGCCGCGTTCGCCGTCGTACGGAATGGGAGTCCGCTCGGCCGCGTACAGTCCGATTTTCTCGTGCTCCGTACCGACGAGCCAACGCTCGGGCGGCTTTTCGCCGGAGCGCATGTACGCGAGAAGATCGTCCTCCGATCCGATCGGAACGTCGAGGGGCGGCGGCGCGGGGGCGTGGTTCGTCATACCGGGTTCACGACCACGGCGGCCGTGGGAGTCGCCGGGTAGAGCTCGGGATGGAGGAACGAAACCAGCGCACACAGCACCGCGTGACGCACGTACTCGTGGCGCGGCATCACGCCGAGCGTCAGCTTGCCGACGTTGCCCACGGACTTCGCCGACGGCAGCGCCGACGTCGCGGAGGCTGCGTCGTAGGACGTCCACAGCTCGTCGAAGAGCTCGCCGATGGGCGTGCGATTGCGCGAGGCGGTTTCGGCGCACTCGGGCGGATACGCGAAGGCCGACGAAAAGCCCGTGGCCGTGCGCACACCGTCGGTGAGCGCCGCGCACCCGATGTTCACCCAAGCCGCGTCCGCTCCGGCGCCGACGGCTCGGAGATCGACGAGGCCGTCTTCGATACCCACGGCGAGATCGTACCCGGGGGCGCTCGAGAAGGCGGCGCGAGCGCGATTGCAGGCCCCCGTCACGATCTCGTGGAAGCCCACGGGTTGCTCGGGGACGCCGCTCGGGACGTCGACTCCTTCGATCTCGACGTCACTCGCATACGACACCAGAGCACCGCGCACCGCTGCGAGCTTCGGCGCGTTGAGGCTGCCGACGCGGACTCTGCGCAGCGAGGCGATCCGCGATCGCGATCCGTTGCGTGACGCCGGGCTCATCGGAGATGTCACGGCGTCGCCGCTTCCTCGAGGAAGCTCTCGAGAAAGGTGGTCAGTGCCTGGTCGAGTTCCTCCCCGCTGTCGAAGGGAAACGTGAGGCACGGCCCC
>JABSQW010000345.1 GCA_013215605.1 Myxococcales bacterium
AGCGGATCGCGGCGCTCGCCTCGGATCTGCGGATTCTCGCGCTCCACATCCTCCTGCCGGCCGATGCTGCGGACGCGCTGCCCCCCGTCACCGAGCTCTGGCGCGACTTCGCGGCCGAACCCGCAGCCGGCGACGACGCCGAGCTGCACGCGAACCGCCCGGAGCGGTTCCGCGAGTTCGTCGCCTCGATGCAGCCGACGGACGCGGCCAGCGACACAGCGGGCTCGCCGCCTCCCCTCTACTTCCTCCACAGCCTGCTCCCCCACGCGCCGTGGCAGTACCTCCCTTCGGGCCGCGCCTACCACCCGAGCAACATCGGCATCGACATGTCGAACTGGGGCGCCGAGCCGTGGTGGATCACGCAGGGACAGCAACAGCACCTACTGCAGCTCGGGTTCACCGATGCGCTCCTCGGCGAACTGGTGTCACGCCTCGAAGCGGTCGGGCTGTTCGAGCGTTCGCTCTTGATCGTCACGGCCGACCACGGTGCGGGCTTCTGGCCGAACCGATCGCGGCGCGACATCCACGAGCACCCGTCCGACGCCGTCGGTATTCCGCTGTTCGTGAAGCTGCCCGGTCAGAGTGAACGACGCCTGGTACGCGGCAACGTCGAGATCGTGGACATCCTGCCGACCGTCGCCCAGGTGATCGGAGCCCGGGTGCCGTGGCCGGTGGACGGTTGCTCGATGCTCGACTCCGCTTGCCCGCCCCGCACCCGAAAACACCTGGCCGACCTCTACGGGAGTCGCGTCATCGAGGCCGACCGGCTCGGACTGGGCGAGAGCCTGTACAACAAGCTCGGCCGCTTCGGCTCCGGGGCCAGCACGGGCGAAGCGGGTCTGTTCGCACCGGATCTGCGCCCGGACCTCCGCGGCCGCCGGGTCGACGAGTTCGAAACCGGCCCGCCGACGAAGAGGGTGCTCCTCATGCGTGACGGCTTCGACCACAGACGTCGCGACCCCGACGCCCACTCGACGGCGCGGATCTCGGGCAGGATCGGACCGGAGCGGGGCGAGTCCATGCCCGACGCCGTCGCGGTCGCGATTCGCGGGGTCATCCGGGCGGTGGTGCCCGTCATCGCCCACGCCGGCCCCGGGCGCTTGTTCTCCGGCTTCGTGGCCGAAGACCTCGAGCCGGCCGAAGAGAGCGACGTCGAGATCTACTCCCTCGACGTCGACTCCGATCGCCCCGTGCTGCGCCGGCTGCCCCGGCTGCGCTGGGTGCAGCACGACAGCGCGCGCTTCGAGCCCATCGCGCCCGACGACTTCTGAGACGGATTCTCGCGGACCGCGTTCGGACAGCCGACCTGCTTGACCGGTGCCCCGGGACCCATAACCCTCCCCTCTGGCGATCCCACCCCCGTGGAGCGGCGAACGTTGAACCCCGAATCGTGGCTCGCGCGGCTCGCGCCCGTCTTCGACGCGGCGCCGAATCCCGAGCAGGCCAGGCAGAACGCGTCCCTCGTGCTCACCGCCACGGCGGACTCCCTCGCCGACGTGCCGGACGAGCGCGCCCTGACCCTCGGCCGGGTGCTGTTCGCGCTCTGCGGTATCGCACCGTTCTTCGCGAAGTTCATCGAGCGCCATCCCCACTGGCTCGCGGCGCTGCTCGACGAGGACTTCGACACGCCGCGCGGCAGTGAAGACCTCGGCCGGCGCCTCGATGAGGCGCTCGCGCGCGAAGCAGAATCCGAGCCCGAGCTCGCGCTCCGCCGCTTCAAGTACTACGAGCTTGCGCGCCTCACGATCCGCGACAGCTGCGAGGCGTGGGTGCCGCTCGCGTCGAGCGAGATCACGCTGCTCGAGATCTCGAACCTCGCCGACGTCCTGCTGCAGCGCTCCCTCGAGATCGCCCGAGCCGCTCTCGAGGAGAGCTGTGGGCCGCCGCGCTGGCGCGGCGCCAACGGAGAGACGGTCGAGCTCGGGTTCTGCGTGCTCGGACTCGGCAAGCTCGGCTCGCAGGAGCTCAACTACTCGTCCGACGTCGATCTCGTCTACGTCCACGAGTCACCGAGCGTCCCCCTCGACACCCCCGGCGATGAGGTCTCGGGTCCGGGGAGCGCGGGCTTCGCGGCGCTGCCGCCGCTCGATTACTTCACGCGCCTCGCGCAGCGCTTCGGACGCCTCGTGGCCTCCACCACCAGCCTCCGGTTCCTCTACCGCATCGACCTCGACCTGCGCCCGCAGGGCGCGCAGGGCACGCTCGTGGTGAGCGACGAGGGGCTCGCCGCCTATTACGAGGCCTGGGCCGACACGTGGGAGCGCGCCGCCTTCATGAAGGCCCGCCCCGTAGCCGGCGATCTCGCCCTCGGGTGGCGATCGATCCGCAAGGCCGATCCCATGATCTACCGCTCGGGCATGGACTTCGCGGGGGTCGAGAGCATTCGCGCGATGAAGCAGAAGGTCGAGGAGGCGCACCGCG
Source organism: Myxococcales bacterium (assembly GCA_013215605.1). Lineage (GTDB taxonomy): Bacteria > Myxococcota_A > UBA9160 > UBA9160 > SMWR01 > JABSQW01. The sequence continues at coordinate 2,422 of JABSQW010000345.1, forward strand.
GGCGCGCCGAAGGGCTCAACATCAAGGTCGACGCCGGGGGCATTCGCGACGTCGAGTTCATCGCGCAGGCCCAGCAGCTGCTGCACGGCGGCAAGATCCTGCAGATCCGCGAACGATCGACCCTCCGCTCGCTCGAGAAGCTCGCCGAGGTGGGGCTGCTGCCCACCGACCAGGCGGAGACGCTGTTCGCCGCCTACCGCTTTTTGCGTCGCGTCGAGAACCGCATCCAGATGGAGGACGAGCGCCAGAATCACATCGTCCCGCGCGAGGGGCCGGCCCTGGCTCGCCTGGCGCGCTCGATGGGGTTCGTCGCGACGCAGTCCGCCGAGGCCGGCAGTTCCGACGAGGCATCCGTCGCCGCGTTCGAAGCCGAGCTCTCGACGTGCCGCGAGGCGGTCCAGTTCCTCTTCGAAGGCGCCTCGGCGATCGGCGGCGTGGAGCGGATCCTCGACCTGTTCGCCCGCAATGCACCAGGGCTGCTGTCCCTGGCAACGACACGTCGGATGATCGAGTCCCTCGCCAAGCAGCTCGCGTGGCGCATCGACGAGTCCGCCGACCCGGAGCGCGCGCTCAACAACCTCGACCGCTTCGTCGAGAGCATCGGATCGCGGCGCTTCTACTACGAGCTGCTCCTCGACCGCCCGGAGCTCGTGCCGCGGCTCACCGCGCTCTTTGCGTCGTCGAAGTACCTGTCGAACTACCTCGCCCGCTACCCCGGTCTCATCGAGCGGATCTTCGCAAACCCCGACATCCTGCTCCTCTCGCGCGAGGCGCTCAGCCGCGAATTCCACGCGACCCTCGCGAGCTACGGCGAAACCCTGAGCCACGACCTCGAGACCGAGTTCGACGCACTCCGCGTCTTCCAGCACTGCCAGGTACTGAACGTAGGGCTGCTCGACATCGCGGGCGAAATCGAGCGGCGCGCCGGCGAAGCAGGGCTCACGGACATCGCCGAGGTGTGTCTCGAGCGGGCGCTCGCGATGGCGGAGAAGCACCTCGCCGAACACCTGGAGCGCGTCGACGGCTCGGCGGCCCTGCTCGACGAGAGCTCCTTTCTGGTGGTGGGCTTGGGGAAGCTCGGGAGTCGCGAACTCACCTACGGGAGCGACCTCGATCTGATCTTCTTGTTCGATCTCCCGCAGAGGGATCTCTCCGAGCACACCTCGGAGCGCGGCGCGCAAGCCCAGGCCCACTACGTGACGCTCACGCAGCGCCTGATCTCCTTCCTCCAGACGCCGACCGCCGAGGGCTTCTGCTACGAGATCGATGCGCGGCTGCGTCCGTCGGGCAACCAGGGGGCCCTCGTGACGTCGATCGCGAACCTGCGTCGCTACCACGAGGAGTCTGCCGCGGTGTGGGAGCGCCAGGCGCTACTGCGGGCGCGGCCCGTCGCGGGCGACCCGGCCCTCGCCGAGGCATTCGAAGCGGAGCGTCGGCGAATCCTCGAACTTCCGCTCCCGGACGACCTCGCGGCGGAGATCGACGCGGTGCGCCAGCGCATGGAAACCGAGCTCGCGTCGGAGACGAGACTGCGACGTAACTTCAAGACGGGGCGAGGCGGGCTCCTCGACGTCGAGACCATTACGCAGTTCCTGCAGCTCAATCACGGCACCGATCACCCCGCCCTGCTCGACGTGATGCGCACCGAGGCGCACATCGAGCGCATGTCGAGCCTCGGCCTCCTCGAGCCCGAGGACGCGGCCGCCCTGGCCGGCGGCTGGGAGTTCCTGCAGCGTCTGTCGAGCCGACTTCGCGTGGTCGAGAACCGTTCGATCACCGACCTCGACAGCGAGCGGAGCGACCTCGAGAACCTGGCGCGACGCCTCGGCTACGGTGCCGAAGGGCGGGAGCGCAATGCGAGGCGCGGTCTCCTCGCCGACTACCAGCGCCACACGGACCGCATCCGCGAAGTCTACGAGCGCGTGGTCCGCGCCGGGTCAGGCCGCGCGGACTGAATCCGGCTCGTGGGTGGCGGCCGCACGACCGCCGATCAGCGACAGCAGTGCCGGCGCCACGACGACGTCCGCGACGAATGCCGTAACGGCGGCGAACGTCGCGAGAACCGAGAAGTCCTTGATGTTCTCCATGTACGCGAAGTACATCACGCCGAATCCACACGAGAGCACGAGAGACGTGAAGAGCAGCGCCGAGCCCGTGGTCTCGAGTGTCTGGCTCACGGCCTGCTCGATGTCGCCGGTCTTCGCGAAGTAGCGCTGGAACTTGTGCATGAAGTGGATGGTGTCGTCGACCGCTAGACCGATGATGATGCAGCCGACCAGGAGGGTGGAGTTGTCGAGCGGAATGCCGAGCGAACCCATCAACCCGAGCGTGAAGAACACCGGCAGCAGGTTCGGGACCATCGCGATCAAGCCCTGGCGAAGGTTCCCGATCATCAGGATCAACAGCGGCGTGATGATCGACAGCGCGATCGCATAGGAGCGCGCCATCGTCACGTTGATGACCGAGAAGGAGCGACCGAACAGCACGCCGATTCCAGTCATCTCGATGTCGGTTGCGTCGCCCAGTGCCCGAGCGAAGAGACCCTCGATCGCTTCGATGAGCGGGGGCATGTGCATGTCGTCCACCATCGGCAGGCGCAGACTGACCCGCGCGAGCTGAAGGCGACTGTCGGTGAACTCCTCGAGATCATCCGACCCGCTGTTCTCGAACAGCAGCAGCTCCTGCGCGAGAAGCTCTCGATCCTGCGGAATCCGGTAGTCCCTCGAGCGATTCTCGTTGAGCGCCTTGTGGGTCTCCTTGATGACGTCGAGAATGGAGATCACCTTGTTGACGCGGACCTGTCCGTCGTCATAGGCCTCGGCGGCGGCTACCGCTGACTCGAGATCGTTCAGGAAGAGCGGGTCGTGGAGGCCGTTCTCCTGCTTCGTGTCGATCATCACTTCCACCGTGTTCGCGCCGCCGAACTCGCGGTCGATGAACTCCGCGGAGAGGCGCACGGGATCCTGCGGCGGAAACCACCGGAGGGGGAACTGCGACATCTCCAGCTGCGACACGCCCAGCGCGGCCAGCGCGGTCGCGAAGGCCGTCCCCACCAGCACGCGCTTCGGGTGGCGCACCGAGTTGATCCCCAGCTGGGCGAGCTGGGTGCCGAGTCGCTTCTGGAGGGCGTCGCCGCGCGCGTGGTCACTCCCAAGCGGGATGATGGCGAGCATCGCCGGCAGCAGCACGACCACGTACACGAGTACCACGAGCACGCCGATGGGCGCGACGGTGCCGAGGTTCGCGACCTGCGCGAGCTCTGCTCCGCGGAACGAAACGAGCCCGGCCGCGGTGGTGAGACTCGCCATCACGATGGCGAGACCCGAATGCCCGAGCGCCGCGGAGATGGCGTCGGCCCGGTCCGAACCTCCCGCGAGCTCGCGATACACCAACGTCATGAGGTGAATGGCGCCGCAAACGCCGATGGCGAGGAGGAGCGGCGGCACGACCTGCGCCGAGACGGAGCTCGGGATGTCGAGCACCACCTGGATGCCGAGGGTCGAGACCATGGCGAGCAGGACGACGGCGAGCGGCAGGACGACGGCGGAGATCCGCCGAAACAGGAAGAACAGCACCGCGCCGATGGTGGCGATACTGATCGACAGGAAGGTCTCGATATCGCGCATCATCATCTGCGTCGAGTGGTGGTTGCCGATGAAGCCACCCGAGAGGTGAAGCTCGAAATCCGGGGCCTCGAAGCGCTCGACGACGGCCATGAGTCCCTCGACCATCGCGATCTGCTCCGGCCCGGAGAGAATGCCCGGGACCTTGCCCTCCCCAGTGACCCCGTCGTCGTCGAAGCCGGCGAGGACATCACCGTCGCCTTCGAGCGTCGTGTAGACGAACGGCTTGATGGAGAGCATCGTGACACTCGCGTCGGGGTCGACCAGCGTGTTGATGTAGCTCGGGGTGTCGAGGATGCGGGCGCGCAGCGCGGCCAGGTCGACCGCGTCATCGGGCCAGCTCTCGAGCAGTTCCTCGACGATGAGCTGGTCGCCCTCGCCGCGCGTGTTGCGGGCGTTGAGCAGACTCTTCACCTCGTCGATGAACGGGACTTCCCGTTCGATGGCACGGTGGAGGTCGCGCAGTCGAGCGAGGAACGCGAGATCGAAGATCTCGGGCGCCGCGACGCCGACGAAGACGTGGTCGTCCTGCCCGAACTGCGCGCGAAAGCGGTCGTAGCCGACGCGGGCGGGGTCGTTCGGTCGCAGAAAGCTCTCGGCAGAATTGTCGGAACGGACGTTAGGAGCCTGCAGACCGAGCACCGCCGACACCGCGAGGGTCGCGACGACTACGGGCCAGCGCCAGCGGACGGCGAAGCGCCCCCACGTGGCGAATGCAGACTCGATCGCGTCGTGAGCGTCTCGGAGCGACAAACAGCGCGCCTCCAGAAGGAGCGGCCATGGAGCCGATGGGCCCACCGCCGAATCGTGCGCGCCTCTGGACTGTATCGCGCTTCGGCGCTCGGTGCCGGCGCGGGTCTCGAGTGCCCCCCTAGCCTCGCATGTCGAAGGCCTGATCGGCGGGCAGGAACACGTCGCCCTCGTTGTTCGCGATGTCGAGCGCCGAGAAGCCGTCCTTCCGCAGGCCGTCGGGGCCCGTGATCTTGAGCTCTGCGACGCGCGAACCGCTCGCGTAGAGGAACTTTCCAGTCTTGTCGCCCGAGAGCTCGCTCACCATGTAGAGCACGGCCTGGGAGATCTTCGCGGGATCGAGCGCCTTCGCGACGGCCTCGTTCTCCTCGCCCATCAGGTCGGAGGTGAGCCGGGTGAAGGCGACGGGAGCGAGACCCCAGACGCGGATGCCGTACTTGTGGCCTTCGAGGGCGAGGCAGCGGGTGAAGCCCGCGATCCCCGCCTTCGCGGCGCCGTAGTTGCACTGGCCGAAATTGCCGATCAGCCCGGACGTCGACGCGGTGTTGACGATCACGCCACCGTTGCCGACCTCCTTCATCTTCGTAAAGACGGGGCGGGACACGCAATAGGTGCCCTTCAGGTGTACGGCGAGGACGGCGTCCCAGTCGGCCTCTTCCGTCTTGACGAGCGTCTTGTCTCGCAGGATGCCTGCGTTGTTGACGAGGATGTCGATCTGGCCGAACGCGTCGAGTGCGGACTTCAGAATCGAATCCCCGCCCTCCACCGTGGCGACGGAGTCGTAGTTGGCCACGGCCTCGCCTCCGGCCTCCTCGATCTCCTTCACTACGTTGTCGGCCATGGAGCTGCCCGCGCCGCTACCGTCGCGCGATCCGCCGAGGTCGTTGACAACTACCTTCGCACCCTCGCTGGCGAAGAGCAGTGCGTGGGTGCGGCCGAGACCGCCTCCCGAGCCGGTGACGATGGCAACCTTGCCGTCGAGAAGTCCCATGTTCGTTCTCCTTGGTGTTCTGGATGTTCGCTGAGTTCGTTATTGCGGGGCGGATCCGGCCCGAGGCGGTCCGCGCCCGGCGAGACGACGGGGCAAGTTACTCCGAAGGCCCCGTGCGCGTCCAATGGATATCTTGGCGGCGTGGCGACGAATTTCGGCTCGATGGCGCTCCGCGGGGCGCTCTGGACGACCGCCGCGGCAGCCGCCGTCGCCTATGGGTTCTCGGCCCTGCACCGCCAGCTGGGCTCGGGACAGGACCTGCCCCTGATTCTCGAGGCATCCCGCGCGCTGCGCGCCG
>JABSQW010000346.1 GCA_013215605.1 Myxococcales bacterium
GCCTCCGAGCCGCGCGCGCGCAGCCTCGCGCTCGATTGGCTGGGCTTCGAGCACCAGCTCGTCTTCTCGACCTTCGCAACCCGGCAGTTCGCCGATCACTCGGACCTCGCGCTCTACTACGGCGGCGCCGAAGCGCACAACCGCGCCATGGCGAGCTTCTGCAGCAGCGACGATCGCCTGCTTCCGGTGGGCCTGATCCCCATGGCGGATCCGGCGCGCGACGTTGCCCTCGTCGATGACGCGATCGAGCTCGGCTGCCGCGCGATCCTGTTGCCCAAGGAGCCGCTCGCTCCCATCGCACCCTCGCATCCCGACTACGACCCGATGTGGGCGCGTCTCGAGGAGGCCGGCGTGCCCTTCGTGCTGCACGTGGGCAGCGACGGTCGCCACATGCACGCAGCGTTCTACGTCAACGGCATCCCGCGCGAAGACGCCTTTCTGATCGACGGCGAGAGCCTCCTCTCGAAGGACCTCATGACGATCGCGCACGCTGCCGAGGCGTTCCTCAACGTCATGGTGTTGGACGGCGTGCTCGATCGCTTCCCTGGACTGCGCGGGGGCTGCATCGAGCTCGGCGCTGTCTGGGTCGTGTCGTGGCTGCGCAAGCTCGACCTGGTGCAACGCGTCTTCGTGAAGGCCGAGCCCCATCTGGCGCTTCCCATGACGGCCTCGGACTACGTCCGACGGGCCCTCAAGTTCACCCCGTACTCGAACGAGCCGGTCGGCTGGATGATCGAACAGGCCGGCTCCGAGCTCTTTCTCTTCAGCAGCGACTACCCCCATCCCGAGGGCGGTCGCAATCCCCTGAAGCGGTTCGAGGAATCGACCGCCGGCGTGAGCGAGGATGCGCGCCAGCGTTTCTACGCGAAGAACTTCGCCGACCTGTTGGGTCTCGAGAGCAGCGCCTGAGAGGCGTGCGGCCCCGGCCGCTCACTCCACTGGCTTCCAGCGCGGCTTGCGTTTTTCGGCGAAGGCGCGAGGACCTTCCCGCGCATCCGGGTGGCCGGTGTGGTCGCGAATGATCGACCAGGTGTTCTCGAGCGCGTCTGCCAGTCCGCGATCCAGGCTCTCCCAGATCGAGCGCTTGCTGGCCATCAATGCGGCCGGCGAGCACTCGGCGATCTTCGCGGCCAACTCGCGCGCCCTGGGCATCAACTCTTCTTTGGAAACCACGTCGCCCAGCAACCCCAGATCGTACGCGCGCGCGGCGCTCATCCGCTCGGCGCCGCCGAGCAGGGACATTCGGAGCACCGCCTCGAGTGGGAGGCGGCGCGCCAGCCCGACGGGCTCGAGTCCCGAGATGAGACCGACACGCACGTGGTTTTCGAAGAAGGTCGCGTGCTCCGCCGCGACGATCAGATCGCTGCCGGCGATGAAGTGCAGCCCGCCGCCCGTCACCATACCGTTGACTGCGGTGATCACGGGCTTCCAGCAGCCGTTTTGGAGGGCGGTGAAGCGGACCGAAGCGAGGCTGCCGCGATCCTCCGGCTCTCCGACCTCGGTATCGCCCTTGGCGAAGTCCAGCATGTCGAAGCCGGTGCAGAGCGCACGGTCGCCCGCACCCGTCAGGATTGCCACGACGACCTCGGGGTCTTTCATCACCTGCTGCCAAGCCCGGGGCAGCTCGCGCGACATCACGCCGTTGATGGCGTTCAAGCGCTCGGGCCGGTTGAGCGTGACAACGGCGACCGCGTCGCGCTTCTCATAGAGCAGGGTCTCGAACTCCATACCACCTCCCGAGATCGAAGTCTTCGAAGGTTAGGAGGCCGACTCGAGAGCCGGCTTCTTCCCAGTGAGCCGAAGCCGAACGAAGTTCGAACGGGTTCGTCCGGCGCATCGTGCGCCCGACCGAGGATCGCATCGATCTCGCTGCGAGCGTACCCGAGCCCTTCGAGGGCGACCTGCGCCTCGAGCCGTGCCAGCGACGCGCCCAGGCAGAAGTGGACGCCTTGGCCGAAGGCGGGATGCGCGCCCGACTCCCGAGTCACGTCGAAGCGGTCGGCGTCCGGGAACGCTCGCTCGTCGCGATTCGCGGAACCGATCAGCAGAGCGAGCCGCACATCGGCGGGAATCCGCGGCCTGCAAATTTGAACAGCGCCTCGAGATTGAACCGTGACTAGAATACCGGGCGCGGAGCCGCCGCGGGTCGGTTGCGGCGCGATCTTTCGGACGAGCCGTGATCGGACCTCGGCCCCGCAGGCGCGGCATCGCGGTCATCGAAGCGTGAACGGAAACCCAGGAGGCCCGACATCGTGAAGCTCGAGATCAGCTACGACATGCGCGCACCGGACTTCGGCGCGCCGGCTCGCGAGATCTACGCCGCGGCACTCGACCAGGCGGCCTGGGCGGACGAGCTCGGCTTCGACAACATCGGCCTCGGCGAGCACCACGGTTCGAGCGATGGCTACAACCCCTCGCCGCTCGTGTTGGCAGCGGCCATGGGCGCGCGGACGAAGCGCATCGGTCTGCGCACTTCGGTGCTCCTCGCCCCGCTCTACGATCCCATCAAGCTCGCCGAGGACGCTGCCGTGACGCAGCTCGCCGTGGGCGGGCGCCTGATCCTCGGCATCGGTGGCGGCTACCGCCCCTCAGAGTTCGAGAGCTTCGGGCGCCGGCTCGAAGATCGCTGGAAGGCCATCGGAGACACGATCGAAGTGCTGCGTCGCGCCTGGACGGGTGAGCCCTTCGAGTGGCAGGGCCGGCGCTGCCACGTCACACCGAAGCCCGAGCCCGCGCCGCCCATTCTGCTGGGCGGCGGATCGCCCGCGGCAGCGCGCCGCGCGGCGCACATCGCCGACGGCTGGTTCCCGCCGCTCGATCCGCGCCTGTGGCCCCCCTACCGCGACGAATGTCGGAAGCTCGGCATGCCCGACCCCGGCGAGTACCCGACGCCGTCCCCCATCTTCCTGTGGATCGCGAAGGATCCGGAACGCGCCTGGACGCGCCTGATGCCCCACGTGCTCCATCAGCTGCGCTCGTACAGCGAGTGGACGATCGAGGCGTACGGGCGCCCCGTCGGTCCCTACGCAGAAGCCATGACGGAAGAGACCGTGAAGCAGAGTTCGGGCTACCGGGTGCTCACGCCCGAAGGCGCGCTCGAACTCGCCGCAGAGCTGGGCGACCACAGCGTGTTCTTCCTGAACCCGCTCCTCGCGGGCATCGATCCCAGCACTTCGTGGGAGATGCTTCGCCTGTACGAGCGAGAGGTGCACCCGCACCTGCGCGCGAGCTGAGCCCGGAGTCGCGGCTACTGGCGGTGACCGGTCCGAAGCTTCGGAGATCCCAGGCTCGCGCTCTGCCCGCCATCGGCGATCAAGGTCGCTCCGGTGACGAAGGTCGCCTGGTCGGATGCCAGGAACAGCGCACAGTTGGCGATTTCCCGGGGCTTCCCGAAGCGACCGAGGGGAATGATGGACTCCATGGCGACGCGGGCTTCCGCGTCGAACGCGACGTCTCCCTGCTCGGTCGCGATCATGCCCAGACACAGCGAGTTCACCCGGACACCATCCGCGGCGGCCTCGATCGCCGCCGCGCGCGTAAAGCTCTCGAGCCCCGCCTTCGCC
>JABSQW010000347.1 GCA_013215605.1 Myxococcales bacterium
GGAGCGCGGCGACTCACCGCGAAGGAAAGGCGCGCGCTGCTCGCGTTGACGTGAGACGCGTGCCGCCTTGCGAAAGCCGCGAATCGCCAGGACGCAGCTCGCGCGCAGTTCCTCTTCTCGGTTCGGCAGTGTGTGTGCAGCTTCGCCGATCAGCCCTGAAAACGTCGAGCACACCTCGAAATGCTCGTTCGATGATGCGCGGTGTGATGGTGTGGAGGGGGTCTTCTGGGCCATAATAGGAGGCGCGTCAACTGTCCTCTGGATGCTGTTCATGCTGTCGTTCAAGCTCCCGCTTCGCTTTCTCCAGGGCATCGCCATCGTGCAGATCCTCGTTGCGGCTCTCGTGATTGGAGCCGCCGTGTTCGGTGCCTTCGCGCCCGCCGGCGCGAGCATTTCCGGCGTGTGTCCAGACGGCAGCATCTTCATCGTGCAGACCCGCGCTGCCATTCCGTGCAACGAGGCGAAGCAGGTCGACCCGCAGGACATCCCACCCCTCAACCCGCAGCTGCTCCCGAAGCCCTACGGTTGGGGAAAGTTCCACAGCCGCCAGGACCCGAACAATCCGTACAACGTGGTCGATGCGGCACCGACTCTGCACCGCGCCGATGCGCGTCCGCCGCGCTTCGAAGAGAGCGAGGGCGTGCTCGCGCCGGAAGCGAGGGTTGCTCACGAGGAGCTTCCCTCGACCGACACGCCGGAGCAGATGTCGCTGGCTCCTTCGCCCCGCATGGCGGGAGAGCGAGCGTCGCCCAGGGCTCCCGGATTCAGCGTACGCGAGTTGCGCGACCTCACGTTGATCGTCGAGATCGCGCAGCAGCGCGCGCCGGCGACGTTCCCCGCCGAGTCCGATACCGGCGCGCCGGACATGACCGTGCGGCTCGCCCACTCCGAGGCCTTCGCACCGCGGCTGGGCGCGCACTGGGAGATGCAGGGCGCGCGTCCCGCCGGACAGGCGGTGCTGTTTACGGTCACCGCGGCCAGTCGGCAGTCGTTCTACGGGAACCTGACGTTCGTGCAGGGCACGATCGCCTTCCACCCCGACCGCGATGACCCGAGCGAACTCGGTATCCTTCAGGGGGCGCTCGGAGATCTCCCCGCGGACGACGTCGTCCTCGGATACGCGTGGCTTCCCGAGGGCATCGACCTCCGCCAGGAGATCGACATCTACTGGAACGATCGGGTGCTCACCGCGACGCTCGATCCCTCCTAGCCGGCGGGCTTTGCCGGGCGATACGCAGCGGGAGCCAGCGCAGCGCGCAGCGAGGCGTCGCCGAGCGAAGGCTGGCAGGCGGGCTTTGCCCGCCGAACCCCAGCAAGACTAACGCGGGAACGTCGCGTAGATCTGGGTGTAGAGGTAGGAGCCGTCGGCGGCTCGGGCTACACCGATGCCGGTGGCGTTGAACGGTGGCGCGTGCAGGTTCTCGCGATGCGCGGGGGACGCCACCCAGCCGTCTACCACCGCGCGCGTGGGGTTCGCCTGGCTCGTCTTGCCGATGTTCTCGGCGGCCAGGGCGAATCCTTCGATGCCCCCCTCGCGCATCCGGTCCACGGGGCTGCGACCTTCGGGCGTGGTGTGTGCCATGTAGCCGCGCTGCGCCATGTCCGCCGCGTGGCTGCGCGCGATGCGGTCGAGGTCTGCGCGGCGGATCAGCGGGATCAGGTGTTCTTGGCTGCGAATGGCGAGCACGCGGCCGTGGAGGTCCGCTTCGAGTTCGGCGGCGGGTGCCCGGTTTTCGGCATTCACTCCGAAGGGCGAGAGCCAGATCGCGAGCCAGAGACCCAGGAGGAATCCGATGGCCTGTCCGAGGGTGCGGGGCACGCAGCTATCTCCGATGGCTTTCGAAGGCGGAGGGGTCGATGACTTCGCGACGCGTGAGCTTTCCGTGTTCGAACCGCGAGATCAGATCGACGCTGCCGTTGCCGTCGAGATCTTCTTCGCGGGCCGTGATCCGCTCGTCGGCGTCGTAGCGAACGGTGACCTCGGAGCGGCCATCGCCGTCGTGATCCTGCTCTTCCCGCGCGAGCCTCCCCTCGCGGTAGTAGCCGACGTGGTCTCGGAAGCCGTCGCCCGTCGTGTCGCGCTCGTGGCGACTCACCTCACCATCGCGGTAGTAGGTCCACGAATCGACGTTGCCATCGCTGCTGGCGTCGGCGCGCCGGCGGATCACGCGGCCATCGCGGTAGTCGGTCCAGGAGTCGATCGCGCCGTCGTGGTCGAAGTCCTCGTCGACACGAGCGATTCGGTGGGTCGCCAGGTCGTAGTGGAGGATTCGCTCGGCGCGGCCGTCGAAGTCGTCGTCGAGAACCTCACGCACCACTTGGCCGTCGTGGCGGTAGATCCAGTGGTCGATCCGGCCGTCGGCGTTGCGGTCCACGATGCCGTCTGCTTCGTGGGCGGGCCTCGGGGGCGGGTCGTGATCGGGCGCGCGCGTGATGGCGGGCCGGTGCGATGGCACACGGGGCGCTGTCGGCGTGGGTGTCGCGGCGAAGCTGTGTGGGTGCGGGGCGGGTGCGCTGCGCTGCAGCGCGGCCAGCTCGTCAGCGATCGTGAACGCTGTCGTGGCCTCGTGGTTCGGCTGGGCGGAAGGACCGTCCGGCCCCGGCGTCTGCACGGCGAGCTCGCGCTCCATCTTCCTCAGCAGCACCGATTCGTAGTCCATCGGCGGGCCGGTCGGCACCGGTCCAGGAGTCGCGTATTGGGGTCGTGGCTGCGGGGCCGTGGGCACTCGCGGTGCCGGCGCGGGCGCGCTCGAAGCGTGCGATCGGGGGGACTGGCCGGTGTCGTAGCTCGAGGGCTGCGGTGAGCTGGGCGCCGGGAGCCGCGAATGCTGGGTGTTGCGCGGAATCTCCGGTCCGGGCTCGGGATCGCCGGCCATGGCGTCCGCGGCGGCCTTGAAGGGTGCCGCGGCGAGCACAAAGGGCAGGGCGGCGTACTTGAACCAGATCGGCTCTTCGTTGTACTCGGCGTGGCTTACCTCATCCTGCTCTGAGCCGCCGAGGAAGCTCACAGTCGATCCGCCGCTCGACGGACTGCCCGATCGCGAGCTGCTGCCACTTCCCGAGCCGTGGGGAACCGCGGTGGGCGGCGGACCGGGGACCTGGCCCTGTCTTTCGACGCTGAACGGCCCCGTCCCGATGGAGCCGCCGCGCGGTCCGAATTGGCCGCCGGTCTCGTACGTGGGCGCAGCCTGGCCGGGATACAGGATCGAGGCACCCGCGCCGGTGTTTACGATGGGATTGCGGTCGATGTCGCGGTCACCGTCGCCGAACGCGCAAGCGGAGAGGCTCGTACAGAGCGCAACGGAGATCGATTTTCGGACCCGTCGGATGCAGGGGAATCGGCGCAGCATTGGGGTTCTCGCACGTGGAAATCCACCGGGGGGTACTGCAAGAACCGTGCGAGGGGTCCACGAAGCACCGAAAGGCGGAGCGCGCGGGGCGACTTGTCGCTCCTCCTGCGCGAGGCCTGCCGAACCGTGGGGGTGCAGGGGATGTGCGACGTGTGGCGTCGGTTACCCAGTCTGGGCAGTCAGGGTCTCGTCGTCCGCCTCGGGATCGCGTCCGAGGCGGCCGATCAGGAGGGTCGCCGCCAACCCGCTGCCGATGAGGCCGAGGCTCATCGCGACGTCTGCGCCGGCCGGTGTGAAGCGGCTCACCGGCCAATTCTCGGAGTCGAAGTCGGCGGCGTTGGCCGCGGTGACGACGTGGCCTTTGATCACGTCGCCGGGGACCGGTTCGCGCGCCTCCTGGAAGGGCCACAGCCCGACGACGGCGCCGAGCAGCAGACCGAGGAGTGCACCGAGGGTGGGCTTTGCGTAGCGCTCCAGCAACCACTGAAGAAGGTTGCTGACGCCGACCACCCCCACGACGATGCCGACGCCGAGTGGAATGACGACGTGCATGGCGTCGAGTACCAGCGCGAAGTCCGGTCCGCCTTCGCCGAGGATTCCCGTCTTGAGCTGGTCGATCGTGCCGAGAATCGGCTCGTACTGGCCGAGCAAGAGCAGCAGGTAGCCTCCGCTCACGCCCGGAAGGATCATGGCCGACGACGCCGCGAGGCCCGCGAGGAATGTCAGCAAGTACGTAGCTTCGCCGCCGCCGGAAGCGTCGCCGCCGATGGCCATCACGACCATCAGCGCGAACGCGCCCACGGCCGCACCGATCAAGCCGGGACTCGCGGGGCGCGCCATCTTCCAGACGAGGGGCACGCCGCCGAGCGTCAATCCGATGAACAGGCTGTACATCAGCCAGCGGTGCTCCTCGACGAGCAACTTCACCGATCCCGCGAGCAGCAGGATCGATAGGGCGGCGGCGATCCCCACGGAAGCGAGGGTTACCACCGACTGCAGCCGGAAGCGCAACGTCGTGATCTCGGCGATCGCCCCGATGAAGCCGGGGTAGACGCCCGCCGCGAGCAACATGGTGCCGCCGCTGATTCCCGGGACCAGGTTGGCGAGACCCATCAGCACTCCACCGATTCCCCCCCTCACGATGAGCTGAGGGGGGACGGAGTTCGAGTCGTCGGTGGATGTGGCGGAGGCGGACACGGGTTTCTCCGGGACTCGGCGCTGAGCACGCGGGGTGCTCGATCGGTCCGTGAAAAACGCGACCAGGGACGGCGTTTTTCGAGCTGAGGACGCGGTAATGTAGCAGCCGCGGGTTCCCGCGGAGGTTGGCGGTGTCTCGTTCGGATCGGCCATCGGCGCGCACACCTGAGCCACGGGCCGCGAACACCCACTGCGACCCCAAACGGCGACCCGGGGCATGACCACGGACTCGACGGAGGCGCGCCACGGTGTGCGGTCGATTCGCACTCACGAGCACACCCGAAGACCTGGCGCGGGTCTTCGGCCTCGACGCTGTGGAGCTCTCGCCCCGCTACAACATCGCTCCGCAGCAGGACGTCGCCACGGTGACCGCCTCCCGGGAGGGCGGCGATCGGCAGCTCAGCCTGCGGCGTTGGGGGCTCGTGCCGCGCTGGGCAGACGATCCGCGCATCGGCGCCCGGTTGATCAACGCCCGGGCCGAAACGGTGGCCAGCAAGCCCGCCTTCCGAGACGCTTTTCGGAGGCGCCGCTGCCTCGTCCCGTGTGACGGGTTCTACGAGTGGCGCCGCGAGTCGGACGGAACCAAGCAGCCGTATTTCATCGAGCTCGCGGAGCGCGTGTCCGGGCCATTCGGCATGGCGGGACTCTTCGAGGAGTGGATCGGCCCGGGGGACGAGGGATTCGAGAGCTGCACGGTGCTGACCACCGAGGCGAACGCGACCGTCGCCGCGCTTCACCACCGCATGCCAGTGATCCTCGACCCGAAGGACTTCGCGCAGTGGCTCGACCCCGGGCTCAGCGACCCCGACCGGCTCGAGCCGCTGCTACGTCCGTTCCCCGCCGAGGCGGTCGCGCTGCGTCCGGTGGCGCCGCGCGTGAACGACGCCCGCATCGACGACGCCGAGTGCCTCGCCCCCTACGACCCGCCCGCCGTTTCGGTGCAGGGGGTCCTGTTCTGAGCGAAGGCGCTAGGAGTGTCAGGTGAGGGTCGGCGTCCGACGGCGCGTGCGCGCGATCCTTCTGGGCGCGGTGGGCGTGCTGTACCTCGTCTCGATCCCCTGGTACCGCGCGCCCGGTAGCGAGGCGCCAATCGCGTTCGGGCTGCCGAGTTGGGTGGCGGTGGCGCTCGGCTGCTACCTCGCGGTGGCCGTTCTGAACGCCGCGGCCTGGCTCTTGACCGACGTTCCGGACGAATCGGCGGACGAACCCGACGCGGGCGAGTCGTGAGCTTCGGAGAACTCGGAACCGGCGCCTTGATCGTCTACCTGATCGGCCTCGCCGGCGTCGCGGAGCTCGCGCGCCGCTTGCGGCGCGACGGATCAGCATCCGACCACTTCCTCGCGAGCCGCGACCTCGGAGTTTTCGTGTTGTTCCTGACGCTGTACGCCACGGCGTACAGCGGGAATTCGCTCCTCGGCTACCCGGGCGAGGCGTACCGCCGTGGCTTCTCGTGGATCATGGCCACCGGTTTCATGATGTCGATCATCGTGTGCTTCCACATCCTGGTTCCGAAGCTGCGTCCGCTCGCGGTGCGACACCGTTTCGTGACGCCTGGCGACTTCGTGCGCTTCCGCTTCGCCGGGGAGCCGGGCGCCGACGCCCTGCGCGCCGCCGTCGCCGTATTGATGGCGGTTGCCCTCGCGAACTTCTTGTTCGCCCAGCTGAAGGCGATGGGCGAGATGGCGGAGCTCGTCACGGACGGGATCGTGACCTACGAGCTCGGCGTCGTCGTGCTCGCCGCGATGATCCTGGTCTACGAGACGCTCGGTGGAATGCGCGCGGTGGCATGGACCGACGCTGCGCAGGGTGTGCTGATGCTGGTCGGACTCGCAGCGCTCGGGACGTGGCTGCTCGTGGCGGCCGGCGGCCTCGAGGCACTCACGACGAGCATTCGGGACGTGCGCGAAGAAGCCACGTTCGTCCCGCTGGCGACGGAGCAGGCCAACTGGGCGAGCACGATCGTGCTGTTGGGCCTCGCGAGCATCATCTACCCGCAGGCGATTCAGCGCGTGTACGCCGCGCGCGACGGTCGAACACTCAAACGCTCGTTCGCGCTGATGACCTTCATGCCGCTCACCACCACCCTCGTGGTCACCCTGATCGGTCTCGCGGCGATCCCGCGCTTCGCGGGGCTCGGGGAGGTCGAGGCGGACCGCGTGATGCCGCTTCTGCTCGGCGAGTGGGCCGAGGTCGGGCCCCTCTACGCGGCGGCGGCCATCGCCGTCTTTCTCGGTGCACTCGCTGCCATCATGTCGACCGCCGACTCCGTGCTGCTGTCACTCGGCTCGCTCCTGGCGGACGACCTGCTGCGCGGCTCGGACGGACAGGCGGCGGGCGCCGATCTCGGAAAGAAGATCGCCGCGGGCATCATGGTGGCCATGGTGGTCGTCGCCATGGCCGCGCGCGACGTGACGCTGTGGGGACTGATCGAGCTGAAGATGGAGCTCCTCATCCAGTGCGTACCGGTTTTCCTGGTGGCGCTGCACTGGCGCGGGTTGCGCGCGCGGCCGGCCCTCGCGGGCATCGCGGTCGGAACCGCGATCGCCGTGGCCGGACTCGTGTTCGACGCCAAGCGGATCGGTGGCGTGCACATCGGAGTGATCGGGCTCTGCGCGAACCTCGCCGTGGCGTGCGTCGCGTCGCGGCTCAGCGCTTACCGTCCGGATTCACGTAGCCCCGTCTGAGCAGTGTGCCGAAGGCTTCGGGATCGAGGGGTGGGCTCCACAGAAAGCCGTACATCAACCTGCAGCCGCGCTCGAGGAGGAAGCTGCGCTGCTCGGGGAGCTCGACGCCCTCCGCGACCACGTCGAGATCGAGGCCTCGCGCGAGCGCGATTGCCGTGGAGACGAGGACGCTCGAGCGGTGACCGCCGCCGCACGCGTGGACGAGGAGCGGGTCGAGCTTCACGCTGTCGACAGGTAGCCGCCGCAGCACACCGAGCGAGGACATCTCGGAGCCGAAGTCGTCGAGGGCCACGCGGACGCCGCGAGCGCGCAGGGCCTGGATCGATGCGAGCGTCGCGTCGCGATGGCGCGAGAGACATCGCTCCGTCACGTCGAGGACGATCTGCGAGGGATCGACACACGACTCGAGCAGGATGTTCTCGACGACGCTCGTGAAGTCCGTCGTCCAGAACTGCTGGGGCGATACGTTCACGGAGAGCGCGATGTCGGGACGACCGGCAAACTGCCACTCTGCGAGGGTCGCGCAGGCGTTGCGGAGGACCCACTCACCGAGCGTGCAGACGAGCCCGGTCTCCTCGGCGATCGGCATGAAATACTTCGGATCCACCCAGCGCCCGTCGCTCCGGCGCCAGCGGAGCAGTGCCTCGGCACCCGCGATGCGGCCCGAGTCGGCCTCGATGAGGGGTTGGAAATAGACGCTGAGCTCGTTGCGATCGATCGCGCGCCGCAGCCCGTTCTCCATCTCGAGACGCTCGGACGCGCGCGCGTTCATCTCGCTGGCGTAGAAGCAGTGGGTGTTGCGGCCGATGGGCCGAGCCTCGCGGAGCGCGGCACCGGCGTTGCGCAGCAGTGATTCGCCGTCCGTCCCGTCGTCGGGGTGAAGCGCGATGCCGACATTCGAGCCCACGACGACCTCGCTCCCGGCAACCGAGTGGGGTTCGGCGAGGGTCTGGCAGAGCTGTTGGGCGACTCGCGCCGCGTCGATACGGCGCCGGATGTCGCTCAGGATCACGACGAATCGGTGACCGGAGAGGTGCGCCGCCGTATCGTTCGAGCGCACCATGCCGCACAGGCGGCGGGCGGTTTCGCGGAGCACCGAGTCGCCCGCGGTGTGGCCGAAGGAATCCGTGATCGCGTCGAAGGACGTGAGCTCGATCGCGAGAACGGCGAGGAGGTGGTCGTGGCGCCGGGCGGCGGCGACGGCCTGGGAGAGTCGGTCCTCGAAGAGGTGGCGGTTCGGGAGGGCCGTGAGTGCGTCGTGTGTCGAGAGGTACTCCTCCCGGCTCTGTGAGCGACGCAGCTCGGTGAGCATGCGGTGGCGCTCGATCGCGTTGCGTGCGAGGCGCGGAAACCGGCGGGCCTCGAATTCGCC
>JABSQW010000348.1 GCA_013215605.1 Myxococcales bacterium
AGCGCCGCAGGCGCCATCCAACCGTTCGCCGTGTGGGTCAACGATCTCGGCATGCTGGGACCGCTGGTGTTCATCGGCGCCTACGCGCTGGCCGTGGTCGCGTTCGTTCCGGCGTGGATCTTGAGCCTCGGCGCGGGCGCGATCTTCGGCATCGCGGCGGGCACAGCGTACGTGCTCGTCGCCGCCACACTCGGCGCTTCCGCCGCGTTCGTCATCGCCCGCTACTTCGCCCGCTCGGCGATCGAGCAGAAGCTGGCCGGCAACCCGAAGTACTCCGCCATCGACCGCGCCATGGGAAACGAGGGCCGCAAGATCGTCTTCCTGCTGCGCCTGTCTCCCGCGTTTCCCTTCAATCTTCTCAACTACGGACTCGGCCTGACGAGCGTCCGCTTCGTCGACTACCTCGTCGCGTCGATCGGAATGCTGCCGGCCACCCTCCTCTACGTCTACTCGGGGAAACTGGTGGGGGACGTCGCGAGCCTGGCCGGCGACGCCCCGATCGAGCGCGGCCTCGGGGACTATGCGGTGCTCGGCCTCGGTTTCGTGGCGACGCTGCTCGTCGTCGTCCTCGTCACCCGCACGGCGCGTCGCGCCCTCGCGGAAGCAACGGAGAACTCTTCGACATGACGGCGCTGCCGGAAGTCTCCCCGCTCGACGAATTCAACCGCACGCTGATCCAGAACGTGCACCCGCGGGACTGGAAGAACCCGGTCCCGACGGGTCGCTACAACCTGGTCGTCATCGGCGCCGGGTCCGCCGGACTCATCACCTCGGCCATCGCCGCGGGCCTCGGGGCGAAGGTCGCCCTCGTCGAACGCCACTTCCTCGGCGGCGACTGTCTGAACGTCGGCTGCGTGCCGTCGAAGGGCTTGATTCGCGCGTCGCGTCTCATCGCGGAGTCGCGACGCGCGGCCGAGCTCGGTGTGACCGCGCCGAGCGGCGAACAGATCGATTTCGCGGCCGCCATGCGCCACATGCGACGCGTGCGCGCTCGCATCAGCGCCGAGGATGCGGCCACGCGCTACCGCGACGAGCTCGGCGTCGACGTATACCTCGGCGAGGCGAGCTTCACGGGCGAGGGCAGCGCTGTCGTCGATGGCACCGTGCTGGAGTTCGCGAAGGCCGTGATCGCGAGTGGCGCGCGCGCAGTCGCGCCGCCCATCCCGGGCCTCGCCGAAGCGGGTTTTCTCGACAACGAGACGCTCTTCAACCTCACCGAACGCCCGCGGCGCCTCGGCGTGATCGGCGGCGGTCCCATGGGCTGCGAGATGGCCCAGGCCTTCCGGCGCCTCGGTTCCGAGGTCGTGCTCTTCGACGTGGCCGAGCACATCCTCGTGCGCGAAGACGCCGACGCCGCCGAGATCGTCCAGAAACGCTTCCTCGAGGAGGGCGTCCAGCTCGCTCTGCGCAGCCAGCTCGAGCGCGTCGAGGTGCGCGGCGCCGAGAAGGTCATCCACCTCGAGGACGCCGACGGCAACCGGCGCGAGGTGGGGGTCGACGAGATCCTCGTGGCTGTCGGACGCGCGGCGAACGTCGAAGGACTCGACCTCGAAGCCGCGGGGGTCGCGTACGCCCCTGGCAAAGGCGTCGGGGTCAACGACTACCTGCAGACCAGCAACCCGCGCATCTATGCCGCCGGCGACATCTGCATGGAGTGGAAGTTTACCCACGCGGCGGATGCCGCCGCGAAGATCGTCGTACAAAACGCCCTCTTCTACCGCAGCAAGAAGCTCTCGGACCTCGTGATGCCGTGGTGCACGTACACCGACCCCGAGATCGCCCACGTCGGCCTGTATCCCCACGAAGCCGCCGAACAGGGCCTCGAGATCGACAGCTTCGAGGTACCCCTCGAATCGGTGAACCGCGCCGTTGCCGACGGCGAGGAGGAGGGCTTCGTCAAGATTCACACGAAGCAGGGAACCGACCAGATCCTCGGCGCCACCATCGTGGCCGCCCACGCCGGCGACCTCATCAGCCAGGTCACCCTCGCCATCGTGGGGAAGGTCGGCCTGGGAAAGATCGGGGACGTCATCTTCCCCTACCCCACCCAGGCCGAGGGCATCAAACGAGCGGCGGGTGCGTACACACGGACGCGCCTCACGCCGTTCGCGAAGAGGCTCGTCGATCGCTGGATGGCGTGGCGGAGGTGACGGGGCCCGCGTCAACGTGACGAGAGTGATGCCGAGCTTTCCGGAGCCCCGGGGACATCCGGGCTCTGCGCATCCGGGAGGTCGCTGTTCCAGACGATTTCGTCCCCGACCGCGAACAGACGGCACTCGGAGCGGATCCCGCTGCCCCGGCGCTGCGTCTCGCAGCCCTGCAGTACCACGTAGGCGCGTGCGAGTTGCGCGCGAATCGCGAGGGTGGAGGGCAGCATGGCGTGCGCGTGCTCGAGGGTGTCGAGTCTCTGGGCCGGATCCTGTCCCTTCGCGAGGACGTCATCGCCACCGGGTGGGGGGGGCTTCGCGCACGAGAGTGCGAACGCCAACGCAGTAGTCGATGCGACCAGGAGTGCGAATGGGGTCTGTCTAAATCCGGGCAATTGCAGAACTCGAGGTTTCTTCAGTGGTCGCCCGCGCGCCGCGCCACCAGGATCGCCTCGACGAGCGCCTCCGGAACATCCGCGGGAACGGGGCCGTCCGGGTCGCTGCAGAACGACTTTCCGAGGCGGACCGTCTCCCGATAGGTGTCGAGATAGGTCTCGCATCGCGGGCACTCGCGCATGTGCTCGCGGAAGATGAGGGTCTGTTCATCGGGGAGCTCGTCTTCGAGGTAACCCATCAGGAAGTCGACAAATTCTCGGCAGTTCATTCGGGGCTCCGTCGCAGGTGCGGCTCGAGGAGCTCGCGGAGCGCAAGCCGCGCCCGGTGCAGGCGCGTCTTTACGGCGTTCGGGGTGATTTCGAGCATCTCCGCGGTCTCCTCGGTGTCGAACTCTTCGATGTCTCGCAGCAGCAGAACGTGACGGTGATTGTCCGGAAGCCGAGCGATGTTCGAGCGGACGATCTCGGCGATCTCCTTGCGCTCGACGAGGTCCAACGGCACGGGCATCCACTCCGAGGCGGGCTTTTCGAGGTGCCCGTCCTCGAGGAAGCCCGGGAGCAGGTCGTCGATCGACTGCTCGGGCTTGCGGCGACGCGTTCGGAGCTTCATGAGCGCCGCGTTCACCGCGATCCGGTGGAGCCACGTCGACAGCTTCGCCTGGCCCTCGAACGCGGGCAGCGCTTTGAAGGCGGAGAGAAAGGCGTCCTGCACGGCGTCCCGCGCATCGTCCTCGCTTGGAAGATAACGGCGCGCGACCGCGAGCAGGCGCCCACCGTGCGTGCGAACCAACTCCTCGAAGGCGGCCTCCTCCCCGCTCCGCATGCGCAGCAGCAGGTCTTCGTCCTGGGGATGCGTCACGGTTTCACGCTACCACACGGTTTGCCGCCGGCGGCATTGACCGCGGCCGTCCGTTGCCGCAGCTTACCGAGCACGGGAGGAGCCCCTTGTCACTACTGCGTTTTCTGGGTCTCACAGACCGCTCCGACACCGGCGGCGAACGCGGCGACACGCAGACCGTCCGCCGCATCTCCGCGAAGCTCGAGCGCCTCGACGCCGACAAGGCGAAGTACCTCGCAGCGTTCGCGTACGTCCTCGCGCGCGTCGCGAACGCCGACCTCGAGATCGACGCCTCCGAGACCGCGGAGATGGAACGCGTCGTGACGACGCTTGCCGAACTGTCTGAAGCAGAAGCCGCGCTCGTCGTCGAGATCGCGAAGTCGCAGGCGCGCCTGCTCGGGGGAACCGAAAACTACGTCGTTACGCGCGAGTTCCGGGAGATGACGACGAAGGAACAGCGAGCCAAACTCCTCGAGTGCCTCTACGCGGTGGCGGCCGCAGACGGCACGATCTCCAGCGTCGAGAGCTCGGAGATCGTCGCGATCGCAGAGGAGCTCGGATTCACGCGCCCCGAGGCGAACTCGCTGCGCAGCGCGTACCGCGACAAGCTCGCAGAGTTTCAGTAGAGCCGAGGCTCGAACCCGCCTGGCCCAGACGCTGGAATCGGACTGCTCGAGAGCGCGCTTACGCTCGGACCAAAAGCAACGTCCGGGGATCGAGCGAGACGTGGAGCGCGCTCAGATCCGGGTTGTCGTGATCCTTCAGTGCGCGCAGCGCCACCGACCCGTTGCCGGGCTCGAGGGCGAGGATCACGCTCAAGAGATCGTCGAGGCGCGAGATCGACGCGGGGATGCCCAACACCTTCTCGTCCTCGTGGGCGCTCGAGAGCCAGATCTCGGCGGCGATCTCCTCGGCGAGTGACTTCACGTCGCTGATGTCGTCGGGCTGGATCGTCTCGAAGTCGAGCCCCTCGACGATCAACACCGACGGCTTGGCGCCGGCCTCGCTCTCGACCTTCACCGCCTCGCGCAGCTTGCTCGGCGACAGCATGTGGTTTGGATAGACGCGGATGCTGCGCAGGCGGTCGATCTCCCGGTGCACGCGCGCCTCTTCCTCGAGGTGCGCCGTCGACGCCAGGTCCTCGAAAACGGTGTCGTAGTACGCGCGTATGTGGGAGACCGTCTCGTCGAGCGACACGTGCAACACGTGGCCCGAGCGAAGCAGCTCGTCGAGGGCGACACCGACGAGAAACGACGTCTTTCCCACGCCGTGGCCCGCGATCACGACGCCCAGATTCCCGGGCCCGAGCCCCCCGTGCAGCCCCTTCTCCAGCAGTCGGAGCGGACTCCGGGCGTTTAGAAACTTCCTGTACACGAGCGAAGCTCCCTGGCGGCCGAAACCTTCGATTTCGGCTCGCGGCGGATGCGCCAGAGAAGCCCGAGGCCCCCATCGCGCATGGTTCTAGTCTTCATCGATTACGAGGCCCTTTCCGTACGCCTCGATGAGGTTCTTCTGCACTTCTGCCGGAACGGACAGGTAGCGGGAGAACTCCATCGTAAACTCGGCTTTGCCCTGTGTCACCGACCGCAGATCGGTCGCGTATCCGAACATTTCAGCGAGCGGAACCTCGGCCTCGAGACGGCAGAAGCCGTCTTCCTCCGTGGTACCGATCACCGTTCCACGCCGCTGCATGACAGTCTTGAGGATCGACCCCTGAAATTCGTTCGGCCCCTCGACTTCGAGCTTCATCACCGGCTCGAGGACGATGGGCTTCGCTTTCTTATACACCTCCCGGAACGCCTTTCGACCGGCAATCTGGAAGGCCATGTCGGACGAGTCGACGGTGTGCGACTGACCGTCGTTGACCACGACCTTGACGCCCGTGATCGGGAATCCGATGAGGGCACCCTTCAGCAGGGCGCTCCGCATGCCCTTCTCGACGGAAGGAATGTACTCCGTGGGGATCGCACCTCCCCGCACCTCGCTCGAGAACTCGAACTCCCCGTCGGACAGCGGCTCGGCCCAACCGGCCACGCGACCGAATTGACCGGAGCCACCGCTCTGCTTCTTGTGGGTGACGTTGAACTCGGCTCGCTGCGAGATGGTCTCGCGGTAGGCAACGAGCGGGGCGCCGGTCGCGACCTCGACGTTGTACTCGCGCTTCATGCGCTCGACGTAGACTTCGAGGTGCAGCTCGCCCATCCCGGCGATCAGCGTCTCGCCGCTCTCCCTATCGACGCTGGCGTGGAACGTCGGATCTTCGCGGACGAAGCGGCCGAGCGCCTTGCCCATGTTGTCCTCGGATTTCTTGTCGGTCGGCTTCACGGCCAGCGAGATCACGGGCGCGGGAACGTGCATCGAGGTCATCGCGATCTGCACACTCTCGTCGGTGAACGTGTCGCCCGACGCGCAGTCGATGCCGAACATCGCGACGATGTCTCCCGCGTAGGCCTCGCTGAGCTCTTCCATCTGGCTCGCGTGCATGCGGCCGAGGCGGCCCACCTTGTGGCGCTTCTTCGTGCGGCTGTTGATGATGCTGGAGCCTTTGCGGAGCGTGCCCTGGTAGACGCGCAGGTACGTGAGCTGACCGTAGCGGCCGTCTTCGAGCTTGAACACCAGGGCCACGAGCGGCTTGTTGGGATCCGAGGCGAGCACCAACGGCGCCTCGTCGTTCGAGAGGTCGACGCCGGTGTTCTCCACATCGATGGGGCTCGGCAGGTAGGCGATCACCGCATCGAGCAGCCTCTGGACGCCCTTGTTCTTGTACGCGGAGCCGAGGAAGACCGGGGTGAGATCCTGCGACAGCGTGCCCGCGCGGATCGCCTCGTGGACGAGTTCCTCCGTCACGTGATCCTCGAGGATCGCCTCCATCAGGGCGTCTGAGAACATCGAGACGTCGTCGAGCATCTGCTCGCGCGCGGCCTCGGCCTCGTGCTTCATCGCGTCGGGGATCTCCTCCTCGCGGACGTCCTCACCGTTGCTGCCGTCGAAGTAGTAGGCCTTCATCTTGATGAGGTCGACCACGCCTTCGAAGTCGGCCTCGAGGCCAATGGGCAGCTGCATCATCACGGCGTTGTGCTTGAGCTTCTCGCAGAGCTGCTCCGTCACTTTGAGGGGGTTCGCTCCGGAGCGGTCGAGCTTGTTGATGAAGGCGAGACGCGGCACGCGGTAGCGGCGCATCTGACGGTCGACGGTCATCGATTGGCTCTGCACGCCGGCGACGCCGCACAACACGAGAACCGCACCGTCGAGCACGCGCAGCGAACGCTCCACCTCGATGGTGAAGTCGACGTGGCCCGGTGTGTCGATGATGTTGACGTGATTACCCTCCCACTCGCAGTGGGTGGCCGCCGACGCGATGGTGATCCCGCGCTCGCGCTCGAGTTCCATGAAGTCCATCGTCGCGCCCACTTCGTCCTTCCCCCGGACTTCGTGGATGCGGTGGATACGGTTCGTGTAGAAGAGGATTCGCTCGGTCAGGGTCGTCTTGCCCGAATCGATGTGGGCGCTGATTCCGATGTTCCGGATCTTGGCCAGGTCGGTCGTCATCTCTCGCCTCGGCACGTGGGTCGGCGACGGCGAACCGTCGCGTCTAGGTGTGGTTCGAACAGCCGCGGTCAGCGGAAGTCCGGGCGTCGAAGGCCGTGGAACCAGAATCCAGCGGCGCCCACGCTTCGGCTGGGAGGCGGCGGAAGTTGAGGCATTCCGAGGAATTGTCAAGGGCGGTCGCGGCCCGGCGGCGGCGCGGGCCAGGCGACGTTCAGCGCTGCCATGTGGTGGGCTTCGGCGGCCTCGGAATAGGAGTGTTCGGGGCCCACCACGCAGGCCCGGCGGGCGTCGCAGCGCAGCGCGCAGGTGGCGACACGCGATCGCGTCGCCTGGCAGGCCGAGACGTCGAACGCTGCGTCCGCCAGCGCCTCTCCCGGACAGGCGCTCGCGCAGGGTGCCGGGCAGTCGCGGCACGGCGCGAAATCCCGCGGGACAGGGGTCGGCGGCAGCGAGAGGGACGAGAGGAGTGCGGCGCGGATCGACAGCCACGGACCGTAGACGGGATGGAGGAGCAGGCCGAGTCGACTCGGCGCGCCGAGGCCCGCGGCCTCCCCCACCGCGACGAAGTCCGCGAAATGGCCGTCGATCGCGCGGTGAGCGAAGACGCCCTCCGCGGGGTGTCCGGCGCCGCGCAGCCCGGACGCCGCCGCCTCGACGCAGCGCTCGGTGTATGCGTCGAGGGGGTCGCTCTGCCCACGCGTCGCCTCGGGAGCCGTGGCGAAGGCGTCGAAGAGCGCGCGCCCGCCACTCGCGACCACCAGCACCGAACGCGCTCCCGCGAGGTGGTCGGCGCTGCGGAACCCCGGCGGTACGAGGGCGTCCCAGCGATCGGCGGCGAGAACGCCGGTGACCTGGAACCCGGCGTCCGCGAGCCCCGCAAAGAGGCCCGCGACGGGGTTCGCAGACTTCTCAGACGAGGCGGTCACCGGTTTCGAGCGGCGCTTCTCCGGCCGCAACTTTGCCGCCGTCACCGACGCGGAGCTTTGCGACGCTCACTGAACCGCCGCGCGTGGCGATGCGCAGACGCCCGTCGTCGACGCCGAGCACGGCCCCCGGCTCGGCGCCCGGGGGGTCCCCCGCGGCGCTGCCACCGTACAGCCGGACCACTTCACCCGTGCGCTCGAGCACGGCGTGCGCCCCGGGATTCGGATCGCAGCCGCGAATACGGCGGTCGATCTCGCCGACGTCGCGCGCCCAATCGATCTGTGCGTCATCTTCACCCACGAGCCCCTGGAAGGTGGCCTTCGACTCGTCCTGCGGTGTGAACGTCGCCGTACCGTCGTCGACGGCGGACACCGCGTCGACGAGCGCTTCCACACCCAGTGGGTAGAGGTGGTCGAAGTAGAGACTCGCGGCGGTGTCGGTGTCGCCGACCCGAACGCCACCGCGCTGAACGACGATCGGGCCGGTATCGACTCCCTCGTCGGGACGGAAGACCGTCACGCCGGATTCGCGCTCGCCCTCGATGATCTGCCAGGCGAGGGCCGAGCCCCCGCGGAAGCGCGGCAACAGCGACGGGTGAAAGCACAGCGACCCGTGCGGCGCTCCGTCGACGACCTCGGGCGGCAGGATCACCGTGACGAACGCGAGTACGTTCAACGTGGCGCCGAGAGCGCGGTGCTCCTCGAGAAGCTCCGGAATCGCCACGCCCTTGCGGCGAAAGCGCTTGTGGCGGAAGAGCGGTAGACCGCGCTTCTCGGCCTCCTCGGCCAGCGGATCGGGACGCGCACCCTCGGGAGGCGCGTAGATGCCGACGACGCTGTGCCCCGCGTCGAGAAGGCGGACGAGCACATCGCGACCGAAGGGAGCCTGACCAAAGAACGCGATCTTCTGTGCCATGGCCCGAACCTACGCCCTGCCAGTGGACGTTGGCAAGCCAGCGGCAAGCGCCCGCAGGGCGCGCGCAGCGAGCCCACGGCCAACGAAGCTCGGGACGATCCGGGCACTGCCCGGATCGTCCCGAGAGCTAGGGTGTGTTCGCTCGATCGCCGACGCGTCTGTGAGCGCGCGCCGGGGACCCCAACACGAGCGTGTGGTCGGGGACGTCCCTTGTCACGAGCGACCGCGCAGCGACGACGCTGTGTGCTCCGATCGTCACGCCGCGCAGCACGGTCGCGTCGGACGCAATCCAGACGTGGTCGCCGATCGAGACCGGTTGGACGTTCTCGGGCGTGGCGTCGTCGAGGGCGTGCTGGTCGGAGTCGAACACCCGACTTCCCACACCCACGCTCGCGCCACGCCCGACGCAGAGCTTCCGCTTCGCGCTCAGGTGGCAGCCGTTCAGGAACGCCTTCGGCCCGATCTCGATGTGCGCCCCTTCGAAGGCGATGACGTGAACTGCCCCGACGTCGGTGCGCAGCCACGCCCCCTCGCCGACATCGACGAGAGCGCCCGGGCCTAGGGAGAAGTGGAGCGCCCCGGGGATTCGGTCGGTGACGGCGCCCTTGCGGATCCGCAGCCTCGCTCCGGACTGCATCTCGATCCGCGCGTGGGCAAAGCAGGCGCTCGCTCCCGGCTCGACCTCCAGGCCTGGATGGCGGCGCCGAAGCCACGCCAGGCGGAGCCGATCGAGCGCGTGGAGCACGTGGAGTTCGACGCGTCGGGCGGTGCTCGTCATGCTCCCCCGTCGCCCTGGCGTCGCGGGATGGGG
>JABSQW010000035.1 GCA_013215605.1 Myxococcales bacterium
GAGCCGAAAACGGGGCGTGTCGAGCGCGGTGGCGGGTACGGGGATCGCGTCTGGATCGTGAGGCTTGCGCCACGCGGGGACGCCGTCGTCGCCGGGGTAGGGCGTGTGGGGCGCCCTGATGCTCACCACGAGAAAGAAGGGCCGGTCCTCCGCTTCGCGCAAGAACGCCGCGACCGCGCGCCCGAGTGCGTGCGGCGAATTGCGAAGGGAACCAAGGAACAGCCTTTTGACATCGAACTCGAGCTGATTGTCGGCAGCGCGAACGTGTTTCTTTCCCAGGAGTCCAGTGAAATAGCCGGATTTCCTCATCATCTCGGGTGCGGTGACGATCTGCGGGTGTAGCTCCGTCTGAGCAACGAAGCCCCACTGTCCGTTGGCGTGGGGAGTGACGCCGGTCAGCAACGCGCCGCGGCTGGGTGTACACAACGGCGCCGCCGCGTAGGCCCGATCGAATCGCACGCCCTCGGTGGCGAGTTGGTCGATGCGAGGGGTCGTGGCGCGGATGTCCCCATGGGTTCCCAGCTGTGTTCCCATGTCGTCGGTGAGGATGAAGAGGATGTTCGGGTGTGCCTGGACCGTCTCGGTAGCAGCGTGAAGAATCGGTGAGAGCGCGGGTACGAGTATCCCAGCCAGGAAGCCAAGCTGGAGTAGCGGTCGAGCTCGAGAGAACTTCACCGGTCTGTGACAGGATGTGTTGGCGAGAGCCACGGACAGATTGTAGCCGCGTGCCTGGAAGCCCTAGCATCAATCGACGCTAGTAGATAGGAAGTTCAAGCTGCGTTTCCGCAAGGTCTCATCATCGAGATCCTGTCAACCAGGAACCGGTGACCCCAATACGGGCTTTATCCGATCCGCATCGGATAGCCTCTCCAGTGCTGCCGCATACTCCAAAAACGAAGGAGCCCCGGCGCGGCCGATCAGCACCAGATGGCTGTCCTTCGTGTCAACTTCGCCGTCGGTTACCCGCCATCGGGGGCCGACAACCTGCACGTGGACGCATCTTGGGGCCTCCTCCGGCCGACTGCGCAACCAGACCGAGCCTTTCATCCGGTAAAGTGCTTCAGGAAGCCGATCCAGCAAATCGAAGAATGACGTCGCCGACAAGGGGGCTGTCCACGTCTTGGTTTCAACCGCGAAAGCGACGTGCTCATCTCGACTGGCGGCAAGGGCCGGCCGCGCACCGCGAAGAGCTGCACCCAGGAGAATCTGCGCAGCCGTTTCTCCGCCATCGACGAATAAGTCGTCGCACGCAAGAACCGGACGCCCGGGCGCCAGCTGGCCGACGGTCTGGCTGAGCTTCTGTAGATCCGAAATGCCATTGGTTTTTGTCAGTACAACAAGATGGGCTGCATCAAGCTGGCGGGCAAAGACCAAGGCCGTGCTCGGGTCGGAAGATCGAGATTGAAAATCAATCGCGTCGATCAGGGTCACAATGCCATCCAGGGTGGTAGCCGACGCATGGGCGACAGTCTGCGCGATTCCCATGGGATCGGCGATGCCGCTGGCTTCAATCAATACGGCCTGGGGTCGCCTGTCCCGTGAACCGATCTCCTCGAGGGTGTCGCGCAGATCGGTCTGAAGCGAACAGCACGCACAGCCGTTCTGGAATTCAATCGTCTCGGCGCTTCGGGATCGAATCAAGCCTGCGTCGACGTTGATGGCTGCCACATCGTTCACAATGGCAGTGATCCGCAGTGACGTTTGCTCCAGGAGCCGACACAACAAGGTGGTCTTTCCGGCGCCCAGAAAACCCGTCAAAACGGTC
This sequence comes from Myxococcales bacterium, assembly GCA_013215605.1. Lineage (GTDB taxonomy): Bacteria > Myxococcota_A > UBA9160 > UBA9160 > SMWR01 > JABSQW01. The sequence continues at coordinate 1,766 of JABSQW010000035.1, forward strand.
ACAGGGATTGTTTTCACAACGGACTGAACGGCCGAGGCTGCCTGGAGATCGGCTTCACGGTCCTGGGGATGAGTCGGTGGAACGCCCAGGGTCTGCAGGACAACTCCCCACGCAGCCGCAAGTTGTCCTTCTTCAGATGAGCCGTGCACTTCAGTTCTCGGCCGCCAGGTTGACTTCTCCACCCAAAATGGTGCCACGAATCGGGATGTCTTTGAGATTCAGCGGTTTGACCTCGCAGGGGTCGTCATCCAAGATCGCGAAATCGGCGTATTTGCCTGGCTCTATGCTGCCCAAAACGTCGTCTTTGCGAAGCACAAACGCGGCATCCACCGTGATGGCACGCAGTGCCCGCTCAACTGAAATGCGCTCTCCGGGGCCAACCACGGTCTCGTTGTCTGCGCTCAACCGATTGACCGCAATCCATGCGGCCGTCAAGGGATGCATGGGCGCGACCACCAGATTGTAATCCGAGTGGAGAGCAAAGGTTGCGCCTGCGTCGACCAATGATCCCAGGCGAGCCGTGGTTTCTGATCGATCCGGACCAAACCCGCTCTCCGAATGAATCTGCGATCGATAATGCACAAAATAGGGATTCACGCTGGCTAGGCCGCCCAGTGCCGCCAGACGTTTGGCCTGAGCGGGCGTGCTGATGCAATAGTGCTCAATCGTAAAACGATGGTCGAAGCGCGGTGCAATATTCTGCATGGCGTTCAGGGTGTTCAGGGTCATGTCGACGGTTTCGTCTCCGTTGGCGTGGGAATGGATCTGAATGCCGTTGCGCCAGAACGGCAGCATCCGTTCGACCATGTCCGGCCATGGAACCTCACCCGTCAGTCCTTGCTCTCCGTCGAGATAGCCGGGGAAATTTAGACGCAAGGTCATGGAGGGGTAGGATCCGTCGTTCACATACTTCACCCCGTGCACGGCGAGGCGATCCGTCGCCTTGGCCTTCATGGTTGCGTAGAACTCGAGAAAGTCATCGCCGAATTCTTTTCGGAGGCGGACTTCGAACGGTACCATGAGCATGCGCAGAGGAAGCAGACCCGCGTCGATCGCATTCTGGTGGTCGTCCCACTCGCGCCCAAACGATTCAATGCCGTAAATCATGTCGGCCGTCGTGGTCACGCCGCTAGCGACAGCCACCTGGCCTTGGAGTTCCAGAGCCTTCAAGCCAAAACCAGCCTTGAACAGTTGCTTGCGCACCGGTCGCGATGCCACCGCGGTGGCCTCGGTCTCGATGAACCAGCCGTTCAAGTTGCCGTCCGGAAAGCGGCCCAGTCCGTGGATCCGGCTTTCGCTGCTCACACCGATCCGTTCAATCATCGGCGTGTTCGTGTAGACGATGTGTGGCGCATAGGCGATCACCCAGAGAGGAACCTCGGTTGAGATCGCGTCGAGGAGGTTCCGGTCGAGATGGCCCTGCTGCATACCCGGGTCGTACCCCCAGGCAACAATGGGTTCAAGGTCCTGGTTCTTGCGCCGGTCAACCAGGGAACGCAGGTGGTCGATGACCGCTGCGCGGTCGGAAAAACCCTCGACTCGATTGCCCTGGGGATCTGTCGAATCAATGGGCCCCACATAATTGAGCCCCATGTAGATGCCCGATAGGCGCAAATGGGTATGCGGATCGACAAAACCGGGCATCAGAACCCTGTCCGCGAAGGAATCGTCGATCTCGTGAGGCAACCGGCGAAGCCATGGCTTCATGGTCTCGAGCGTCCCCACCGAAACGATGCGGCCATCGCTGACCGCAACCGCGCTGGCTTCCGGCCGGCCCAGATCCATCGTCCGAATCTTGGCCGCTGTAAAGACCTTCAGTCTGTCCATTGGGCTCACCTCATTCCGTTTTCGGCAGCCTACTAACAACACGTGAACAAGACAAAGGTCGCCTGCGGTCAAGAGCCGGGGTGACGAGAAGGTTGCCCAGACTCGAACCCCTAGAGACAGATCACGGTGGTCTTCGGAGCCGTTATTGAGGACTCGGCCCGAGCGGATAGGAAGTTCAAAGGCCGATTAACCACCCGTGACGATGCGTGATGTCGGCTTAGAGGAACCTTAGGAGCAGGCTGGGGCCCGCAGGCGGTTCCCAAGTGCCCCGGATCTCCATTGGGAGATACAGCCTACTCGACCTATCCGAGTCGCCGCCGCGCAGCTTCGCGCCAACTGAGGGCACACCCGATCAGGCCGAGGAGCAGAGCCAGCACGACGCGCGGATCCCCCAACTGGATCCACGGGTCGATGGGGAATGCGATGGTCTTGCGCATGGCTGCAACCTTGAACTCGTGGGAGTCAGCGAAAGCGGAGTTGCCCGCAATCTCGAGCAGGTCGCGCCGGCTGCGGTAGCGCATGCCCGCGCCCTGGGTCCATCGTTCCATCCCGTCGGCGTTCATGATATCCATGGCCGTGGTTGCGGCCTCTCCGGATAGCACCGGGTGACAGGCTCTGGAGAGGAGTTCCGGCAGCATGTAATCCATGTATTTCGCCAGCACTTCGTCACTGGTCTCACCGGGCTCGACACCCTCGACCTGTAGCGGCGTCTCGTACATGTCGATGACGTTGACCATCACGAAATCGTCGCCGGTGTCTTCCTCCATGAACTTGCGCAGCATCGCGATTCGTTCGGGCGAGGGCGCTGGATCGCTGCTCTCGACCTGCGCGATGTAGTGTGCGATCTCCTCATCGGTGAGCGGCCCGCCGAACGAGGTGTACCAGCTGAAGAAAGCTACGTAGAGACCGATCGAGACCAACCAGATCCATTGCGTGCGTGTCATGTTCGATGACCTCGATCCCGGTGATGCCGCCCACGTCAATTCACTGGCGGATGAGGAGTATACGCCGCCCTTTGGAAGCACCAGCAGGCAGAGAGGTCATCGGGAGAGGGCGAATGGCGGCGCCCGGCCCAGGCCATCGAGGCTGCGCTTCAGTAGAGAGGAAGTTCAAGCTGCGTTTTCGCAAGGTCCAATCCGTAGAGATCCTGTCAACCAGGAACCGGTGACCGCATACGGGAGAGCTCGCATTCAATGAAGAGCCTTGAAACGTCCCCCGCTGGATGTCGGAGACCTCAGCGATACTCGCGGAAGAGTTCGAGGAGCGAATCTGCATCGGTGTGATCAAAGGTTAGGCCGACGAAGACTTCGACGAAGTTGAGCGAAGGATCCGGAAATCCCGGAATCTGGTATTCGGTGCGTCCGCCGCCCAGGGCGAGGTTGAGAGTCAAGTATCGGTGCCGCTGCGGACCGAGCGTTGGCTGCCAAAGGATTTCCGCGCCGCCGTCGATCGATTCGGATTCGGCTTCGGAGATCGAAGGGGTGCTGGATTTTTCCCACCCCAGCCCCGCTCTGACGGCGACGTGGTTGCTGAAGTACCAGGTCGCCGCTCCATAAAGAGCATAGAGGTTTCTCTCGCGTCGAGGGTCAGCTGAGGTTGTCGAATCGCTGCCGTATTGGAAGCCAATCGTGAAATCGATCGAGTTTACGTACAACCCGGCTGCGCTGAGAAGCGAATGCCTATGGGAAACGTCTAGAATATTGAAGTAGCTATATCCCAATTCCAGGAAACCCCTGTCGGGATCTCTCCAGAACGCCGTCGAACCCACTTCAACCTTTCCAAAGTCGAAGTTCGCAATCTGGTTTGCGCCGAGCTCTGTGTATTCCAGTTGTGAATAGGCTTTTCCGCCGATCAGAAAAGCGTGTCCGCCGAACGAGTTCCCAAGGGGAACAGTAACGCCGCCTCCGAAACTCCAGGCGTGGACCGAAATGTCCGGTATGAGGACCGTTTCGCCCGGTGGGACCGACTCCGTTGAACCGCCGTATTTCGATCCAAACGAGTAGGTGAACGAAGTTCGATAGTTGAATTCCTTCACCGCGGGACGGTCCGTTTCGGCTCCGAGTGCGCTCTGTCCAGCGACCGAGAGGGTCAACGCGATGGCGCACAAAGTTGTTGTAAAACGTTGCATGTAAATTCCTCTCTGCCCGGCGAGCGTACCTATATATAACTGGACGGGACCTACTCAGCAGGGCGATGACCAACCTCGGAAGGAGTAAAGGTCGTCGTAGTCCATGAACAGGCCGGCTCCGAGTGCGCCGAATCTTACACACCGAGGAAGAAACAAAGAAAGCGCATTGTTAGACGATCTAACAGAACGCCCGTGACTTGGCATGCAACGGCGATCCGGTAAGAGGAAAGGAACCACTCTGTTTTCCTAACCTTTGGCGTCGTCACTTGCCTGTCGGGCCAGGCGAGGTCCCCGAGGAGGAAGGCGGATCGGGTAGATAGGAAGTTCAAGCTGCGTTTTCGCAAGGTCCTATCCGTAGAGATCCTGTCAACCAGGAACCGGTGACCGCATACGGGTGACGGGACGAAGCCCCAATACGGGCCGCTGTCGATAGCGCTGAGCGGCTTCCTTCTTGGCGGGCCCACCCGGTCTATTGCCGCTTCAAGAATCCGCCGCGGTACTTGGTGAAGAGGAAGCGCTGGTCGAGCGTGACGTCCTGTCGAAAAGCTGGGTGCGAAGCCAGGAACCCGTCGATTGCTTCCGCGAGTCCTTCGAAGAACGTGTCCTGAACGATGATGTAGCTGCCCTTCGATACGAACGAAGAGTAGAGCTCGAGTTCGTTGCTGACGTGGTTGGGGGCGTGGAGGGTGTCCAGTGTGACCAACACCTTCTTTCCCTTTCCGACCTCCGCTTCGATCTGCTCGATCACCTCCGGGTCTGTGGAGGAGCCCAGGATGAACTTCACGTGGCGCTTCCAGAGATCGGTATCCCTCGCCTCGGTACGTATGTTCTTCTCTTTGATGTCGACCGTGATGATCTTGCCGTCCGGATTGACCAGTTCGAGAATCGCGGCGTAGAAGAGCGAACTTCCTCCGTACGCCGTTCCCGTCTCGATGATGTAGTCCGGCTTGATCNGGAAGATCAGCTCGGCCATCAGCCAGTTGTCGCTGGGGATCTGGACCAGCGGCACGCCCAAGAAGAAGGTCGGCTGTGTCTGCCTGAGCAAGAGCGTCGTGCGCTCGATCCAGTCGACGTCGTCCAGCGATTTCTCGTTCTGGAACTCGACCCCGTCGAAGCTGAACCCCTTCCTCTTCCCCTGCTTATTCTTCGCAGACCCCGTCCGGGCTTCCGTTCCGGACTCCGCCAATGCCTGCGTCTGCTGCGTGTCCTGGGCGACCGGGGCAGGAGGTGACGACCCACGACCGACCATGAACCCCAGGAGCAGGACGCAACCAATCATCGCAATGCTGGACCACTTCATGATCGCAGTATCACCCACCGCCTCAGCACGGAAAAGTCCCCGACGCTCGCGTCCGAGAAGTAGATGGGAAGTTCAAGCTGCGTTTCCGCAGTTCCCGATCCCGGGTGCCCCCATTCAACTCGGGCGGCGTGCCGCCAGTGCGAGTGCTGCCAGACCGAGGCCGAGCAGGGCGGCGGTGGTCGGCTCTGGGACAAAACCGACTGCAATCCCGCTGCCGAATGAGACGCTGCTCGAGATGTCGACGGGGACGGGCGTGGTGTTGTCACGAATGATGTCGCCGCCCGAAAAAAGGCCCACGAAGATGTCGGGTCCGTCGTTGGAAATATTAATGGGCCCATTGGCCACGAAGACGATGCGTGCGAAGGTCAGGGTCGTGCTCGTCGGGCCTACACCGGTGGACGTACCGTCGAAGGTGAACAACTGGCCCTCAGGGCCGCTGAACCCACTCTCCTGCGTCGAGACGATGCCGGAGCTGGTCTGAGTCAGGCTGGCCTCCGTCTCGCCCATGTTGTTGATCTTCGACCAGCTCAACTCGCTGAACGCGAGGACGTCTAATTCGTTCTTATTGTCGGTGTCGAACAGCAGCGAGAGAAAGACTCCACTGACACCGCGGGCGTCCACGTCAATCTGGACGTCGACTGTGAAGGTCGCGGGCCCGATGCTGGTATCGATGAAGTTCGATCCAAAGGAGGCAACATTGCCGAACGCACCGGTAATCACGAGATCGACGGACGTCGCCGAAGCCGGGCTCGCGAACGCCAACAAGTACGTGATGGAAACGAGAGCTGTGGGCGTCAGAGTGCGGCGGATCGGGCGGCGGGTGAATATTCGAATGATCAGGCTCTCCAAAAATCCAGGAAACCCTCATCGCCAGAATATCAGAGGGGCGGCGCATCGGAAGATTCTCTTCACTGGCAGACAAGCATCATGGGGGGATGGTGTCTGCAAGTCGACGGAAGTCCCTGAAAACACTAAAGTATGTTAGTAGATAGGAAGTCCAAGCTGCGTTTCCGCAAGGTCCTATCCTAGAGATTCTGTCAACCAAGAACCGGTGACCGCAGACGGGAGCGGCCCGGTGGACCGGAAGCCCGCTCTACAGCTCAGTCGGTCCAGTTCTCCGCGCGCTTTTTCTCGTTATCTTCGAGTTCTCTTCGCGTGGCTTCATCTACCAACACGCCTCGGTCCGCGGTGGCGTCCAGCAGCTCCTTGGAGAAGGGCAACTCGTTCTTCCAGCGGGGCTGGAGGAGGGTGGAGGGGACGACGGCATCCGCCCAATCCAATGGGGCCACCCATCCGGGATGTGGGACAAGGGTGCCCCGGGTGCCCGCCATGGGGTGTTGGCTTCTCCAGCGATGGATCAGTCCCGCGAGTTTCTCGACGACCTCGGGGTGCTCGGCCGCTAGATCTTTCTCTTCGTTGGGATCTTCGAGAATACGAAAGAGAAAATTGCGCACCCGGGTATCGGTCTGCCCCTGGTGGACAATCTGGACGAGTTTCCAGGGTAGATCAATGACCGCCAGATGGATCAACCCGGGAACAGGGATCTCGGAAGCGAAAAAGAGTGCAGGTGGTTTGTCCGGCGCTTCACCGGCGTGGAAGACCGGCCACATGTTGTGCCCGTCCATGATGGCGCTCTCGTCCAGCGGAATCGAAGCTGCGGCCGCCAGGGTGGGGAAGACATCCATCACGTTGGTTTGAGCATTCACGCTCTTCCCGGCGGGCAGCTGGCCGGGCCATCGGAGCACTGCGGGAACGCGAATTCCTCCCTCGAAGGTTTGCCCTTTTTCACCGCGAAGCGGCGTATTTCGGCCGCCGAATGCCCTGAATCCGCCGTTGTCACTAAAGAAGAGCACCAGGGTGTTCTCGGCGAGCCCTTCGCGATCGAGGGTCTCGAGGATGGCCGTGATCGCGCGATCCATCTCATCCACCATGGCCGCATAGGTTCGCCGATAGCCCTTGGCGGACAGGTGAGCGTATCGGTTGATGGCTTGCTCGGGCGCCTGCATGGGGCTGTGGGGCGCGGTAAAAGGGACATAGAGAAGGAAGGGCCGCTTGGGATCGCGCTCGCGAATGAAGCGGATGGCTTCGCGTTGCTGGATGTGCGTCAGGTATTCGCCCGGCAGGGAAATCGACTTTCCGTTTTCCTGCAAATCGTGAGCGCCTTCGCGTTCGTGCTTCCAGTAGTCGATATTCGTGTGCAGGTGCCCGTGAAAATGATCGAAGCCGTGAGCGTTGGGGAGTTGATGGGCCTGGCTATGGCCCAGATGCCACTTGCCCACCAAGCCGGTCTGGTAGCCCGCGGCCTGAAACGCATCGGCCAGGGTGTAGGCATCCGGCGAAAGCCCAGCGTTGTACCAGGGATGGAGTTGGTCATAGGCAAGGCCCAGCTTGAGGGGATCGCGCCCCGTGAGCAGGGCAGCCCGGGTGGGAGAGCAGATGGGCGCCGAGTAGAAGCGCTCGAGTCGAAGTCCTTCCCGGGCAAGGCGATCGATGCCGGGCGTCTTGATCTCGCCGTCGTGATAGCCGACATCGGCCCAGCCCAGGTCATCGGCCAGGAGGATGACGACGTTCGGAGGTGCAGGCTCGGCAGCGGCATGGGCAACATTGGCCGCCACCGCGATCAGCAGAGTGACCGGGAAGACCATGCGCGCCAGACGAGGAGAAGGAAGAGGGATGCCGATTCTACGGAGCATCGAGTACCTCCGGAGGGTTGGAAGAACAAGCCCGAAATGTAGATCGGAAGTTCAAGCTGGGTTTCTGCAAGTTTCTATCATAGAGATTTTGTCAACCAGGAACCGGTAACCGAATACGGGGCCCCAACCCAAGCAGCAGGCCGGTGGTGGGCTCGGGGACTGCTGCGGTGTAGAGGGTGCCGACTTCGGCGGTGGTCAGGGAGCGATCGGGGCCAACTGACTGCCGATCGCGCGAAAGAACTCGATGGTCTCGAATTCCTGGTCGGCCGAGCCGTCGGGCTCGGTTGCGTAGGCGCTATTCGCCGAGAGCTTTACGATCACGACGTCGCGGGTGGGGTTTACGTAAATGAATTGGTTGTAGACCCCGATCGCCGCGAATTCCCCCTCGTTACTTTCGGGCACCCACCATTGGTAGCCGTAGCCGATTTCCCAATCGCTGAGTTCGTGGTCGCCGGGAAGGAGGTGGGGGGCGTCGGGCGTGACCGAGGCGCGCACCCAATGGGCGGGGAGGATCTCCTCTCCCTGGAAGCGACCGTCATTGCGGTAGAGTTCGCCGAGTTTGGCGTAGTCGCGGGCGGTCGCGTTGAGTCCCCCGAAGGCCATCTCCATGCCGTCACTGTCGATCATCCAGAACGCGTCGTTCTCCATACCGAGCGGCACCCAGAGCTTCTCCTCCATGTACGCCGCGATCGGCTGGCCGGTGGTCCGCACGAGCAGCCAGCCCAGGACCTGGGTATCTGTCGAGTTGTACTGGTTGAAGGTGCCGGGTTCGCGCTCGCGCGCGAGCGTGGTGGAAAATTCGTTGAGTGACCCGCCGATTGCCAGGATGCGCGCGAAGCGGTTGATGTCCGAGTCGGGGTCGCCGTAGGTCTCATCCCAGGCAGCACCCGACGACATCTGCAGAATGTCCTTGATGCGCACGCCGTCGTACGCCGAGCCCTCGAGCGCGGGCAGGTAGGTCGTGATGGGCTCCTCGATGCTGCTGATCCGGCCCTCTTCGACGGCGAGGCCGACGAGCGCCGAGATGAAGCTCTTGGCCACCGACATCGAAAGCCAGGGCACGTCTCGGCCGCCGGTCAGCCAGTAGTCCTCGAAGCGGACGCGACCGTCCTGCAGCACGAGCAGGGCGCTGGTATCCGTGGCCTCCAGAAACTCCGGGACGGAGAGCTGCTTGCCTCTGTAGAGAAAGGTTTCGGGCAGCGATGTCGGCGCCCCCCGCGGAAAAGAGATGGCGCGGCGCGGGGCCCGCATCCTCGCCGTCGGGAAGAGCTCCGCGATCCGGCCGAAGGTCTCATATTGTTCCGCGCCGCTAAAGAGCGAAGTCGCAAACGCGAGGCGGGAGAACTCCTGGCGGTAGAGGATGGCGGCCCCGCCAGCGACGACGAGAAGAACGAGGATTGTCCCGAGAGTCCACTTTCGCATGGCGCTGTGTGTAGCGGATTCAACCCCTGGGCTGGAAGAGGAGGCCGTCCGCGGATAGGAAATTCAAAGGCCCATTATACGTGCGAGAAAATTCATACTGGTAGATAGGAAGTTCAAGCTGCGTTTCCGCAAGGTTCTATCCTAGAGATTCTGTCAACCAGGAACCGGTGACCGAATACGGGAAGATCGTGAGGGCGCGGTCGGTGCGCTCCTGGTTCACCTGGGCGGGGGCGAGGAACCGCCCCGTTTCAAGAAGGTCGACTGAACGTGATCCGATTCTCGAGGTACGTGCGCATCCTGGCTATTCCGTCCGTATTGCTTCTCCTCTTCTCCGGCTGTTCGTCTTGGATCGGAGAACCGGAGAATCCTGCGGATCCGATTCCCAACATCGTTTTCGTCCTGACCGACGATCAGCGCGCCGATGCGGTCGGGTTTTCCAGGAGGCCGCTGCTCGGCATCGAGACGCCACACATCGACCGCCTCGCCGCCGAGGGCGCTCGCTTCGACAACATGTTCGTCACGACCTCACTCTGCTCGCCGAGCCGTGCGTCGTTCCTCTCGGGTCTGTATGCCCATGCCCACGGCGTCACGAACAACTTCACCGACTACCCGGTCGATCTTCCGAGCCTTCCGAGGCAGCTCCAGGGTGCTGGCTTTCAGACCGCCTATATCGGGAAGTGGCACATGGGTGAAGGCGATGACCGAAAACGGCCGGGCTTCGACTACTGGGTGACGCACGCAGGGCAGGGCCAGTACTACGACACGACGTTCAATGTCAACGGGGTTCGGCGCGTGGTCCGCGGCTACTACACCGATCGCGTCACAGATCTCGCGATCGAGTGGCTCTCTCAGCGCGGCAGCGAGCGTCCCTTTCTTCTCATCCTGGGCCACAAGGCACCCCACGGGCCGTTCGTTCCCGAGAAGAAGTACCGCACCGTTTATGACTCGCTGCCAGTCCCCTATCCCGCGAGCGCCTTCGATCTCGAGGGAAAGCCGGATTGGATCGCGGAGCGCCTGGCGACCTGGCACGGTATCTACGGACCGCTCTACGGTTTCCGCAAGGCGTTCCCGGACGAGCGCCCGGAAGCGGTGAGCGACTTCGAACGATTCGTCCGCAGCTATACGGCCACGATCAACTCCGTTGACGACAGCGTCGGCAGAATCCACGCGGCTCTTGCGGAGCGAGGCGTTCTCGACCGGACCATCTTCGTCTTCTCGAGCGACAACGGCTTCCTGCTTGGCGAGCACGGCATGATCGACAAACGCACCATGCACGAGGAGAGCATCCGAGTACCGCTGGTGGTTCGCTACCCTGCCCGCATCGAAGCCGGCACCCGGATCACGGAGCAGGTGCTCTCGATCGACCTCGCTCCGAGCCTGCTCGAGCTGGCTGGCGCCCCGCCGCTGCCTCGTATCCACGGCGCCTCCTGGGTTCGCCTGCTGGAAGGTCGCAACGAAGACTGGCGTACGAGCTGGCACTACGCCTACGACTACGAGAAGCAGTTCCCCTACACGCCCAATGTACGGGGCGTGCGCACGGCGGAGTGGAAGTATGTCCACTATCCGCATGGCGACGGTGGTCCGGATCGGCATCGCGCAGAGGCCTACAACCTGAGCGCAGACCCAGGAGAGCGAGTGAACCTGGTCGATGATCCGAAGGCTGCACACCAGGTCGCCCGACTTGCTGCGTTGCTCGAGCAACATCTCGTCGAAACCGGCTCCCTCCCCGACCCCATGCCCCTGGACGAGGGGATCAAGGGGGAACTTCCCGATGAGTCGATCCGCTGAAGCGCCCCGGTTGCCGAGGGGCTCGACCCGTCATCTTCTGCTCGCGGTAGGGAGCTCTCTAGGGTAGGGAGCTCTCTAGGGTAGGGAGCTCTCTAGGGTAGGGAGCTCTCTAGGGTAGGGAGCTCTCTAGGGTAGGGAGCTCTCTAGGGTAGGG
>JABSQW010000349.1 GCA_013215605.1 Myxococcales bacterium
CCTTCGCGATGGGGCGGAAGATGGCGTCGATCGACGCGTCGAATCCGGTGTCGGGCGGCACGTCGCCTCTCGTCGTGGCTTGGGGGCATCGCGGGAGAGTGGAGCGGCCGCGGTTCGGTCTCCGAGCGCCAAGCGTCGCGCAGAGCGCTGCATGATACCATCCAATCCCTCGTTGACTCGCGCGAGCCTGACTCTGCGCGCAATTGGGCGGGATACCGGGTCGGCCGACGTAGACTCGCGGAATTCGATACAAGGAAGAACCCCATGGCATCGACGTCCGAGGCTCCTCGACCCTTCTACCTGAGTGACAACTTCGCGCCCGTCGAAGAAGAGCGCAGCGCGTTTGAGCTACCGGTGCGCGGTTCGGTGCCGGAGTCGCTTCGCGGCGTGTACCTGCGAAACGGCCCGAATCCGGTGGCGGGCGTCGATCCCGGGCACTGGTTCCTCGGCGACGGGATGGTCCACGGCGTCCGCCTCGAGGAAGGGGGCGCGGCCTGGTATCGCAATCGCTGGGTGCGAACGCGCCCGTTCGAGGAGCCCGGCCTGCAGTTCGTGAGTGCCGACGGCAGCGTCGATCGCACGGTTGCCCTGGCGAATACCAACGTGGTCGGCCACGCGGGTCGCATCCTCGCGCTGGTCGAGACGTCCTTTCCGACGGAGCTCTCCGGAAAGCTCGAGACGATCGGCCTCCACAGCTTCGACGACAAGCTCGCGACCGCCATGACCGCGCACCCCAAGATCTGTCCGACCACGGGCGAGATGCACTTCTTCGGCTACGGGTTCTCGCCCCCCTATCTCACGTACCACTGTGCCGATGCCAACGGTGTGCTCGTGCGCAGCGAGGAGATCACGGTGGGCGGTCCGACGATGATCCATGACTTCGCGATCACCTCGGATCACGTCGTATTCATGGATCTCCCGATCGTGCTGGACTTCGAGGGACTCGAGAGCCGCGGCATGCCCTACGCGTGGAGCGACGACTACCCGGCGCGTTTCGGCATCATGCCCCGGAGCGGAGGAGACGCGGACATCCGTTGGGTCGAGATCGAGCCCTGCTACATCTTCCATCCGATGAACGCGTTCGAGCTGGCGGGAAAGCTCGTGCTCGACGCGGCGCGCTATCCGGAGCTGTGGCGCAACAGCGCGAACGAATTCGACGCCGCCTACCTCTACCGATTCAGCATCGACCTCGACTCGGAGAAGGTCACCGAAGAGGCGCTCGACGACCGCCCCTCGGAGTTTCCGCGCATCGATGATCGCCTGTGCGGTCTACCGAACCGCTACGGCTACGCGGTGGTGAGCGAGACGGACGTCGGCGCGGCGAGCACGTCTCTCATCAAATACGACCTCGTCGCGGGGACCAGCGAGATTCGCGACTTCGGACTCGGGAGCTCACCCGGCGAGGCGGTCTTCGTGCCCGCCCACCCCGACGCCGAGGAGGACGAAGGCTATCTCCTCGCACTCGTGTACGACGCCGCGCGCGAGGTCAGCGATCTCGTGATCCTCGACGCTCGTTCGTTCGATGCCGAACCGCTGGCGGTGGTCTCGCTCCCGCGCCGCGTTCCGTTCGGCTTCCACGGCAACTGGGTGGCAGATCCGGCCGATTCCTGAGCAACCACGGGCGGGTCTCGAGACTGCGCCGAGCGTGATCCCGGCAGCTCTCGATCCAACCCGGGGTGGCCGGGGTTGTCCGTGCGCACGACACACCCGAGATCGACGTGGTAGACGCCCCTCAGTCATCCGTCGCGGTGGATGTGCGGCTCGCGAAATCTGCCTCGACTCATACCGCTCCGGCTGTTCTGGTTCGGAGCCACGAGGTCCTCGGGGCCGGATGCGGGATGTCCGGCGTCCTGCGTTGTCGGTTCCCCGTTATGCTTACAATCGCTGCCGGCGGTCGTACGCCGGGGCCGCTGGTTCACTGACTTTGTATGAGGTCGGCATTGACGCACACAGGCACCGCGTTGCTCGTTCTTGCATTCGTCGTCTCCATTGGCTCCGCCGCCAGCGTTCGTGCTGCAGAGGAGCAGGATCCCATCCTCGAGGAGGTGGCGAAGTACATTGCCGAGGAACCGCCCGATCCAGGGGATCCCGCCTGGCGGACGGCGCTCCCGGACCCTCCATTCCTCACATTCGACGCTGCGAAGAAGTACTTCTGGGTACTCGAAACCAGCGAGGGGACACTGCGGTTCGAGTTCTATCCCGACATCGCGCCCCTCCACGTGTCCAATGCGATCTACCTGACGCAGCTCGGATTCTATGACGGACTCGACTTTCACCGGATCATCCGGGGCTTCATGGCGCAGAGCGAGGATCCCAGCGGCACCGGAGCGGGGGGACCGGGCTATCAGTTCGGTGGTGAGTTCACGAAGGACCGCCGGGGCAAGCACCGGAAGACCGGGGTACTGAGCACGCCGAATCGCGGACCGGGCACCGACGGGAGCCAGTTCTTCGTGATGTTCAAGCCCGTCAAGGGTCTCGACGGCAAGCACACCGTCTTCGGACAGATGGTCGAGGGGAAGAAGACGCTGAAGAATCTCGACAAGCAGGGCTCCAAGAAGGGAACGCCGAAGACCTCCGTCACGATCCTGTCGGCCCGTGTCGTCGTCGAGTGACGCGTATTCCGCGCTTGGGAAACACTGCGGCCTGGATCGCCGTTCTCGGAATATCCTGGGCGTGCGCACACAGGCTCGGCGAGCAGAAGGTCTGGGCGGCCGACTGGAACGCGCGACTCGATGCGGCAGCGCGCTGGCGCGAGCATCCCTGCGGCGACTTCGTATTCGACCGCTGGGCGGAAGAGTTCCTGGCGGACTGCGTAGCCCGAACGGGTGCGCGTTGTGAGCGACGCAGGGCCTGGGTGATGGAGAGATCGAACCAGTGCGATGATTGGCAGCGCTATCTCGTCCGCAATCACGGGAAGCAGCAAAGGGACGACAGCAGCGTCGAGCCGGACATGCACGCCCGCTGATCCGAGCGAAGCGTCTACCGCGGGAAGTCACCGCCGACGAGTCGTCCGCGACCTGGCGAGACACCCGTCCACTCGTTCACATCGAACTCGAACACGGCGAGGGCGGCGGGTGGAAAGCCGCGGCGGATGCCTTCCGCAGCGGGTCCGTGGTCTTCGGGGCGTAGAAACTCGTGCGCGAAGATTCCGATCCCCGGGTTGTGAGCGACGATGAGCAGCGACTCCACGTCGTTGCGTACTTCGAGCAGGCATTCGGCGAGCTTCGTACCGCTCGCAAGATAGAGCCCCTCGTCGGTCTCGACCGCCAGGTCGGAATCGGGCCGCTCGGCGAGCCATCCTTCGAGCGTCTGAATCGCGCGGCGCGCCGGCGAGCACAGCGCAAGCGTCGGCGTCGTGGGGAAGCGAGCAAACCGCTCCGGAAGCGTCGCGGCTTCGCGAATTCCGCGGTCCGAGAGCACGCGATCGGTATCGGTGGCTCCGGCCACCGTTTCGTCGGCATCGGCGTGTCGCAACAAAAAGAGCGTCTTCACCGTGATCCTGCCTCCGGCCGCGGGTCCCTGCGTCCGGTGACCCGATGTCCCGTGCAAGGTGGCGCTTTCGGCTTCACGATTCCAGTGACACCGCTGGTGGACCGCGGTGGCGTGACTCTCGGTCACGCGAAGACGCGATTAACGCAGTAGCTTCAGCATGACGATCTATTCTGAACGACGATCGCATCGGAGTTGCGCCCCGATCTCCAGGCGCGACCGACTGTTTCCGAAACAGTCCTTCTCGATCGTTACACCACCGCGCGCTGCCCGTGCGGCGCCCGAGGCCAGCCATGGACATGACCCTGAGTCCCCAACACCTCGAGTTTCGAGACGAACTCGTCACCTGGATCGCGGCTGCGATGCCGCCCGAGATGAAGCGACGCGCCGACGCCGGCGCGGAGTTCGGCCCCGAAGACGGAATGGCCTGGCAAAAGATCCTCTACGAGAAGGGGTGGGCGGCTCCTGCCTGGCCGGTCGAGTGCGGCGGAACGGGCTGGGACGTGACGCAGCGCCACATCTTCACGGAGGAGCTGATGCGCGCGAACGCGCCGCAGCTGTCGCCGTTCGGTCTCGGCATGGTCGGCCCCCTGCTCGTCCAGTACGGCAGCGAAGAGCAGAAGCAGCGCTTCCTGCCGAAGATCCTCTCGGGCGATGAGATCTGGTGTCAGGGCTACTCGGAGCCCAACGCCGGGTCCGATCTCGCGAGCCTTCAACTGCGCGCCGAGAAGGACGGCGACGACTACATACTGAACGGGCAGAAGACCTGGACGACGTACGCGCAGTACGCCGACTGGATCTTCATCCTGTGCCGCACGGGTTCCGAGGGCAAGAAGCAGGAGGGAATCTCGTTCCTCCTCGTCGACATTCGCAACACGCCGGGCATCACGGTCAAGCCGTTCCTCACGACCGGTGGGACCTACGCCTTTTCGGAGACGTGGTTCGAGAACGCGCGCGTGCCGCAGAGCAATCGCGTCGGTCCCGAGGACGGGGGCTGGTCGATGGCGAAAGCGTTGCTCGGGCACGAGCGCACGCTGATCGGTGGCGTCGCCGAAAGCCTGAGGTGGCTGCAGTTCGCGAAGCGCATCGCGCGGGACACGCCCGTTGGGACGGGCCGTCTCCTCGACGATTCCGGATTCCGCCGCCGCATCGCGCGCGCCGAGATGCGTCTGCGCGCCATCACGATGGCGCAGAACCGGACGCTCGCCGCCGCCCAACTCGGCCGAGCCCCGGGAGCTGAGAGCTCGATCTTGAAGCTCGTGGGCACCGAGCTACTCCAGCAGGCTACGGAGTTGTGCATGGATGCGATGGGTCACGATGCGCTGGGTTGGCTCGATTCGCCGCCGGAAGCACTGCCGGAGCACGAGCGGTCGGTGGCGTCGCAGTGGAACTACCTGCGCGCGGCCACCATCTACGGCGGATCCAACGAGATCCAGAGGAACGTCATCTCGAAGGACATCCTCGGTCTTCCCACCCGTTGAGGTATGAGCCGTGAATTTCGACCTCTCCGAAGAACAGCAGATGATCGTCGACTCCGTGGCGAAGTTCGTCGCAAACGACTCGCCGGTAGAGCGCTTCCGCAAGCTGCGCGACTCCGAGCGCGGTTGGGATCCGGAGGTCTGGAAGCGCATGGGCGAGTTCGGTTGGCTCGGCGTGGCGTATCCCGAGGAGCAGGGCGGCTTCGGCGGCGACTTCGTCGACCTCGCCCTCATTCTGGAGCAGCTCGGCAAGGGGCTCGTTCCGGAGCCGCTGCTGCCGTCCGTCGTACTGGCCGGTGGGCTGATCTCACGCCTCGGTACCGAGGCTCAGGTGAAGGCGTTTCTCGAGCCGATGGTGGAGGGAGAGACATCGCTCGCGCTCGCGTACGCGGAGCGCCAGAGCCGCTACTGCCTTTCCGACTGTCTGACCACTGCCGAGCGGGAGGACGGCTCCGACCTCTTCACGCTGAACGGCGAGAAGACATGGGTGCTGAACGGTGCCTTCGCGGATCAGATCGTCGTTGTGGCGCGCACGGAGGGGCAGCCACAGGACGAGCGTGGTCTGTCGCTCTTCATCGTCGATGGCAACGCTGCCCGTCTCACGCGCACCGTCGTACGAGGAATGGACGGCCACCGTACGGGACTGCTGAACTTCGACGGTGTGCAGGTTTCCGCCGACCGGCTGCTCGGCGCGCAGGGCGAAGCGCTCTCGCACCTCGAGTGGGCGATGGACCGCGGGGCGGCGGCGGCGTGCGCAGAAGGACAGGGGCAGATCCAGGAGCTCTTCGATCACAGCGTCGCGTACTTGAAAGAGCGCAAGCAGTTTGGCGTTCCCATCGGATCGTTCCAGGCGCTGCAGCACCGCGCCGCAGACATGTTTGCCGAGGTCGAGCTCTGCAAGTCGACCATGATTCTCGCTGCGATCCTGGTCGACAGCGAAGACCCCGAGGAACGCATGGCGGAGATCTCCGCGGCGAAGCTTCAGCTCTCGGACGGCGGGTGGTTCGTGCAGAAGAATGCGATCCAGCTGCTCGGCGGCATCGGCGTGACCGACGAGCAGGACGAGGGACTCCTCTTCAAACGCCTGCGGGTGCTGCAGGGCCTGTTTGGCGACGCCGACCACCACGTCGAGCGTTTCCAGACTCGGGAAGGCTTCGACGCCCACCTCCGGGTCCCCTGAGCCGCGCCGCGTCCCGGCGACGATTCGGCTTTTCGCGAGACGCTTCCCCGGGTAAGCTCGGGGAATCGTGACACCGATTGCCCCTCCGCTTCCCGCCGGGTTCGTCGCCTTCGTGAAGCGCGACTGCCCCACCTGTGAGCTGGTCGCGCCCGCCCTCGCACAGCTGCGGGGCGAGGTCGACCTCACCGTCTACACGCAAGACGATGTCACTTTCCCCGAAGGTCTCGAACCTGTAGACGACACGTCGCTCGAGGTTTCATGGCACTGCGAGATCGAGGTCGTGCCCACGCTCGTGCGTGTCGGCAACGACGGGGTCGAGCAGGCGCGTGTCGTCGGCTGGCATCGACCGGAGTGGGAGGAGCTGACGGGGGTCGTCGGGATCGGCGGCGAGCTCCCCGAATCGCGCCCCGGCTGCGGGTCCCTCTCGGTCGACCCAGACATCGCACCCGATCTGCTCGTGCGCTTCTCCGGCGCCAAGCTGCGCTCGCGTCGCGTCGAGATCGCGAGTTTCGAAGACGAGATGGAGGCGCTGTTCGACCGCGGCTGGACCGACGGGCTCCCCGTCATCCCGCCAACCGAGCGCCGTGTTCACGCGATGCTCGAGGGCACGACGCGCAGCTCCGACGAGATCGTTGCCGTCGCCCCTCCCGATCTCGTCGAGTGCACGGTCGAGAAGGTCGCGATCAACGCCGTGATGGCGGGCTGCCGCCCGGAGTATCTCCCGGTGGTGATCGCTGCGGTCGAGGCATTGTGCACGGACGAATTCAACATCCACGGCGTTCTCGCCACCACGATGCCCGCCGGTCCCGTGGTGATCGTGAACGGTCCCATCCGCCGCGCGATCGGGATGAACTCGGATATCAACGTGTTCGGCCAGGGCAATCGCGCAAATCTCAGCATCGGTCGCGCCGTGCAGCTGGTGATCCGAAATGTCGGCGGCGGCCGTCCTGGCGCAGTCGACCGCGCCACCTTCGGCAACCCGGGCAAGCTCTCCTTCTGCTTCCCCGAAGACGAAGAGGGCTCGCCGTGGCAGCCGCTGTCCGTTGATCGGGGCGCCGTGGCGGGTCAGAATACCGTGACGGTCTTCGCGGGTGAGGGGCCGCGCAATATCGTCGACCAGCTTTCGCGCGATCCCGAGTCGCTGGCAAAGAGTTTCGCGGTGAACCTGCGCACGCTCCATCATCCCAAGGCCGTGATGGCGTTCGACTGTCTCCTCGCCGTGAGCCCCGAGCACGCCCGCGTCTTTCGTGAGGCGAGTTGGAGCAAGGAGCAGCTGGTCGAGCGCCTCCACGAACTCCTGCTGATTCCGGGCGAAGAGCTCGTGCGCGGCGCGGGCGGCATTCTCGAGGGGCTGCCGGAGGGGGTCGCGGGGAAGATGATTCCGAAGTTCCGGCCGGACGGTCTCCTCATCGTTCACTGCGGTGGCGGTGCGGGCCTGTTTTCGGCAATGATCGGAGGGTGGGCGGCTGGCGCGATCGGCAGCCAGCCCGTAACGCGGGAGATTCAGTCATGACAACTGGAATCGAGAACCAGTCGAGTGGTGTGCGCGTCGTACTCGACCCCACGAGTGAACGCCGCCCGGCCAAGCGCGAGCGCGTACCGCGCCCCACGACGCTCGACGGCCTCACCGTTGGGCTCCTCGACATCTCGAAGGCGCGGGGCGATGTCTTCCTCGACCGGCTGGAGGAGAAGATCCTCGGCGCCGGCGCACACGTGAAGCGTTTCAGGAAGCCCACCTTCACGAAACCCGCCCCGGTCGACCTGCGGCAGGAGATCGCCACGCAGTGTGACGCGGTCGTCGAAGCTCTCGCCGATTGAGGCAGCTGTACGTCGTGCAGTGTGCACGACACGGTGAACCTCGAGGGTGCGGGTGTTCCGATGGTCTACGTCGCCACCACCGAATTCACGGACGGCGCCGAGTCGCAGGCCCGCGCCCTCGGCGCGGACCCCGCCGGCCTGTTCGTCCCCCACCCCATCCAGGACCGCACCGACGCGGAGCTGGTGGACATCGCCGACGCCGCCTACGACGAGCTTCTCGACCTCCTGCTCGATCGTTCGGGCTAGAAGGCCGACGTGTCGTCCTGCACGCTCTCGTCCTCGCGGATCAGAGGCGTGCAATACCAAGCCGGGACCGGACTCGAGGGGCTCTCGAGGCGCCGCGTTACGTGTTCGCCGAATTCCGCGAGTCCGGCGCGAACGGTCTTGGCCCAGGTCTCTGCGCTTCGCGTGCCGACCGTGAAGAACTCGCCGCAGACCGCTTCGCCCGCCCCGACGAACGGTTCTACATCGGAGCGGATCGCGACCCGAACGCGGAACTGAAAGCTCGGCAGGCCGAATGGGCGGTCGGTCATCCACGTCCAGAATTCGAGCACGCGCGCTTCGACGGCCGTAGCGCCCTCGTCGTCGGTGACCGCGTAGCCGGCCTCCCGGAACGAGCGCGTGAGGATGTCGGTGACGAAGTCCTCGACGGTGCGCTCACCGGGTAGCCTCAAATTGCCGCCGCCCGAACTGCGGCTGCGCCCAATGACGCGCTTCGCCCCCTTCCTTCCGATGAGCTCCTGGTACTGGATCGATGGGATCCGCGAGCGGCGTGCCAGGAAGTCGAAGTGGCGCTGGTCGTCGGTGTCGGCGATGCGTACCGCGACGCCGCGGCGCGAGGTTGGGTCGCCGGCCGGGACGTCGACCGTCACTGGCACGATGCCGTTCCAGCCCGCGCAGCCGAAGGCGAGCGACGCTCCGAGAATCGCCATGCTCCTCACGAACTCACCTCCCCGCGAAGGCGCAACCCCCTGGGCACCACGACGCGCTCCAGGAGATCGAAGCCGCCTTGGATCAGAAGCGCCAGAGCGGCGGCCGGGACCGCGCCTTCGAGGATCAGCCCCATGTCGTCGAGACGGATCCCCGTGAGGATGGGCTGGCCGTAGCCGCCGGCGCCGATGAGTGCCCCGAGCGTCGCGGCGCCCACGTTGATCACCGCCGACGTCTTGATTCCCGAGAGGATCGACGGCATCGCCATCGGAAGCTCGACGTGGCGAAGCCGAGCGAACTCGGGAAGGCCGAGGGCGAGTGCCGACTCGCGGAGCGATAGCGGGATCTCGGTGAGTCCGGTGTAGGTATTCCGAACGATGGGCAGCAGGCTGTAGAGGAACAACGCCATTACCGCCGGGAAGCCACCGATGCCGAGCAGTGGAATCATGAACACGAGCAGCGCAAGCGCGGGAATGGTCTGCACGACACCCACGGTTCCGAGAATCACCTGGCCCGCACGTCGCTGCCGCGCCGCCGCGATGCCGAGCGGGATCGCGAGCAAGATCGCTGCGCCGAGGGAGGTCCCAACGAGCGTCAGATGCTCGAACGTGTGGCGCCAGAACCGATGCACCCTCGTCTCGACATCGGCAGCCACTTCGATGCCGACCTGATCCCTGAGAAAGCCAGACGCGACGAGGCTCTCGGGCTTGCCATCGATCTTCACGGCCGCGTTCATCGAGATCATCGCCGCCTCGTCGATCCGACCGCCGACGCGATCGAGCGCGGTGATCGCGGCGGGCGCGCGCTCGGCGACGTCCGCTCGCAGGAGCCAGACTGCCTCGTACACGGGGAAGTGACGTAGGTCGTCCTCGAGCGTGCGCAGCCCGTAGTACGCGATTTCCGCGTCGGTCGAGTAGACGTCGATCACGTCCATGCTGCCCGCCTCGATACCCCGGTAGGCGAGATCGTGTTCGATGCCGCGGACGTTGCGTTGCGGCAGCGTGTAGCGGTCGCGCAGGGCGGGCCAGCCGTCGCCGCGGTCCATGAACTCGTTGCTGAAGCCGAAGACGAGGTCCGGGTGACGGCGCAGCTCCGAGATGCGCCGCAAGTGGAGTTCCGCAGCGCGCGCCTCGCGCATGCCGAGCGCGTAGGTATTCTGGAAGCCCAGGAGCGCGCCCAGACGTACACCGCGTTCGGCGAGAGCACGCTCGAGCGCCCCGGGCGCAGCCACGTCCTGTCCGGCAAGGATCTCCTCGCGCAGCGTTCCCGTGTACTCCGCGTAGACGTCGATGTCGCCGGCGACGAGGGCGTCGAACAGCACGCGCGTGCCGCCGAGCGCTCGGCGGTGTGAGGAGTTCACACCGGCGCCACGTATGGCAAGGGTCGCGATATCCCCGAGCACGACGTTCTCGGTGAAGTTCTTCGATCCGATGCGGAGGCTGGGCGCGTCGTCGCCCGCGCTTCCCGCATTTCCCGGGGCGAGTGCGACTCCGAGTGAGCCAATGAGCAGGAACACCGGCCCAAGCTTCACGCGTCGACTCCTTCGACCCGCTGCGCGCGCAGAAACCGACTGACGAACGCGTCGGCAGGCGACTCTCGCAGGTCCCGGAAGGAGCCGCGCTGAACGATTCGCCCGTCGCGCAGCAACACGATCGTGTCGCCGAAGAAACCGGCTTCCGTCATGTCGTGTGTAACCATTACGACCGTCTTGCCGAGCGACGCGAACACCTGCTTGAGATCGCCCTGGAGCTCGAATCGGATCATCGGGTCGAGAGCTCCGAGGGGCTCGTCGAGCAGGAGAACGTCCGGGTCGAGC
>JABSQW010000350.1 GCA_013215605.1 Myxococcales bacterium
CGTTCTGGGCGCACGTCGGTGGTTTCGTGGCCGGCGCCGTGCTCATCTCGGCGTTTCGGCGCGAGGACTACGTACGTCGCCACCCGTTCTACGGCTGGTCGCCGCGACACAACCCCAAGCGCGCGTTCGAGAGCCGGCGGGGCTGGCGCTAGCGCGGGAGCGGCGCCTCGTTCCCCAGGTCCGTCGGTGCATGGTGTAGACTCGACGCGCCGGCGGCGAGATCGTCCCAGGAGGTACGCACGTGAAGTTCTCGATGATCTTCGAAGCACAGACGGTCGACACCGACCGAAAAGCAGAGTTCAACGTGCTGCACGAATGCGTCGAGCAGGCCGTCCTCGCGGAGAAGCACGGATTCGACCGCGTTTGGGCCGTCGAGCACCACTGCCTCAAGTGGTACGCGCACATGAGCGCACCCGAGACCTTCCTCGCGTACGTGGCCGGCAAGACGGAGCGCATCCGCATCGGTCACGGTGTCGTATGCCTCCCCCACCGGATGAACCACCCTGTCAAGGTCGCCGAACGTGTGGCGATGCTCGACATGCTGACGGGCGGTCGCGTCGACTTCGGCATCGGCAAGGGCGGCACGCCCCAGGAAGCCGGCGCCTTTCAGGTGGACATGGAGGATATCCCCGACCAGCTCGAGTTCGCGGCCCGCATGATTCCCGATATGTGGCGGGCCGACATGTTCGAGATCGAGGACGAGAGGATGTCGATTCCGCCGCGGCCGATCATTCCGAAGCCCTATCAGGACCCGCACCCGCCGATGTACCTCGCGTGCACGCGCGAAATCACGCTCAACCAGGCCGGCGAGTGGGGGCTCGGCGCACTCGTGCTCGGCTTTGGCGGGCCCGAGGATGTCGCGCAGAAGAACAAGGTCTACCGGGAAGCGATCAAGCGACGCACGCCGGAATCGCAGATCCCCGATTTTCCGGTCGAACATCTTTCGGCGCTGTGCCCCGCCATCGTCCTCGAAGACGGCAAGAAGGCGCGCGCCATCGGTCACCGCGGCCAACGCTTCTTCACCGAGGCGATCCGCCACTGGTACAACCCCGGCGCCGACTCCCCGCCGCCCCGCGCCGAGATCGCCGACATGAGCGACGTCGAGGCGCTCAAGGCAGAGGGCGAGGCCCTCGTCGCCTATCTCCACGAAGAGAAGATCGAAGTGGGCACCGAGTCGACCGGGCTCTTCAACCCCAACCACGCCTACGGTACGGTCGACGACGCGATCGGATACGTCCAGCGCCTGGTCGACGCCGGCGCCGACGAGATCATGTTCATTCACCAGATGGGCACCGTGCCCCACGAGGCGATCGTCGAGACGATCGAGAACATCGGCAAGCACGTCATCCCGCACTTCAACGGCAGAACGGCGAATCCCTGCAGACCAGCCTCTGCAGAGAGCCGGCTGCGAAGAACAGGAAGAGCAAGTTCTCGACGCGGTGCCGATTCGGCGTCGCATCGCCACGAACGGGCTTCGTCGGCCTCTCTCTCGAGTGACTCCGAGCCGCGTGGCGCGGAAGCTAGATCATCATCGGCTTGCCGACGCCGAGATATACCTGCCCAACGCGCTCCCAGTTTTCTTCGCTGGCGACGATGTGCTGTGCACCCGCCTGGATGTCGCGGAATCCGCGCTGCAGGCGCTCGCTGCGGAAGAGCGCGCTCGCGCCGCCCGCTCGGTAGGCGAAAGTCGCGGCTTCGGTCGCGACGTCGTAGGCGTTGGTCGTTGCCGCCGCTGCGGCGGCGCGCTGATCCAAGCTGATCGCTCCGCCTTCGAGATACGTCGACCAGAGGGCGCCGAAGCCGTCGAATACGAGTGCGCGCGCCGCACTGAGTTTCGTCGCTGCGCGCGCGAAACCGCTCTGGAAGACCGGGCGTTCCGCCAGGGGCGCCGCGCTACCGAGGCGTTTGCGCGTGGCGTGGTTGCGGACATCGTCGAGCGTCTGCGCCCCCATGCCGAGCGCGAAGCCACTGTGGGGCACCGCGGCGATACTCAGGATCGGGAGCGCGAAGAGACCCGAGCCTCGCAAGGCAGGGTCGACGCCCATCGCGAAGGAGAACGCCCGTGGGACGAACTCGTTCTCGACCGAGTAGTCGCAGCTCGCCGTTCCCTCGAGTCCTGCGACCTGCCAGTTGTCGTGGATCTCCACGCGCTCCCGCGGAACACAGAACGAGCGCATGGCGATCGGGGCGCCGGGTGTCGGCTCCGCTCCCTCGACGATGCACGTGAGCACCATCCAAGACGCGTGTCGACAGCCGCTTCCGAAGCGGAAGCGGCCGCTCACCCGATGGCCGTCGCCGTCGACAACGGCGCGACCCATCGGCGGAAAGCCCCCCGCGAAGACGGCGTTCTCGGGATCGCTGAACACCTCGCCGACACCCTCTTCCGGCAGCATGGCCGCCGCGATGCCCGTGATGATTCCACCCATTCCCGTGCACCAACCCGCGGAGCCGTCGTGCTGGGTCACCGCCTCGACGAGCTCGATGAGCGTGAGGGGATCCGCTTCGTGCCCGCGCAGCTCGGTCGGGAGGAACGCACGAAACACGCCGGATTCGACGAGCGCCTCCACGCTTGCCGCTGTGAGCGTTCCGTCGCGTTCGCTCCGATCGGCGTCGCGTCGGAGGACGTCACCCGTGGCGCGCGCGGCCTCGAGCAGCGAGTCGCGCAACGGCGTCCGCGTGTTGCCCATCCCCGTCCACCTCCTCATCGACCTGCAGAATGGCACGCCAGCTTACACCCAGCGCTCCATGGAGAGGCGGCTATCGTTGGCGCGCCGGTCCGAGGTCGAAGCGCGTGCAAACCGCGGAGAGCCCATGGAGCTGATTCTCATCCGACACGGGGAGCCCGTCGTCGCGCAGCGCGACGACGCGCCCGTCGACCCGGAGTTGACGACGCGCGGCCGCTGGCAGGCGGAACGCGTGGCCGAGTGGTTGGCCGTCGAGCCGATCGACCACATCATCACGAGCGCCAAGCGCCGGGCCATCGAGACCGCGGCGCCCCTCGCCCGGCGGTTGTCGGTGGCCTCCGAAGTCGTCCACGATTTCGACGAGATCGACCGCTACGCCCGCGTGTACGCGCCATTCGACCAGCTCCAGGAGCGATTCCCGGAGTACCTCGAGGCCGCTCACCGCGGCGACTGGGAAGCCATAGGCTGGGATCCTCCCGACCGCTTCCGGGAGCGCGTCATGGCCGCGTACGAGGAACTCTTGGCACGCAGACCTGGCAGCCGTGTCGCGATCGCGTGCCACGGAGGTGTCATCGGGGTGATCGCGGGGCACGTGCTCGGACTCGACAGCCGGGGGATCCTCGGGCACCCGCCGTTCGCATCGATCACGCGCATTGCAATCGCCGACCAGCAGCCCGCGCAGCTGCTGAGCCTCAATGAGGTCGGCCACTTCGACGCAACGCGCTCGAGGGTGATCGGACCCGACGGCCCGGGGTTCGACTGACCGGGCGTGCGACCTGCGATCGACCGGTCGATTTAGACTAAACTCTCTCGACGCCGCCGCCCTTCCCGACGCTGCGAGAACGCGTTGCGCAAGTACAATTCTACCGCCTGCACGGTCCTCGGCTTCCTCCTGGAAGGAGCGAAGTCCGGCTGGGACCTCGCCGAGCAGATCAAGGAAACGATCGGAAACTTCTGGAACGTGAGCCGCAGCCAGATCTACCGCGAGCTCCGCACGCTCGAAGAGGATGGCCTCGTCACGGGAAGCAAGCGAGGCACCCGCGATCGGCGAACGTACAAGATCACCGCTGCGGGACGGACCATCTTCTCGGACTGGATCACCAAGGAGCCGGGTCGCGAGATCTACCGCTATCCGCTGCTTCTCACCACGTGGTTCAGCGATCACATCCCCGAGGAACAGTTCGAGTGGTTCACTCGTCTCCACCGCGCACAGCACGAAAAGCAGCTCGAGCGGTATCGCTCTGTCCTTGCCAGCATGAGTAAAGGCGAGATCGATTCCGGTCCGGCGCGCTCACTGCGGTTCAGCATCCTGTACGAAGAGGCGCTGATCACCTGGTTCGATACGCTGCCGTGGTTCGCGAAGAAGCACTCCACTGCCAGCCCCGCCCCGGCGCGAAGTGCGAAGAAGAAGGCTGCGAGCCGCAAGAAGATTGCAAAAAAGAAAACGCCGCGGAAGTCGAAGAAAGCGTCCTCCCGCGGCGGCCGGTAGAGCGACGCAGCCGACCTCGAGCTCAAGGGTCGCGCGGCCCTCGTCACCGGTGGGAGCAAAGGGATCGGAGAAACCTGGGGACGTTCCTACTGACTCCAAACTTTGGAACCGTCCTGAAGATATCGAGAAAGCAAGAGTGTCCCAGGGTTCGAGTAAGTAACAACCTCCCCGAAACGCAACTTCCTGTCAGGGGGTGCGGTTGGCTTTGCGGATGGCAGAGGCGCTGTAGTTATCGTGGTCTTCGCCCCAGGCGGTGATGCCACCCCAGGTCCACTCGGTGAGGCAATTCCAGGTGAACAGGTTGGGATTCAGATGGACGCCGATGGCGTTCTTGCATCGACCCTCGGCCTCGAGCTCGCGGCCCTTCTCGTCGATGCCCTCGAAACGCACCCGGGTGGGGTGGCCGTCCTTGCGCTCGAGCACCTCGCGG
This sequence comes from Myxococcales bacterium, assembly GCA_013215605.1. Lineage (GTDB taxonomy): Bacteria > Myxococcota_A > UBA9160 > UBA9160 > SMWR01 > JABSQW01. The sequence goes on from JABSQW010000350.1 coordinate 4,604, forward strand.
CGCCCCGACGCGAGCTTCGCGTACTCGCCGTCGCGCAGCAGAAAACCGTGGATCACCGAGCACTCCCCATTGATCTCCATCGTGATGCCGTGGAACGCGTCACGCTCGGACGCGGTTGCGTACGTGTAGCCGCCGTGGGCGGGACCGGGACCGTGGAGCCCGGCGCCGAACTGGGAGCGCACACCCCACGATCGGTCGCGCATGCCGTAGGCGTCGACGTCGATGACCTCGTCGCGAATGCGAATCGTTCCGGTGTACCGCCCCGGCTGATCGAGATGGCTGGCCGCGAGGTAGTTGGGAGCGCAGATCGCGTCGAACACGAGATCGATCGCCACCTCCTGCGCATCCGGGTCGACGTAGTGGAGCTCGTACTGCTGGAGCGACTGAAGGCACTTGTACCGGATGCCGTTGGAGAGCTGCATGTCGGAGAGGTCGCCTGTCGGCATCGGAAGGTGCCAGAAGTTCTTCCCGTAGATGCAGTTCCAGGGCTGACTGCCGGTCTCGTCCCAGAGAAACGCCGCGCCGGCACAGATGTCCAGGTTGGGGCGAAAGAAGGGATAGAGCTGGCCCGAAAGGCCGCGGTCGGGAACGGCGAACGTGAACCAGCACGTCTCGGTCCAATAGGGATCGTCACTGGTCGGGGGATGGAAGGAATCGTCGGGGTGCGGAGCCATCTACCTTTCCTCCGGTTCGCGGACATCGGCGTCGCCCCATTCTATGCCAGAGCTCCGGGGGCCCGCGATTCGCTGGGCAGGGATGGCGCCCGGGGTGCCGCAGAAGTCTCCAGCTTCCGCGCGTCGCGGTATCCTGAGCGCTGGCGCGGTCCTGCCGACGCGCCGCGGAGGCCCCATGCAGATCACACGCATCTTCACCGGTGACGACGGCGAGTCGCACTTCGAGGACATCGACGTCCCTCTCGAGGACTTCGGCTCCATCGGCCGCATCTCCAAGCTCGAGGACGCTACGGGCGTGGTGTTCCGAGAAGTCGACGCCGACTACGACTTCGACTTCCACAACGCGCCGCGCCGGCAGTACGTGATCAACCTCGACGCCGCCGTGGAAATCGAGGTGGGTGACGGCTCGACGCGGCGAATCGAAGCGGGCGGCATCCTCCTGGCCGAAGACACCGAGGGCCGCGGGCATTGCAGCCGCGCGGTCGACCACCGGCCGCGCCGCTGCATCTTCGTCACGCTGGACTGAGCGGGTCCGAAGTTCGGACGAACTAGCCCAGCTTCGCGATGACGTCGTCGGCGAAGCGTCGCACGCCGTCGATTCGCTCGTCGAGTTTCTGCGTGTCCCCGTGGTAGAGCATCCACGGCATCGTCATGAGATGCGTCACACCGAGGTCTTCGACCCGCTTGTAGCCATCGAGGTCGTAGGCGTCGCTCGGCGTCGCCATGATGTCGAACGGCTCGTTCTCACGCCCGCACTCGCGCCGGTAGCCGTTCAACGTGTCGATGCGCTCGGCGATCTCAGCGGTGGTCTGAAGATCGGTGAGCCAGCCATCGCCGAGCCGCGCCGCGCGGCGGAGCGCCGGGTCCGAGATGCCCCCCACCCAGATCGGGATGCGCGCCCGCGGCGCCGGATTCATTTCGAGCCGGTCGAAGTCGAAGAATCGCCCTTGGTGCTCGACCATCTCGCCGGTCCAGAGCTTGCGCATCACCTCGATCATCTCGTCGGTACGCTTGCCTCGCGTGCGGAAATCCTGGCCGACGAGATCGAACTCCACGTTCGACCAACCCACTCCTACCGTGAGGGTGACGCGGTCGCCCGAGAGCACGGCGGCGGTCGAGACCGCCTTCGCTGCCATGAAGACGTTGCGCATCGGCAGTACGAACACATTCGTGTTGAACCGCAGGCGGGACGTGACGCTCGAGAGCGCGCCAATCGTCACCCACGGATCCGGCCAGTCGGTGAAGGCCTCCCAGCGACGCGACCCGTCCTCCGTGTAGGGATACGGCGTGTCGAGCGTTTCCGGGTGCACGACGTGGTCCGAAAAGGACATCGCCGTCCAGCCGCAAGCGTCGGCCGCAACGGCGATGTCGCGCAATTGAACTGGGGGGAGGAACGAAGCGGCGATGGTGAACTTCATGCCGCTTCCCGCTATAGCGCAGCGTCCTTCGGCTCGCCCTCATCGGCGGGCCGCCGAATTTCTATGGGGTTCTTTCGTAGCGCCAGCTCGTCTTCAGCATCCACAGCCGATGTCGCGGCCCCACGGTACTGGGGTCGCTCGATTCGTAGCCGGCGTCACCGTGCCAGAGCGCGGCGACGCCGCCGTCCACCCTCGCGATCTTGGTGGTGAACGACTCGGGCTCGCGCGCTCGCACCGAGGCGATCGCAGCGGCGACGTCGGCGTGTTGAGAGAGCTCGTAGAGGGTCACCCAGGTGGGCGGGGCGAGCTCGATTTCGCTCGCGTCGCGGCGTCGCAGCGCCTCGGCGGGCCGCATCCAGGCGCTCTCGTGGATCTCGCCCCCATCGATCTCGACCGTTCCGGACGGCGCGGGAGCCACGAAGAACCAGGTGAGGAAGCGCTTCGGAGTGATCGACGGCGGCTCCCAGTGGGAGTAGACGTCGAGCGCCGAGTCCTCGATTTCGAGGCCCGACTCCTCGCGCGCCTCGCGCACCGCCGCGCGGCGACTCGCACCGACGCGATCGTCCGGCTCGATGCCCTCCCAGTCTTCGGGGTCGAGACGCCCGCCCGGAAAGACCCACATCCCCCCCACGAAGTCGAGCTTCGAATTGCGGCGCAACATCAGGGTCTCGAGCCCCTCGGCTCCATCGCGCAGAAGAATCACCGTCGCTGCCTGGTGGGTTGCGGGCTGCTCCGCGGGCTTCTCGAGCGCGCGGTCGAAGTTCGCATAGCCCGATCCTTTGTTGCTCTCGTCGCTCACGCGTCGAACACCCGCTTTGCGACTTCCATCGCGCGCACGGCGGCCGGAAACCCCGCGTACACCGCGCAGTGGATGATGGTCTCGCAGATCTCCCGTTCGGTGAGACCGTTGCGGAGTCCCATTCGGATGTGGGCTTCGAGTTCGTCAGGACGCACGAGGGCCGTCAGAACCGAGATGGTCGCGAGGCTGCGCTGTGCGGCCTCGAGACCCGGGCGGCGCCACACGCGACCGCCCGTTTCGAGCACGAGCTCCGTGAATGCGTCGCGAATGCTCTCCGGCGCACCGAACTGTTCGAGGGTCGAGCGGCCGTCGTCGTCCGCCATGCCGGTAATCTCCTGCGACGACCCGGTCGAATCTGCCATGCGGTCCTCCCCACGCGAGCGCGTGCTTCGACCCTACAGACCGAACCTCGCGCTTACAAGCGCGCAAGCATCGGGAGGGCGCGCGCAGCTCGGGTCGATGCGGGCTTCGCCCGGGTCGGATCGGCGAAAACTAGCTTCGCCCGCGCACGAACAGGAAAGCGACGCCACCCACCACGACCGTGAGCAGCGCGAGGAGCGACTCCATCGGGCGCCCCTGAAAGGCCCACAGCATCGTCCAACCACTCACTCCGATATAGAAGAGCGGCGTGAGCGGATAGCCCCACGCGCGAAACGGGCGAGCGAGCTCCGGGTGGCGAATCCGCAGGACGATTACGCACGACACCGCGAGCGACGAAAAGAGTGCGAGGGTGAACCCCGCGTACTGCTGGATCTGGTCCACGGTGCCCGACAGCACGAGCAGCGTGGTCACGACGCCCTGGGTGAGCAGCGCCGCGGTGGGCGCACCCGTCACGGTGTTCGTCTTCGAGAGGCCGCGCAGCATCGGTACATCGCGACCGAGGGCAAAGGTCACACGCGGCCCCGCGGCGGTCATGGCAGACGCCGACGCGAGCAGCGACAACGTCAGCACCACCGTCACGAAGCCGGTCCCCGCCGGCCCGAACAGATGACGCGACGCGACGAGTCCCACCTCCACCTTGCCCGCCAGTTCGTCGACGTTGGCGCCGTAGAGGTAGACCGCGTTGAGCCCGAGATACAGCACGAGGACGATGGACGTCCCGAGCAGGAGGGCTCGCGGCAGGTTGCGCTGCGGCGCCTCGATCTCGCTCGCCATGTACGCCGCCGCGTTCCAGCCCGAGAAGCAGAACATCACGAAGATCAAGGACGTCGCGAAGGCCGGCAGCGTCGCCTCCGTCGTGCTGCTCTGGGTCGTGAAGTTGGCCACGTTCCCGCTCCCGAATGCCGCCGCCCCGATCAGGATCGCCACGATCCCGAGCACCTTCGCCAACGTCACGAAGTCGTTGAAACGCATCCCGCCGCGCAGCCCGCGCAGGTGCACCGCGGTGAGTCCCCACACCACGAGCACCGCCAGCAGATCGCCCGTCGTGACACCGCCGATCACGCCGGAATCGCTGGCGAGTACCGGTACGAACGCGCCCAGGTATGCGGTCATTCCCTTCAACGCCGCGGCGATGGGCGCCGGGAAACCCGCCACGCACGACACGAAGGCGCTCATGAACCCGAAGGCCGGGCCGTAGGTCTCGCGCAGATACACGTACTCGGCTCCCGCTTCCGGCATTGCCGCGCCGAGTTCTGCGTAACAGAGCGCTCCGCACCACGCGAGGATCCCCCCCAGCACCCACAGCGCGAAGATCAACATCGGATCGCCGAGGGCCTCCGCCTGGAAGCCCGTGGTGGTGAAGATCCCCGCGCCGATGATATTGGCCACCACGAGCGCCGCGGCGGAGCGAAGGCCAATCTTTCCGCTCAGCCCATTTCCATCTCCGTCGCTCAAGCAGTGCGCCCCATCGATTCGTGAACGGATCGTGAACGCGCGAGTGTATCGGCCGCAGCGTCTCCTCACACACCGCCCTCGACCGGCGGCTTGACCCGATCCACCGTGGCGGCGACGATATAGAGAACGACCCCACCCACCCGCAGATTCGGGACGACTGCGCCCCACATCTCGGACGCGCAGGTCGCACCGGAGGAAACATGACGGCAGACATCGTGATTCGAGGCGGAACCCTCATCGACGGAAGCGGATCCCCCGGCCGGCGCGCGGACGTTGCCATCCAGGATGGCAGGATCGCCGCAATCGGCGAGAACCTCGACGCCGACCGCAGCCTCGACGCCGATGGGCAGATCGTCGCTCCGGGCTTCATCGACATCCACACCCACTACGACGCGCAGATCTTCTGGGATCCGGCGCTCACGCCTTCCTGCTTCCACGGCGTCACGACCGTGGTGGGGGGCAACTGCGGGTTTTCGATCGCCCCCACGCGCCCGAGCCACCGCGTGACGATCGCGCGCACCCTCGAGAACGTCGAAGACATGGACGTCGACACCCTCGCGGCCGGCATTCCGTGGGATTTCGAAAGCTTTCCCGAATACCTCGCGGCGATCGAACGCCGCGGCACGATTCTCAACTACAACGCCTATGTGGGCCACACGGCGCTGCGCCTGTTCGGCATGGGCGACGCCGCCTACGAGCGCGCCGCCACCGAGGAAGAGGTCGAGCGCATGTGCACGATCCTCCGCGAGTCGATGCTCGCGGGAGCGGCCGGCTTCGCGACCAGCTTCGCAACCACGCACCGCGGCGTCGATGGAAAGCCGATTCCGAGCCGCTTCGCCGAGCGGTCCGAGTTCGACGCGCTCTGCGACGTGCTCAAGGACCTCGGCCGCGGCGTGGTGCACGTCGCGCCAGGCGAGCAGGTCAGCTTTCCCGACCTCTACGAGATCCAACCCCGCATCGGTGTGCCCATGACGTACGCCGCGCTCCTCACCTTCCCGGGCGGCAACTACCTCGACATGGTGAAGATGCACGACGCCGGTACGGCCGCCGGCGCCAATGTGTGGCCCCAGGTGACCCCTCGCCCGCTCACCTTCCAGATGCGCATGGAGGACCCCTTCACGTTCAACGTGGCGCCCTGCTTCGGCGCGCTGATGGCCGAGTCGCGCGAAGCGCGGATTGCCGCCTATCGCGACGCGACCTGGCGCAAGAACGCGACGGAGCAACTCGCCCACTCCGTGATCGCACCGCGCTGGGAGACTTTCGCGGTGGCCGAGAGCAACGTGCACCCGGAACTCGTCGACGCGATGATCAGCGACATCGCGAAGCAGCGCGGGGTCGACCCCCTCGACGCGATGCTGGAGATCGCCCTCGACGAAGACCTCGGCACGCGGTTCCGCTGCATCATCGCGAACGACGACGAAGAGGGCGTGGCCTTCCTGCTGACGCGCGACCACGTCGCCCTCGGTCTGTCCGACGCCGGCGCCCACGTCGGCCAGCTCTGCGACGCCCCCCAGGCCACCGACCTGCTCGGGAACTGGGTGCGCGATCGCAAGGTCATGCCCATCGAGCAGGCCATTCACAAGCTGACGGGCGAGCCCGCGGGCATCTTCTCGTTCGAGGGTCGCGGCATCGTGCGCGAGGGCAATCACGCCGACATCGTCGTGTTCGATGCCGACGAGATCGGCCCCGGCCCGGTGCGCCGCGTGCGCGACTTCCCGGCCGACGCCGAGCGACTCACCGCCGACGCACCCACGGGAGTCACCCATCTGCTCGTGAACGGGACACTGATCCGCGAGGACGGGAAGCCGATCCACGAGAGCCTGACGCAGAGGCCGGGACACATCGCGAAAGTCCTCTAGCCGCTCTCACCCACCGGGACGCGCTGTCAGGACGCTCCGATCGACACCCCGTCGCGGAACGTCGCGATCACGTGGGACGCGTCGAGCGTCTCGCGCGCGTCCGCCCAGGGTCGATCGAGCAGGCACAGATCCGCGCGCTCGCCCGCTGCGACGCGGCGGACGGCCCCTCCCGGCGCCTGCGCGGTCGTCGTGAACAGCGCGAGGGCCTGCTCTGGGGTGATGCGCTCGTCGCGACCGAGCTCCGCACCGCCGAGGGTGCGGCGATCCACCGCCGCGCGCATCGCCGCCCACGGATCGGGATCGCCGAAGGGTGCGTCGGTCCCGCCACCGACGGGTATACCCGCCTCGAGGAAGGCGCGACAGCGATAGAGCCAGCTGCGGTCGCGCGGTGTGACATCGACACGGTACGCGTCGCCTCGCTCGCGCACGAAGTTCGGCTGCGTGACCACCGTGACGGACAGTGACTTCACGAGCTCGAGGCTCTCCGGAGGTGCGACCGCCGCGTGCTCGATGCGGTCGCCCGGGTGCACGAGCGCCGCAGCGAGAGCGCCCGCCGCCAGGATGAGCTCGCTTCGCGCCACGCAGTGGATCGCCACCGGCCGCTCCGCGGCGTGAGCGGACGCGATCTCGGCGACCAGCTCGTCGAAGGTCGGAAGCTCGGTTTCCGCGAGGACGATCTTCACCGCACCCCGCTCGATGTCCGGGTGATCGGGAACGCCGAGCTCTCGCGTCCCCATGACGACGAGACGTTGCGGCAGCGCGCGTCGATTTACGGCATCGACCAGCGCAGCGAGCTCCGTGTTGCCGTTGCTGACGGTCGCGTCCGTCAGTCCCGTCACCCCGAACTCCGCGAGGCGCCGGCCGACAGCGGTGAGATCGGGAAGCGGGCTCGAGCCCATCCGCTCGCGCAGCCACGCGTCGAGGCGGAACAGCCGGCCCGTGGGCCGGCCGGCTGCGTCGCGTTCGACGCCGGGCGGGGTCTCCGACTCCGCCCGGACTCCTATGGCTGCAAGCCCGGCCGAATTCAAGATCCAGAGCGCCCCGCTGCGATGCTGGACGCGCGCGGGTCGTTCGGGCAGCCAGACGTCGAGGCGATCGCGGTCGAGATCGCCCGCGACCGACTCGTGGTACGCGATGCCGCGGATCCAGGGGTCGGAGCCCACATCCGCGGCGCTGCTCCTCACGAGCGCGTCCTCGAGCTGCGCCACGGTCGATACGTCGGGGGGACCACAGGATACGGAGTCCGCGGCGCGTGCCAGTGCAAAGAGATGGAGGTGGTGGTCGTGGAGACCCGGCAGCAGCGCACCCCCGGCCGCGTAAAGGACGCGCTCGCCCGACTCGGCGTCGAGCGCAGGGGCGATGGCCGTGATCACGCCGTCGACGACGCGCACGTCGAGAGGGCGGGTTCCCGAGACCTCCGCGTGTCGGATCAGCACGGCAGCCGGAACACAGCAACGAGTCGCGCGCCGCGCGCCCAGCCTGCCCTCAACTCTGTCATGCTAGCGACATGGCCGTGCAATCCCTCCAATCTCCCCCGGATTCCGAGGTACCGAAGCCAGGGCATGCCGACGTGGCCACAGGCGCCGATTCGCGAAAACCTTCGTCCGCAATCGATTGGTTCAAGAAGATCGCTCCATGGGCGATCGCCGTGGCGATCCTGTACTACCTGTTCAAGGAAATCCCGATAGAAGACGCCTGGGCCGCTGGGCGCTCGGCACGCCTCGATCTTTTCCTTCCGGTGATGCTGGCTGCAGTGTTGCTGTGGTTTCTCATCGACTCCGCAGCGTTCGCCTTTCTCTTTTCCCGCTTCAACACAAAGCTCGATTGGTCCGAGGCCCGGTCTCTGCGCGGGATGACCTATCTCGTGACGCCGATCAACTGGAATCTCGGCACGGCTGCCGTCATTCTGCACCTGCGTACTTCGAAGAACATCGGTGCGCTCGAATCGACCAGCACCATGGTCTTCTACCAGATGGTCGACGGGATGTTGCTGGGGGCTCTCGTTGCACTGGGCACAGCGTTGCTGCCGCGGTCTCCGGAACTGGTATCTCTGCGAAACATCGTAATCGGCTTCGTTTTCGTACAGGCTGCGTCTCTGGCGCTCTTCATGGGCGGCTCGACGCGGTTCCGTTGGCTCGCACGCATCCGGAGCTTCGGGATCTTTCGGTCCCACCAGGCGGCGGTCGCCCGCGACGTCGTGATCCTGATCCTGGTGAAGGGCCTGTATTTCGCGGTGTTCATCGCCGTCTACTGGTTGGGCTGCAGATCGTTCGGAATCGAACTGCCTCCTCAGCTCGCGATCGCCGCAACGCCCGTGATCCTGATGGCGGGCGCGTTGCCCTTCACGCCGGCCGGTCTGGGCACCCAACAGGCAGCCATGATCTACTTCTTTGCGCCCTACGGAGACGAAGCGGCGATTCTCGCCTTCGGCCTGGCGTTCCCCGTCGTGTTGATTCTGTTCCGCTGTCTGGTCGGGCTCCCGTACCTCCGGGACCTGCCGAAACTCCGCCAGGCCATGGCCGAACAGCAGGCCAACGCCTGACTCATCGAGCGGGCGGGTATCCGACACTTCGACGGGTCGAATCAGCACGGCAGTCCGAACTCCGCGGCGACCGCGGTCGTGTCTGCGCCGAGGGGTCTCGCGGATCCGCGCAACGGAAGCGCCCTGGGTGCCGCGACCCGGGCGCGTTGGTTGCCGGCGTGAACTTCGAAGCGCCCATTCGAGGTTTCGAGAACCCGAGCCGGCGCCCGGGGCGGAAGCCTGTCAGCGTCGCAACCCAGCACGTGCGCCACGACACTCCGCAGCGACACGTCGAGCAGCGCCGGGCGGCCGGCCACGTAATATGCGAGGGCGGCGAGAGCCGCGTGGCTCCCCGCGAGCGGGTCGGCGATGGCGTCTCCGCAGAATACAGGCGAGGTCACGTCTTTCCCTGCTGCGACGTGAGCGGCGCCGGCCGCGACCGCGGCGTCGTCGCCAAACGCGACCCACCCCCCATAGGGCTCGGCCCGCCCGTACCCGGTGAGACTCACCCAGACGGGACCGCCCGAGGCGCGGACGCACGCTTCGGCGTCGATCCCGAGCTGCGCGAGCGCCCGCGGTCGCGCGCTCTCGACGACGATGTCTGCGCGTTCGACGAGCGAGCGCAAAGCCGCGCGCCCCGCATCGGAGCGAAAATCGAAGGCAACACTCTGCTTGCCCGAATGCATGCGGTCGAAGAAGCCGGCCGGTCCCCGGCGAGCGCCGTCCGGCCGGGTGAGGCTCTCGACCTTCAAGACGCGAGCGCCGGCGAGACCGAGGAGCCGCGTGCACAGCGGCCCGGCCCACAGGCTCGAGAGGTCGACGACCAGCGGCGGTCGGTGGTGTCTCGTGGAGGCACCGCGATCGTCCGCATCGGCGTGCACGCGGAGCCAGGGAGGAGGAACCGACACCGGGGGCTCGGACCAGGCGGCCGGCATTCCCAGCGTTCGCGCTCGGTCGACCAACGCCTCGGCGGGGAGCTGCCCCACACCCTCGGCCACGGCGTTCCATCCCGCCTCGGAACCCCTGCCCGCGGTAGCGCCCAGGTCCGCTTCGAGCCACGCGTTCACCGAGGACCAATCCTCTTCACGGGCGAGGTTCACCGCAATCCAACCGTCGCTGGCGCGCAGCAGCCTGCAGCTCCCACCGGGCGAGATCCGCCCGCGCCGACGCAGTGCGAGTGTCGCGGCGCGCTCGCCGAGAAGCAGCGAGCCGTCGGTGACGCCGAGCGTTTCGTGTTGCAGACCCGCCGCAGCCGCCACGGAAGTCAGCGCGCCCAGCGCTCCTCGCGCACAGCTCGCGAGCGGAGAC
>JABSQW010000351.1 GCA_013215605.1 Myxococcales bacterium
AACGGTACAAACTGGGTGAGGTCGCGGAATGAAGGCCGCATACCGGAGACTCGTGATCAAGGTCTCTGGCGAGCGATTGGCCGGCGAGAGGGGGTTCGGCATCAGCCCGACCGTCATCGCAGCCCTCGCTCAAGAAATCTATGAAGTCCACCAGCTGGGCACCCAGGTGGGTATCGTGATCGGAGGCGGCAACGTCATCCGCGGGATCGCCGCTGCTGACGAGGGCATGGACCGCGCGGCCGCCGATTACATGGGCATGCTCGCCGGCGCCATCAACGCGCTCGCGCTGCAGGACGCCCTCGAAAAGGCCGGGATGCAGACCCGGGTGCTCACGGCGCTCGAGATCTCTTCCGTCGCGGAGCCCTACATCCGGCGCCGCGCCGTCCGACACCTCGAGAAGGGGCGGGTGGTCGTGTTCGCCTGCGGCACGGGCAATCCCTATTTCTCGACCGATACGGCCGCCGCGCTCCGAGGCGCCGAGATCGGCGCGGAGCTCATCCTCATGGCGAAGTCGGGCGTCGACGGCGTGTACAGCGCCGATCCGAAGATCGACCCCTCCGCCACGCGGTACGACACGCTGTCGTACGACGAGGCGATCCAGAAGAACCTCCAGGTGATGGACCAGACGGCGCTCGCTCTGTGCCGCGAGAACAACCTTCCTGTGATCGTTTTCGATACCGCGGTACCGGGCAACATCCTGCGCGTGGCGACAGGAGAGCGGGTCGGTACGCGAGTGGGGATGGAGTAAACCAAGCCATGGCAGACGGCGACGCGAAACTCGTTCAGGACGAAGCCAAGGAGCAGATGGAGAAGGCGCTGCGGAGTCTTCGCGCCGAGACCAAGAAGGTCCGCACCGGTCGAGCGAACGCCGCGCTGCTCGACGGAATCCAGGTCGACTACTACGGAACCGCCACCCCGCTGAACCAGCTCGCGAACTTCACGGTGCCCGATCCGCGGATGATCGTGGTCTCGCCCTTTGACAAGGGTTCGATCCAGGCCGTCGAGAAGGCGATTCTCACCGCCGATCTCGGTCTCACGCCGAACAACGACGGCAAGGTCGTGCGCATCCCGATTCCGCTGCTCACCGAGGAGCGCCGCAAGGAGCTCGTAAAACACATCTCGCGCGTGGCCGAGGGCCACAAGGTGGGTGTCCGCGACGCGCGGCGCGAGGCGCTGACGATGCTCAAGGATCTCGAATCCAGCGGCGACATTCCGGCGGACGATCGCCATCGTGAAGAGAAGAGCATCCAAAAGCTCACCGACGATCACGTGAAGAAGATCGACGAGATCGTTGCGGCGAAGGAGGGGGAGATCCTCCAGGTCTGACCTGATGCCGGAATCCCGCCTGCGCAGTGATGAGATTCCCCGCCACGTCGCCATCATCATGGACGGCAACGGACGCTGGGCCGAGCAACGCGGCATCTCGCGCCTCGAGGGCCACCGCGAGGGGCTCGGACGCGTCAGGGACATCGTCCGTGCGGCAAACGAGCTCGGCATTCAGTACCTCACGCTCTACGCCTTCTCCCTCGAGAACTGGAATCGGCCGAAGCTCGAGGTCGACGGGCTGATGCGCCTGTTGAGCGAGTATCTCGACGCCGAGATCGACGAGGTCGATCGCAACGGCATCCAGCTGCGCACGATCGGTCGAACGGAGCGGCTGCCGATTTCGGTGCAGCGGGCCGTTGATGGCGCCATCGAGCGCACGAAGAACAACGACCAGATGAAGCTGGTCTTCGCGCTCTCGTACGGGGGCCGGGCAGAGATCGTCGACGCGGCGCGCAAGCTTCTGCGCGACGCCGAACGCGGCGAGATCGATCCGGATCACGTCGACGAGAAGACCTTCGGCGCCTATCTCTACGATCCCGAGCTCCCCGATCCGGATCTCCTGATCCGCACGGGTGCCGAGTACCGGGTCTCGAACTTCTTGCTCTGGCAGATCGCCTACACGGAGATCCACACCACACACGTGATGTGGCCCGAATTCGAGAAGGCCAACCTCGTCGAGGCGATCATCGACTACCAGGAGCGAGAAAGACGCTACGGGAAGACGAGCGCCCAACTACGGGGTGAGTCTTGAAACGGCTGGCCATCCTCGGGAGCACGGGGAGCGTCGGAGAGCAGACCCTTTCCGTCGTCGAAGAGTTTCCCGAGCGCTACCGCGCCACGGCGCTCGCCGCGGGTCGCAACGTCGACAAGCTGGCCGACCAGGTTCGCCGGTTCCGACCCGATCTCGTGTCCGTCGCCGAGCCCGGTCTCGCGGACGAGCTGCGTCGCAAGCTCGCGGTCAACGATCCCGTCGCCATCCTCGTCGGAGCGGAGGGGCTCGACGCGGTGGCGGTTCACGACGCCGACCTCGTCGTCGCCGGGCTCGTGGGGGCCGTCGGCTTGCGACCGACGCTCGCCGCGATCCGCGCGGGACGCGACGTCGCCCTCGCGAACAAGGAAGTGATGGTGATGGCCGGCGCCCTCGTCTTGCGCGAGATGAAGGCGCACGGGGTCGACCTCCTTCCGGTCGACAGCGAGCACAGCGCCATCTTCCAGTGCCTCGTCGGACAGCGCCGCGAGGATCTCTCGCGGATCATCCTGACGTGCTCCGGCGGTCCCTTCCGCACCTGGTCCGAGGACGAGATCGCGGCAGCCACCGTGAAGGAAGCACTCGCCCACCCCAACTGGGACATGGGGCCGAAGATCACGATCGACTCGGCGTCGCTGATGAACAAGGGCCTCGAGGTCATCGAAGCGCGCTGGCTGTTCGACGTTCCGCCCGAGCAGGTCGACGTCGTCGTGCACCCGCAATCGATCGTGCACTCACTCGTCGAGTACCGGGATGGGTCGGTGCTCGCCCAGCTTGGGCTGCCCGACATGCGCGTACCCATCGCCGTCGCGCTCGCCCATCCCGAGCGCATTCCCCTCGACGTACCCCGCCTCGACCTCGCGCAGGTGGGCCAGCTCGACTTCGAAGCCCCCGACCGCAAGCGCTTCCCGTGCCTCGACCTCGCCTACGCGGCGCTGCGCGCGGACGAGGCCGCACCCGCCGTGCTGAACGCCGCAAACGAGCTCGCCGTGGGCGTATTCCTCGACGGCGGCATCGCGTTCCCCGGCATCGCGGCATCGAACGCCGCCGTATTGAACGCCCACATCGCCCGTGGAGGCGCGGCGACACTTCGCGATCTGACCGATGTCGTGGAAGCTGACGCGTGGGCGCGCGCGTGCGCTCGCGAGTGGCTCACCAAGGAGGCGTCTGCGTAATGGGCAGCGGATCGTACATCTTCGCTTTCGTGGTGATGCTGGGTGTGCTCGTGTTCGTGCACGAGCTCGGCCACTTTCTGGTCGCGAAGGCGTGTGGTGTGCGGGTGCTGAAGTTCAGCCTGGGCTTCGGTTCGCCCGTGGGCTTTGGGCGCTTCCGCATGGCGTGGACGCGCGGCGGCACGGAGTACGTGGTCGCGTGGATTCCCCTCGGAGGCTTCGTGAAGATGCTGGGCGAGAGCCTCGACGCCACGGAGGACGACGAAGCAGCGGCCCACCCGGACGAAACGCTGAATGGCAAGCCCCTCTGGCAGAAGCTCTCGATCGTGTTCGCCGGGCCCGCGATGAACCTCGCGTTTCCAGTGCTGGTATTCTCGCTGATGCTGTCTGTCGGCCTCCAGAATCAGGACACCACGATCGGCACGGTCGAAGAAGGGTCGCCGGCGGCCGAGGCGGGATTCCTGCCCGGTGACCGCATCACGCAGATCGCGAACGAGCCGGTCACGTGGTGGCGCGACGTCGCATCCGTCATCCGCGAGCACCCCGGCGCGAGCGTCGAAGTGGCGTTCGAACGAGACGGCGCGGCTGGCGTGGGGCGCCTTCCGGTGGGCGAGCGTTCGTTGTTCAACGAGTTCGGCATCGTCGAGAAGTTTGGCTGGTCGGGCCTGGCGCACTCACGGCTGCGCGCGATGCTGGCCATTCCGGATCCCGACGCGGCAGCGCTCGCTGCAGGGCTGCGCTCCGGCGACGTCGTGACCGCCGTGAACGGCGTCGACGTGGAGGACTGGCACGGCTTCGCCACGGCGTACGCCGCGGAGCGCGGCCCGGTGTCGGTGCTCGTGGCGCGCGGGGTCGAGGAGGACGCCGAGGAGGTCACGCTGGAGCTGCCGGCCCGCGGAGACGTCGGTGCCCTCGGCGTGAGTCCCGCGGCGGTGCTCATTGAAGAGACCGTCGAAGGCTCGCCGGCCGATCGCGCGGGGCTCCAGGCGGAGGACATCGTGCTGGCCGTCGACGGCCAGCATATGGGGAGCTTCGCCGCGTTCTCGAATACCGTGAAGACGAGCGGGGGACGCACGTTGAGCCTCGCGGTGTCGCGCGCGGGCGAGACGCTACAGCTCGACGTCACCCCGGAGCTCACGCCGCTCGACAACGGCCTCGCGACCGAAGACCAGTACTTCGTTGGCGTCTCCGTCCAGCCGACCACCCTGGTCGGCTCGATGGCGCTCGATCGCGAGCGCAATCCGTTCGTCTCGGTGCCGCGTGCAGTCGGCATGACCGTGGACCTCACGGTCACGATGGTCCGCGGCGTGGGCAAGCTCATCACGGGCGAGGTGTCGCGCAAGAACATCGCGGGGCCGATCGGCATCGCCCAGATCGCCGGGAACGCCCTCGCCATCGGCTGGGAGACCTACCTCCAGGTGATGGTCTTCATCTCGATCAACCTGGGCATTCTCAACCTTCTGCCGATCCCCATTCTCGACGGCGGCCAGGCCCTGATCTATTCGGTGGAGGGCATCCGCCGCGCGCCGCTGTCGCTCCGCATGCGCGAGATCATCCAACACTTCGGTCTCACGGTCCTGCTGCTCCTCATGGGCCTGGCCTTCTGGAACGACATCTCCCGCCACTGGTCCACCTTCGTCGACTGGTTCCGAGACGGAACCGGCTAGCGGGTCGCCCCGGCCTTCCCTCGCGCGCAATCTCGACCAAACTCGGGGACGTTCCTTCGCAACGTGGCAACTTGGGGACGTTGCCACTCGAGAACTTGCTTGCCACTTGGGGACGTTCTTGCCGTGAGGAGCAGGAGTGCCCCAAGTTGCGAAGAAGTAGCAACGTCCCCAAGTTGCGTTGAGGAGGGGTGGTGGTCGACGGGGTATTGTTGGCGGTGGAGGCGGCGACTCGGGCGACGAGTGTTGCGCTGGTGCGCGACGGGGAGCTGCTGGGAGAGCTCGCCGGGCCCGCGGAGCAGGATGTCGCCGAGAGCCTGCTCGGGATCGTCGACGCGCTGCTGGGCGACGTCGGTTGTCGCGCCGACGAGATCGACGGGTTCGCGGTGTCGATCGGGCCGGGTTCGTTCACGAGCCTCCGCATCGGTCTCGCTACGGTGAAGGGGCTCGCGTTTGGTCGAGCGCATCGCGCCGTCGGCGTACCGACCCTCGAGGCGCTGGCGCTCGGCACGCAGGGCGCGGGCAGCGTGGTGCCGCTCCTCGACGCCCGCCGCGGCGAGTTCTACGCAGCCGCCTACGCGTCCGGGGAGCCCGGAGCCGACGGTCGGCTCGAGGTTCGACTCGAGGCGGGCGTGTACCGGCCCGAGGAGATCGCCGACGCCCTGTCGGGGCCGATTGTCCTCGTGGGGGAGGGTGTGCCCCTGTGCGGCGACGCGATCCGCGCTGCTCACGACGCTCCCGTGGACCTCGTCACACCGCCTGCGGGCCTGCCGAGTGCGAGTCGCGTCGCGCGCCTCGGCGCGTCGATGCTCGAGAGCGGACTCGCCGTCCACGCCGCCGATCTCGTGCCCGAGTACCTGCGCCGCGCGGAGGCCGAGGTGAAGCGGACGGGCGTGCGCTTCGAACGCGGAAAACACGCCCCACGGTGATCCGGAATCCCAGCTGTCGCGACCTCTCTCCAATAACCGCGACGAACGCGGAACAACCAGAATCACCCAAGGAAGACATCATGAAACGCATCACCAGCCTCTTTCTCGCCGCCCTCGCCACCTCCCTCAGCATGACCACCGTCAGCCTGGCCGACACCGAGATCGGTGGAGACGTCGAAATCGACGCCGAAACGGGCGTAGTGGTTACCGTGGCCCTCGCCAGCGACGCCAAGGCCGTGACGAACATCGCCTCGGTGCTCGACGACACGAAGATCGGCGACGATTTCGAGGCCGAGGTCAAGACGGAAGAGGTCGTGACCCTCGCCATCGGCAGCGACGCCCGGGCGTGCACGAACATCGGCAGCGTCGGCGCGGAGCACCGCTGCGAGTAATCCAGACGCTCTCCAACCCCTCACGCTTCCCCGAGCGGCGTCGGTCTCCAGACCGGCGCCGCTCGACGTTTCAGCCCGTGAGCAATCCGCTAGACGCCGAATCGCGCCAGCGCTGGGTTTTGGCCAGTCGGGTCAGCGGTCGAACGCGGCCTCGAGCGCCGCCTAGGGCACGCTGAGGGCATCGCGGTTTCCGGGCTCGCCGGCGAGACCCACCTGGACGAGATGCATCGATTCGAGGGGTTCGCCGTCTTCTCCCGCAGGTTCCGTTCCCCAGGGGGTCTGCTTTGACATGCCCGAAACCCCCCAGTAGATTCAGGGGTTAGCGGGGAAGCGTCGACTGGCGCCCAACCGCTCACGGGACAGCTGTGCCCTTGGCGCTACCTTCTCGCGTCCTCCAACTCCCGGTGGATCCTCGTGACGAGTACTGGCTCCGACGTCTTCATTCGAGCGCTCCGTGAAGAAGGGGTGGAGCAGATCTTCGGTCACCCCGGGGGCGCGGTCCTGTTTCTTTACGACGCCATCCATCGGCACGGATTCAAACACGTGCTCGCGCGTCACGAGCAGGGCGCCGTCCACATGGCGGACGGCTTCGCGCGCGCGAGTGGTCGTCCCGGCGTCGCGCTCGTCACCTCGGGACCGGCGCTCACGAACGCAATCACGGGAATT
>JABSQW010000352.1 GCA_013215605.1 Myxococcales bacterium
CGCGGGGGCCGGGAGCTCGAAGCTCTCGGTGGTCTCTGCGCGCTCGCTCCACGGGATGCCCGAGAGCAGGCTGCGCAGGAAGCCACCGACGCCGTTTTCGGCGTTGTGGATCCACTCGTGCGCATCGCGTCGTAGACTCATGGCAAGTTCGCCTCCGCGCGGGTCGCGACGTGATGGAGCAGGCGTTCGAGCACGGCGCCCCCAGGACCCTTCAGGAAGTGGCTGACCAGGGGGGTCAGCTCCGTGGGCTCGGGATTGACTTCGATGACGGTTCCGCCGCCGCGCAGGATCTCGCGCGGGAACTCGGCGGCGGGATACACGGTGGCCGAGGTGCCGGCGACGATCATGCAGTCGGCGGCCTCGACTTCGCGGTAGCAGCCGCGCAGCACGTCGGGCGGGATGAGCTCGCCGAACTGCACCGTGTCGCCCTTCACGATGCCCCCGCACTCCGGGCACAGCGGCGGCAGGTTCTCGGGGTCGATGCCGAGCTCGGGGAGCCCGCGGTCCTTGTTCGCACCGGGGCCCGTGCGGGTGGACTGGAAGCGCGCGTTGCAGCCCACGCAGCGCAGCAGGAAATAGTTGCCGTGGATCTCGAGGAGCGACTGCGTGCCCGCCTGGCCGTGCAGGTCGTCGACGTTCTGCGTGATCAGGCTGTGACAGAAGCCGCGGCGCTCGAGCTCCGCGAAGGCGCGGTGGCCGGCGTTGGGCTTGGCGTTCGAGAGCGTGTCGAGCAGGCCCACCGCCCAGGGCTGGCTCGGCTCGAGCTGCTCGCGCCAGTGCTTGGCGGGGTCTTCGAGGAAGCGCTGGTGGCCGTCCATCGGAGGCTCGCCGTACTTCGTCCACAGGCCGCCCGGACCGCGGAACGGCGGGATGCCGCTCTCCACCGACAGGCCCGCTCCCGTGAGCGCCATGCTGCGACGCGCGCCGACCACGGCCGTGGCCGCTTCCTCGATCTGTGCGTCGAGGGCGTCGGTGAGGGTGAAGTCCGGGATGCTGTCCTCGCTCGCCATGGCTCAGTGGAAGGTGGGCCGGTCGTCGTCGCGGCGTTGGCGTTGATCGTCCGAGCGCACGGCGCGCAGGCGCTTCTTCATCTTGTAGCGGTGCCAGCGGTTGCGCAGCTGCTCGGTGGTGAGCACGTTGCCGGTGCGGCCGTCGCGGCGCATCAGGAAGTAGCCCACGGCAACGCCGCCGAGGTGGCCGATATGGCTCACGTTGCCGCCGCCCATCATCATCGTCATGAAGAACATGACGGGGATGATCCAGATGGCCTTGAACGCGACGGGCGGGAAGATCAGCATGATGGTGCGATCGGGCCAGGTGAGCGAGTAGGCGAGCACGAGGCCGTACACCGCGCCCGACGCGCCCACCGTGGGGATGTCGAGGTAGGTGGGGATGCCGAGGCCGAGCAGGATGTAGGGCCACGTGGCAATGAAGACCCCGGCTCCGACGCCGCAGAGCAGATAGAAGCGCAGGAAACGCTTCGGCCCCCAGGCGAGTGCGACCTGCGAGCCGAACATCCACAGCACGAACATGTTCATCACGATGTGGCCGAGGCTTCCGTGCAACCACATGTAGGTGAAGGGCTGCCACAGGTAACCCTGCTGCCACACGAGGTAAGGGCGCACCGAGCCGAGCACTTGAATGGCGGGCATCATCGCCGCGGCGACGAAGACCACGGCGTTGGCGATGAGAAGCTGCTTGACGACCTTGGGGGTCACCGGCGGCCCGAAGCCCATGCCCGATCCCCCTCCCCCGCCGTATCCTCCGCGTCCGTACACGTACCTGCCTCCTCGCCTCTGGGTGTGCTCGATGTCGGCCCGGGTCGAACCGTGTCGACCCGACTGGATGCCGTGCGCCTACTCCAGGGCGCGCAGCTTCACAGCGTCGGGCCTACTCCTCGTTGCGTTTTCGACCAGACGCCGTTCGCATCTGATCCCGGCGATCGCAGCAGCTCCGCGGTTGCGTAACGCGTTCGGTCGCAGGCTTGGCCAATGGACGAATTCGAGCGGTTGATGGTCTGCCCCAAAGACCAGCGGGAGGGGCGCGCGCGATCCCGTGGCGGCTCGGAGAGCGTATGGCAAGCTAAGTGCCTGCGTCAACGCGCCATTTCACCCGAATCGAGGATGGGGGCGAGGTCTTCGAGGACCTGAAGGCTCGGCACCAGGGCCAGCCCCGACAGATCCACCACCGGCAAATCGAGCCGTAGGCTGGCGGCCAGGCTCACGAGTTGCTCCTGGCAGGAATCCCGCTCGCCCAGCACCAGGGAGCCCTCGATCTCGTCGTCCGAGATCCGCGAAAACCAGGGATTCAGGCGTCGATATTCGGCGAGGGCGGTGGCCCGGAACGTGACCCCGTCCTGATTCGGGCCGCAGGTGCGGCAGAACAGCAGCTGGCTGCGTTCGATCGCGGTGGGGTCGCGGCCCAGCCGCGCGCAGGCGCGCGACAGGTTGGCCTCGGCCTCGCGCACCCGCTTGGGGATCGCGGGCAGGTTGATGTCCCACGAGTCGGCGTGAGTCGCGACCAGCTCGAGCATGCGGGGGCGCGCGGCGGCGATGGCCACCGGGAGGTGACCGCCCCGCGGAATGGGTCGCACCCGCGCCTCCTCGAGCTCGAGGAACTTGCCCCGCAGCGTCACACAATCGCCGCGCCACAGGGACCGGGTGGCGGTCAGGGTCTCGTCGAGCCACTCGATGCGCTCGCTGACCGGCGGCAGCGGAAGCCCGAAGCGGTCGTCGCCGGAACGGTCGCCGATGCTGATCAGGAAGCGCAGGCGGCCCGGCGCGATGCGCTCCAGGGAAGCGACGCTTTGGGCGAGGCGTGCGGCGTTCCAGAAGTGGACGAGCCGCAGCGAGCCGATCTCGATGCGCGACGTCTCGAGCACCAGGGCCGTGGTGGCCGTCCAGCCGTCGAGGGTGTCGGCGTCCTTGCGCGATGTGAGCATCGCGGTGTCGCCGTCGATGAAGGCCGCCGAGTAGCCGAGCTCCTCGGCGCGCCGCACGAGGACCAGCAGATCCTCCCAGGGATGGACGTGCCAGGCGAAGTTGACGCCGAGCTTCACGCTCCGTTCCCCCGTTGCTGCTTTCCCGCGCACCGCCGTGGGGTCGGCGGCGGGTGTGCGCGCAGCCCCGCCTGGTGACGCGCTCATGTGATGCGCCCCACGTGGCGAGCCGCGTGCAGGATGGCGAGGGCGCTCTTCGCGTCGTTGAGCTCGCCGCTCCAGGCCC
>JABSQW010000353.1 GCA_013215605.1 Myxococcales bacterium
GTGGGGCTCGAGTCCCAGAGCTCCGACATCATCGACCTGCATGCCCGGCTCTTCAAGAAGCACGGCATGACGACGATCCGAAATTTCGATGCGCTCAACGACGTGCGCAACCTCTCCTACTCCGGGCGCTGCATCGTGGAGGCGGGGCTCAAGCACGAGGTCACCATCACCCTGATGGAGCTGCCGCCGGGCTGCGAGGGCGCCCACACGCCTGACTTCTACATGAGCGTGCTCGAGGGCATCCTCGACGACGGCGTGCCCTTCGATTCGATCTGCTTCAAGGATGCATCGGGAACCGCGGTGCCGCAGAAGGTATACGAGACGATCAAGCTGGCACGCAAGCGACTCGGCGACAGCATCCACATGCGCCTGCACACCCACGAGACCGCGGGTGTGAGCGTCGCAGCCTACAAGGCGGCCCTCGACGCCGGTGCCGACGGCATCGACCTCGCCTTGGCGCCCGTGTCCGGGGGCACTAGCCAGCCGGACTTCATCGTCATGTGGCACGCCCTGCGCGGTACCGAGTACGACCTGGGCATCGATGTCGACAAGGTGGTCGAGGCCGAGGCGGTCTTCAAGAAGTGCATGGCCTCCTACTTCATGCCGCCCGAGGCCACCGCCGTGGAGCCCCTCATCCCCTACTCGCCGATGCCCGGGGGCGCACTCACCGCCAATACGCAGATGATGCGCGACAACAACATGATCGAGAAGTTCCCCGAGGTGATCGCCGCCATGGGCGAGGTCGTGCGACTCGGGGGCTTCGGCACCTCGGTCACGCCGGTGAGCCAGTTCTACTTCCAGCAGGCCTTCACCAACGTGGTAGCCGGTCCGTGGGAGCGCATCACCGACGGCTACGGGAAGATGGTGTTGGGCTACTTCGGCAAGACCCCCGTGCCGCCGGATCCCGAGATCGTGGCGCGGGCCAGCGAGCAACTCGGCCTCGAACCCACCACACGCGATCCCCGGGAATTGAACGACGAGGATCCCAGCAAGGGCATCGAGGCCGTCAGGGAGTCCCTGGGCGAGGAGAACCTCGAGGCCACCGAGGAGGCGATCTTCATCGCGTCGGCCCTTGGGGACAAGGGCATCGCCTTCCTGAAGGGCGAGCGTCCCGATGGCATCCGCCGGCAGGCCGCGGAGAGCGCCTCGGCGTCGACGCCGGTCTCGTCCAACGCTTTCACGGTGGAGGTGAACCAGCAGCGCTACGAGGTCTCGCTGGACGGTGGGCGTGCCACCGTCAACGGCCGCGCCTACGAGTACGCGGTGACCGACGGCGCCCCCGGTGCCAAGGGATCCGCCGCGGCGGCCGGCGACGGCACGTCGGTTTGTGCCGAGCTCTCCGGTCAGGTGCTGCGCGTCCTGGTCCAGGAGGGAGACTCGGTGGCCGAGGGCGACGCGCTGCTGGTCCTCGAAGCGCTCAAGATGGAGATCGAGGTCAAGGCGCCGCGCGTTGGACGTGTCACCCACATCGCGGTGGTGGGTAATCAGCGGGTGAACAGCGGCGACCTGTTGGTGGCCATCGCCTAGTGGAGATCTTCCTCGAAATCTGGCAGGCCACGGGCCTCTACAACCTCAGTCCCGGGCAGGCGCTGATGATGCCGGTCTGCCTGCTCCTGATCTATCTCGGGGTTTCGAAGGGCTTCGAGCCGTTGCTGCTCGTTCCGATTGGCTTCGGCGGGCTGCTGGCGAACATCCCGGTGGCCGACATCGCGGGCCCGGAGGGCTTCCTCGGCATCGTCTACGACGCCGGGATCCGCAACGGTCTGTTCCCGCTGCTGATCTTCGTGGGCGTGGGGGCCATGACGGACTTCGGGCCGCTGCTGGCGAATCCCAAGATGGCGCTGCTCGGTGCCGCGGCGCAGTTCGGGATCTTCACCACGCTGATCGGCGCCCTGGTACTCAGCAACAGCTTGGAGTTCATTGACTTCAGCGTGCGGGATGCGGCCGCCATTGGAATCATCGGCGGTGCCGACGGTCCCACGGCGATTTTCCTGGCCAGCAAGCTGGCCCCGGACCTGCTCGGCGCCATCGCGATCGCGGCCTACTCCTACATGGCGCTGGTGCCCATCATCCAGCCGCCGATCATGAGGGCCCTCACGACCGCCGAGGAGCGCGAGCTCAAGATGGAGCAGCTACGGCCGGTGAAGACCGTCGAGCGCATCATGTTCCCGCTGCTGGTCCTCTTCGCCTGCATCCTGCTGATCCCCGACGCCACGCCGCTGGTAGGAGCCCTCATGTTCGGGAACCTCCTCAGCGAGTGTGGCGCGGTGGATCGCCTGGCGAATGCGGCGAAGAACGAGCTCATCAACATCGTGACCATCCTGCTGGGCCTGGCGGTGGGCTCGAAACTCGCCGCTGACAAGTTCCTGAACACCGAGACCCTCGGCATCCTGGTCCTCGGTCTACTCGCCTTCTCGGTGGGTACGGCTGCCGGTGTGCTGCTCGCCAAGCTGATGAACAGGTTCAGCAAGGACCCCATCAACCCGCTGATCGGCGCTGCCGGCGTGAGCGCCGTCCCCATGGCCGCACGCGTCGTCACCAAGGTGGGCCTCGAGAGCAACCCCCAGAACATCCTGCTGATGCATGCCATGGGCCCGAACGTTGCGGGTGTGCTGGGCTCTGCCGTGGCTGCCGGAGTCCTCCTCTCCCTCGTGCGCTAGCCATTGGCCTCACGAAAGCCCGAGCCGGGGGCGGAAGGCGTAGCCGAGAAAATCAAACGTTAGGTCAAATCCTCGGGTCCCCCTTGAAGCGGATTGACCGCTTGCTGCGCTTGATCAGCCGGGCAGTCGCCCCGTTCGGCAAGTCGAGGTTGGCCACTTCCCGATGCGTCTGCCCCAAGAGGAGGCGAGGCGGGAGTTGCGGCCGGTCCGGCGGAGCGAGATAGAGCACATAATCGCTCGTCCGGGTCGGAACTCCGACGCCCAGGCGAGGAGCGCGTCGAAGTTGGGCTGGGCGTCCGGAGATCCCTCCAGATACTGGCCGTACGCGGGCTCGTAGTCCGCGAAGTCCGTCTCGAAGTTTGCGTTCCGGTCCGGCCTCGAGAAGACGAAGCCGCAGCCGAGGCAGCGGTAATAGGGGATGGCGTCCCTCCGGAAGAGCTCCCTCACCTCGTCGCCATCGCATAGCGAGCAGCTCACCTCCATGGCTACGATGCTGTCAGCAACGCGCCCCAGTGGGCGGAGGGATCGCGAGCCCATGAGTGAGACGCGGCGCATCGACATCGGCGGACACACCATCCACGCCGTCCACAGCCCGCGCGCCGGATCGGCAGAACGGCACTTCCTGTGTCTCCACGGCCTGGTCGACGACGTGAACGTCTGGCGGCGGATCGCGCCCGAGCTCGAGCGGCGCGGTCGCGTGACTCGCATCGATCAGCGGGGACACGGCGAGTCGGATTCGCCCGCGGGTCCGTACTCCCGCGACGACCTCGCGCGCGACGTGATCGGCGTCCTCGACGCGGAGCGTATCGAGCCGGCGATTCTCGTGGGCCACTCCATGGGCGGCATCGTCGCCATGGCCGCCGCACTCGCCGCCCCGAAGCGCGTTGCGGGGCTCGTCCTCATCGGCACCACGAGCGAGTGTCGCGAGAAGGTGGCACTTTGGTACGAGCGCATCGCCCTCGCAGGCGAGAAGGACGGGATCGACGGAATCCGCCGGTCGATCTACGGAGCGGAATCGACGAAGCAGATCGCGGGCGACGCCCAGGGGATCGCGCACGTCACGCGAATGCTGAAGAGCCTCTTCGACGATCCCTTGACGCCGAAGCTCGGCGAGATCAGCTGCCCCGCTCTCCTCCTCGTGGGCGAGAAGGACCCGATGGGTCCAAAGGCCTCCGAGATCATCCGCAACGCGCTTCCGCCCGAAAACACCGACTTCGAGTCGATCCCCGACAAGGGACACTGGCTGCAGCTCGAAGCGCCTGACGAGGTAATCTCGTCCCTCGACGCCTGGCTCGCCCGCTTCGAGCTGTGACCCACCGAATCATCCACCTCGAGGAGAACCCCCATGGCTGACTGCCGCATCGAACTCCTGGGCAACGACGAGGCCAAAGAAGCCGCGAAGTCGGTGGACATGATCGCTTCGTTCGCGGATCTCAACATCTTCCGAGCCCTGCTCCACCGGCCGAAGACCGCGAAGGCTCTCTCCGACCTGCTCGTGTCGCTGCTCTTCGGCGGCGAGCTCGACAACCGGCTGCGCGAGCTGCTCATCATGCGCATCGGCTGGTCGACGGGATCCGACTACGAGTGGACCCAGCACTGGGCGATCGGCCGCGAACAGTTCGGCTGCTCGGACGACGACTTCCTCGAGCTGCGCGATTGGCGATCGAGCACACACTTCGGCGAGACCGAAAGGGTCGTCCTCGGCGCCACCGACGAGCTCCTCGAAACCGGTAGCCTCAGCGATGCATCGTTCGCACGCTGCCTCGAGCGGCTCGGCCGAAACGCCACCCTCGAGCTCGTCACCGCCGTGGGCGCGTGGCGCCTCGTGTCGAAGTTCACGAAGGCGCTCGAGGTGCCCCTCGAGGAGGGAATAGCCTCGTGGCCGCCCGACGGAAAGGACGCGAACCTGTAGGCGCGCGCGATGCGCTTCATCCGAGAGAGCAGGCGAAACGCCGGGCCAATGGGCCGCACTCTCCCTGCCCGACCTCGAGCTACGGCGTGTACCAGATCGGTGACGTCCAGGCTCGTTCTCGAATGACCTTTGGCACACTGGACGATCCGCAGGCCGCGGGGCGCTCGTCTTCCGGGAGCTCCAGACACTGCCACTTCGAGTAGCGGCAGCTTTTGTTCTCCACCACGCGCGCGTAGTACACGGCGCGCTGATCCGGGTCGAACCCCGCGTCGGTGAACGTACCGCACAGCCGGTGATAGCCGGGACCCCTCGGCTCGCACGTCTCCAGGTTGACGAGTGCACCTCCGCCGTTGCTGAACCCCGCTACGTCGAACACCGCCTGGTGGCTCTGCCCCTCGGCGTCGACCCACCCCTTGATCACCTGGATCCGCTCGAGGAGCGAGCCCGGGTTCTCTGCCGTGCCGGGATCGCGGTTTGCCATGGCGAGGAACACCGGCTTCGCCCCGACCGGTGCCGGTCCCACGAGGTCGCCGCCCATCGGTACGCCGTCGCGATACGCGATCGCGACGGCCTCGGGGTCGTCACAGGCGTCCGGTGAGAGATCGAACCCACCAAAGAAGCGCGGTTGGATGCGCGGGCCGCTCGTGCCGAACACTTCCCGTCGCCGCATCGCCTCGAAGAGCGCATCGCGCGAGTTCTCCTCGGACCACACCCCGATGAGGCCGCCGGGGTTGTTGTTCGTGTTTCCGGCGAGGTCGGTGTCTGACGAAGTGCGTGTGGTCGCGGCGGCGTCGCTCTTTCCGAGGTGTCCGGGGTAGCTCTTCTCCTCGACCGCGCCGGGTGTGGCGTTGTGGGTGTCGGTGCTCGCCATGAGACCGAACTTGAAGGGATTCACCCCGAGGCGCGCCTCTTCCTTCAGGCCCTCGGTGAGCGCATAGCGCGTGTAGCTGAGCTTCGAAATGCAGTTCGGACCCATGTGGGGCACCCAGTCCGCGAGGGGTCCCGCGTAGCACTCGCCTACATCGTTGGGTTCGGAGCCGGTCGTGGCGCGGAAGGACCCGTTCTCGAACTTTTCGAAGACGCACAGTTCGTCCAGTGGAGCGATCACACCGGGGATCGTCGGGCGGCACTCCGAATCACCCTTGTGCTGCATCACCTCGACGATGGGCTCGAGCGCGGCACGCAGCTCGGCGCGCTCGCGCTGCGCATCGACCGAGTACGCTCCCGGATAGTCGACCGCGAACATGCGCCCGTTGCTGATGTTCGAGTTGTGGGGGATCGCTAGAACGTCACAGCTCGTCCCGGAATCGATGCAGCCCTCCTTCAGCAGCTTCCAGAGGTCCCACTCGCGAGAGACTTCGATGAAGCTGATCGGGCGGTTTGGCACCTCGCTCGTGCGAAAGATGACGTTGCGGTGCAGGTTCGAGCCGAGGCGGAACGAGCTGTACTCGTAGGCGATGAACGCTGTGCGCTGGCAGGCTTCGGTGGAATCGTTCCAGGTCTCGGCCGCGCGTTGGATCTCCTGCCAACCCGACGCGGCGGCCTCCCAGCAATCGACGCCGTCGGATCCGCACGTCGCTGCATCGCGGGCCGCGAGGGGACTGACGATCATCTTTACGAGCGCCGGCTCGCGTCCGGTTCCGTTGGCAACAGCTTCGCAGAATTCTGTTTTGGATGCCGCGGAGTCAGGGTCGAGGCAGAGCTTCATCTCGCCGAGAAACTCCGCATGGTCGGTGACGGCCGCGAAGTCGAGTGGACGGTCGATTTGCACTTCGCGGGTGCCGACGCCGTATTCGTCGTTCGGCGGGAGCACGATGGGCTCACCGAAGGCATACCGGTATGCGTCGTCGGGACGGGCGCGTACGTCGAAGTTGTAGGCGTCGGACGAGAGCGTGGTGTGGACATGGAGGTCGCCGAAGTAGGCGCTCTTGAGCGGATTCGTGTCGACGCAGCCAACGCGGGTCGAAGTGGGCAGCCCCGCCGCCGCGTCGACGATCTCGAGGCGCTCGATCGTGGGGTTCTCGGCCCCGCCGCAGCCGAGCACCACGAAGAATACGGCGCCAACCGCCACGTTCGTCCACTGCCTTGCCGAATCGTCCATTCGAATCCCTATCTCCCACCTCGACGCCGCGCAGCATGATAGCGGCGCCATCGCGACGCTCGCACCGAAGGATCTCTAGCGCCTCTCGCGCGCACCCTGGCAACCGATGCAGAGCGGCGCCTCGGGCTTGGCCTCGAGGCGCGCGAAGCCGATGTCCTCGCCGCACTCGAGACACGTCCCATAGTCGCCTTCGTCGACGCGCTCGAGCGCCGACGCGACCTGCCGCGCGCGGAGCTGGGCCTGGCTGCGACTCGCGCGCGCCATGCTCTGCAGCTGCAGTGCGTCGACGCGCGAGATCCGGCCGATGGGCTTGTCGAGATCGACGGGTCGCGCGCTTTCCAATGACAAGGCCAGCATGTCGCGGAGTTCGTCCTTCAGCGATTCGAGAGCGCGCTGCAGGACCTCGACCTCTTGCCGTGTCAGGGCACCCATTGCCGCGATCGTAGCCCTCACGTGGAAAGTGGAGACCAGTAGTGTACGGCGACGGGAGGACGCGATGTCGACGGAAGAAACGAAGGCTTTGCTGCGGCGCTGGTACGACGAGGTGTGCGCCCGCGGGTTCATCCGTCGCGGCGGAGACCGGGAACCGTCACGCCGAACGTGTGCTCGACGAGATCGCGCACCAACGCGATACTCGGCACCTCGACACCTACCTCGCTCGCGAGCTCGAGCACGAGTCGCAGATCCTTCTCGGCGAGGATGACCGCGTGCTTCAAGAAGTCTGTGGACTCGGACGAGGACGTTCCATCCTCGATCCTCTCGCGGGAGCGGCTCAGGCTCACCACCGGCGGTGTCATGTTCCCGCTCGACGTGGTCACCTCCCGGAGCCGATCCGAACCGAGCCCGGTTGCCCGCGCGAGCAGCAGCGCTTCCGTACCAGCCGCATAGGCCGCGTACCCGAGGAGGTTGTTGCAGAGCTTGGCCGCCATGCCGGCGCCAAGGGCGCCGCAGTGGATGACGGAGCTCCCCGATGACTCGAGCACAGGACGCGCACGCTCGAACACCTCCGCGTCGCCCCCCACCATCGTGGTGAGCGTCGCATTCGTCGCGCCGTCGACCCCACCGCCGATCGGCGCGTCGATGACGTGGACACCGAGCTTCGCGGCGCGCTTCGCGGTGCTGCGGATCGTGGCCGGAGAGATGGTGCTGTGCAGCGACACGATCAAGCGCGGGACCGCGGAATCCCCGGGTCGCGCTCCCGCGAGGAGCCCCTCCACGCCCTCGAAGACCGCCTCGACGTCGTCGTCGTCGCGAACACACACACCGATATGTTCACAGCGGCTCGCCATCACCGCCGGTGACGCGGCCACCTCCGCACCCTGCTCGGCGAGCTCCGTACAGGCCTCCTCACGGATGTCGTAGACGAGGACCTCCCAGCCCTTTCCGAGGAGGTTGCGCGCCATCGGAAGCCCGATCCTGCCGAGCCCCGCGAAGCCGACGGTCTTCATTCCCTTGCGCTCGCCTCGTGGTCCGCGATTACCTGCACGGCCCGAGCACCGAGCTCCCCGGCGAGGGGCCAGCCCACGTAGTGGCCGAGCATGATCGCGATCTCATGCAGCTGCTCGCCGTCGAGCTCACCGAGCGCGAGCGCGCGGCGCATCTGCAGCTCGATGGTTTCCGTCCTGCCGTTCGCCGCCAGGACTCCCACCGCGAGAAGGCGCCGGTCGCGCACGGAGAGCGCAGAGCGCGTCCAGATCTCGCCAAACAGTTGTTCGAGCATGATGTCGAATCCGGGATTCTCACCCTCGGGCGCAACCCAGGCGTCCTCTCCGTACACCTCGAGATACTTCTTCAGGCCGCGGTCGCGGCGTTCGTTCGTGCCCATGGTCGTGCTCCTCGAATGGCGGACGGCGCCAGCCTGCGGGGGATCGGGCGCACATCGTGGACGTTGCGAACGACTGGCGCAACTACCGAGCGCACACCCAGGCGAGTCCCGTCGCGCATCGCGACACGTCACTCCACGAGAAAGCCAATTCGATCCTTCGGGAGTCAGGGCTTGCGTATAATGGCGCGTCGGCGAAGCCACTCAGGGAGCAGCATGAAGATCGGGAACTTCAACCTCATGTCCTACCGGCACCTGCCGGACGACTTCTCGCAGAAATACGATTCCGTCTACATCGAGCTTCCCTCGGAGCTGCTGGACTCCGAGCAGCTGAACGCCGATTACAACGCTTCGCTCGACGAACTCGAGTTCGCCGAGTCCGTCGGCTTCGACATGCTCGGCGTGAACGAACACCACAGCAACGGCTACGGCATGATGCCCTCGCCGAATCTGATGGCCGCCGCACTCTCGCGGCGCACGAGCGAAGCGAGCCTGCTCGTGCTCGGCAATTCCCTCGCCCTCTACAACCCCCCGCAACGTGTGGCCGAGGAGTTCGCGATGCTCGACTGCATCAGCGGCGGCCGACTGATCGCGGGCTTCCCCGTCGGAACCCCGATGGACACCTGTTACGCATACTCGACCAACCCGAGCGAGCTCCGGGATCGCTACTACGAGGCCCACGACCTGGTCATGCAGGCCTGGACGCGGCCGGAACCCTTCTCCTTCCACGGGCGCTTCAACCAGGAGCGCTACGTCAACATCACCCCGCGACCGGTGCAACGCCCTCATCCGCCGGTCTGGGTGCCGGCGGGCGGTTCCGTGGAGACCTGGAGGTTCTGCGCGGAACACGACTACGTGTACTGCTACATGACCTACTTCGGTTATTTGTCGGGAGAGCAGATCATCCGAGGCTTCTGGAACGAGATGAAGGAGCTCGGCAAGGAACCGAACCCCTACCAGACGGGCATCGTGCAGTACGTTGGCGTCGCCGAAACCCGCGAGGAGGCGCTCGACCTCTACGCCGGTCCCGCCGACTACTTCTTCAACACCTGTCTCCACACCCACCCGCGCTGGGCGCAGCCCCCGGGCTACGTGACCGAAGCCACGGCTCGCATGAAGATCATGTCACAGGTGCAGGAGGCGGCCCGACGCACCCAGCTCCGCACCAACGCGCTGGACGAGCTGCGGGGCCAGACCTTCGAGGACATGGTGGAAAAGGGTTTCGTGATCGTCGGGAGCCCCGACGAGGTGGCCGACAATCTCCGGGAGATCGCGGTGTCCCAGAACGTCGGGAACCTGATCTTGATGCCGCAGTTCGGCAACATGGACTCGGATCTCGCGCGCTACAACATGGAGCTGCTCGGCAAACGCGTGAAGCCGCAGCTCGAGGGCATCTTTGCCGACGAGTGGGAGCACCGCTGGTGGCCGAAGAAGATGAAGTCGCGTGCGCGCCCCGCGGAGATCCAGCGATGAGCGGCCCCGCGGAGCGCGTCGTCCAGATCGCCGGTGGCCCGTGTCGGATCTGGGAGAAGGGCGAGGGGGAGCTTCTCGGAGTACTCCACGGATTGGGAGGGTGCCCGCACTGGACACCCTTTCTGGAAGAGTTGTCACAGACGCGCCGGGTGGTGGTGCCATCCCTACCCGGCTTCCCGGGCTCCGGCAACCAGCACCGGCAGATCGACGGTCACCTGATGTGGATCAGCAGCACGCTCGATCTCATCGAGGCTGCCGGTCTCTCCGGAGCCGACCTCGCCGCCGCTTCTGTCGCGGGCATGCTCGTGGCAGACGCAGTCGCACTCGCGCCGGGGCTGGCACGCCGTCTGGTGTTGTCGGGGTCGTTTGGCCTGTACGACAACGACGACCCGACCGCCAACGTCTTCGCCACCACGTCCGACGAGGCGACTCAGCTACAGACGAACCAACCCGACCTCTACGCCGCAGCTTTCGAACCACCCGAGGACCCGGAGGAGAGCGCCGAGTTCCAGCTCCTCCTGTACCGGGCATCGGAGGCCGCAGCGCGGATCCTCTGGCCGTTTGGGGAACGGGGGCTCGTGCACCGTCTGCACCGGATTCGCGTGCCCGTCCTCCTGCTCTGGGGTGCGGAGGACCTCATCGTGCAGCCGAGCTACGCCAAGCGCTTCGCGTCCGGCCTGGCCGGGCCCGTGGAGACGCACGCCGTTCCAGGTGCGGGACACCAGGTCTGGATCGACGCCCCGACCGCCGCCGCTCAGGTCGTGCTCAACTTCCTCGCCGACTGACACCGCCGCGACGGCTCTAGGATGAACCGCGAAGCTCCGAGCAGAAGGGAAAGAACGTGAAGTACTGGCTCACGCTGGTTCAAGTCCCCGAGAGCGACCAGCTCATCGACATCGCGCGCTTCGCGGAGCAGGTGGGCTTCCACGGAATCAGTGTGGCCGACCACCTCGTGATGCCGACGCAGATCGCGAGCCGCTATCCCTACACCGAAGACGGTGAGATCTTCTGGCCCCTGGATGCGCCCTGGCCCGCCCCCTGGGTGACTCTCGGCGCGATGGGGGCCGTCACACAGAATCTACGGTTGGCGTCGAACATCTACCTCGCCGGCCTGCGAGATCCGTTCACAGCCGCCAAGGCAGTCGGCACCACTGCGGTGTTGTCGGGCAACCGGGTGGTGTGCGGCGTCGCAGCGGGCTGGATCGCCGAAGAATATGCACTGGCGGGCATCGACTTCGCGAGCCGCGGACGACGCCTCGACGAGCAGCTCGAGGTCATGCGCAAGCTCTGGACCGGACACGAGGTCACCCACCGCGGGGAGTTCTTCGATCTCGAACACGCACTGCTGTGCCCGGCGCCCTCCGAGCCGATTCCCATCTGGGTAGGCGGGGCCAGCCCGCCAGCGCTGCGCCGGGCCGCGCGCCACGACGGCTGGTTCGGCGTACCCATGGCTACGGAGCAGATCGTCCCCTACGTGAAGACCCTGCGGAGCGAGCGCGAGGCCGCCGGGCTGGCTTGGGAGGGCTTCGAAGTTTCCATTTCCCTCGCCGAGCCTCAGACCCCCGACAACACCGCCGAGCTCGAAGAGCTCGGGGTCGGCAGCCTGTGCGTCATCGCACCCTGGGTACCGTCACCGTGGGGAGCGGAGTGGTACGACGAGACGGTGGACGCCGCGAAGCTCGACTCCAAGCAGTTTGCCATGCAGCGCTTCGCCGAGGCGGTCATCCAGAAGTTCGGTTGACGGCGGCGAACTGACCATGGCCCAACATACCCACACGCTGACCACCCACCTCTCCGCCGAAACGGTCTGGGAGTTCGTGCGCGACATCGACCACTGGGCGCCGTTCCTGTTGGGCTACCAGGCTCACGAGAAACGAAGCGACAGAGAATCGGTCTGGACCATCAAGGGTGACGTCGGTTCCCTGTCGCGCACCGTCGACTTCCAGGTCCAGATCACCGAGTGGGTGGAGCCCGAGCGGATCCGCTTCACCCTCGAGGGGATCGGAGAGCCGATGCGGGGCGACGGCTCCTTCCAGATCGACGTACTCGATCCCTCGGAGGCCGCTGCTGCGGCGCCAGTCGCCGAGTCACCGAGACCGAGCCTCTTCGTCCGGCTGTGGGCGACACTCCTGCGCCGGTTGCTGGGTCGGGGAAGTAGAGAGAGTGGGAGCAGGGCCGCCATCCGTACGCCGGCGGTACGGCTGACGTTCCATCTGGGCCTGACACCCGGCGGCGCCATGGCGCCGATGCTCGACGCCATGATCAAACCCGTCATGGTGGCCACCGCAGAGGAGCTCGCTCAGCGCATCGTCGCACATCTCGAGGCTCGTTAGTTCGCGGAAGACCGCGGGCCGCGCCAGAGAAGCATTTCGAGCCGGGTCAGCCGGTGAGCCGCTGCGTCGCGACCATCATGGCCTGGAGAACGCAGGGCTCGTCTCCACGGTTGCTCCAGGCGTGCCAGGTGCCGCGCTGGACCGCGAAGTCCCCGGGACCGAGGTCCACTTCGTCCTCGTCGAGCAGGAGCGTGATCCGACCCGAAAGGATCTGCACGAGGTCGATCGAGTTCGTGCGGTGTCGACCGGGGCGATCGGGGTCGTGCTCGCCACCGGTCGCCATGCCCGGTGCCCGCGCCGCGTACTCGGCCGCCAGGGCGTCGGCATCGGCACGCGCGAGATCCGCGTCGGGCGGAATCACCATGTGTTTCCAGGCCGCTCCCCCACCCAGCGCATAGAACTCGAAGGCGCCGGGCGGGGTGTCGCCCCCGGCGGCCGGGGAGATCACCGGGCCCAGCGTCTGCCAGATGTCCGAGTACGCCATCCCGGCACCGTGCTCGAGTCGAAGCGTGTTGGCGGGCTCGCCGTCGTGGACGATCACCGAGCGACCGTTGGCGCCCCGGTGGGTGACCACCCGGCGCGGCCCCACATCCTTTCGAACTTCCGACGTTCTCGGTCCCACGCCCGCGAAGGATGGGTCGCCACCTTCGACCGAGCGCAGCATCAGCGCCCCGAACACGCAGTCGCGTTCGCCGAGCACTCGCCAGGCATGCCAGGTCCCGCGCTGAATCACGCAGTCTCCGGGGCCCAGCCGAACCCTGTCGTCATCGAGGATCAGCTCGATCTCTCCGTCGAAGATCGTGATCCAATCGATGGTGTCGGTGCGATGCATGCCGGGGCGACTGGCGTCGAAACGCGGGTCCCGTTCCATCTGTTCACGAGGGGGATGCTGGGGTTGGTCCGCTGGCGCCAGGCGCAACACCCGCCACGCGATGGCGCCCGGGCGCGGCTCGAGGTCGTCCTCTCCCTTCTCGTGCTCACCCCCCGATTCCGGGTGGAGCGGAGCCGCAGGAAGGGACCAGAGCTCGGCACGACCGAACGCGTCGACCGATATGGCTCCGGGAGGTTCACCATCGCTGATGACCACTGAGCGACCGGCGGAGTTGCGGCCGGTCACCACCCGTCGGAATTTCCTCGGCATGGCAGCGCTGATTCCCTACTCCCCGGTCGGCTCACCGGGGGCCAGGAAGAGCCGACCCGCGTTTTCGCTCGCTGTGAGCGCGTAGGGGAGATCCACGCCGACCTCGCGACCGAAATCCACAGCCGCCAGCAGATCCTTACGAGCGACTTTGGAAAAATGGATCGCGAACTCGAGATCTTCGGCCGGTGCGTCGGGTCCGAGGCGTTGCGAGTTGGGCCGGCTCAAGGCCGCGTGGAAGAACTGGTCCACGAGGCCGGTCTGTTCGACCACGTGGCGCACGACCGCCGGCTCGATGCCGGCCGCTTCCGCGAGCAGAATGCCCTCGTGGCCGGCGATCATGGCGAGGTAGCTGATGAGATTCTTGATCAGCTTCAGGCGCATTCCGGCGCCGAGCGGTCCCGCGTGAATGACTTCCTTCGAGAACGCCTCGAGGACGGGCCGGGACCGATCGAAGGAAGCACGATCACCGCCCACCGTCGCGACGAGCGTGCCGACCTCCGCGGCCTGGTAGCCGCCGGCGACGCCTGCGTCGATCACGTCGATACCCCGGGGCCGCAGCTCGTTTGCGAGTCGGAAGACCGTCGACTCCCGTACGGTGCTCGACACGCACACGACGAGTTCGGATTCCGCTCCTTCAACGACTCCCTGCGGTCCCAGCAGCACTTCCTCGACCTGCGCGTCGTCGAGCACGACGACGCAGATGACGTCCGAATGTCGTGCAACCTCTGCGGGGGAAGCGCAGGCCCGTGCGCCGCCCTCGGCCAACGACTCCATCGCCTCGGCGCGTACGTCGCGAACCGCCAGGGGAAAGCCCTTCCCCAACACCCGACGCGCCATCGGCATTCCGATCTTTCCCAGGCCAATCACGCCCGAACGAAGCATCGCTTCCTCCCCTCGTTTCTCGACCCAATCGAACCCGTAGACCCGGGCCACCCGTGGACCGACGTTCAAGGATACGACGGCGCCGGGGCGTAGCGGAAGTGGCTTCGGCTTGGAACGGGATTCGCGTATGATTCGCGCAGTAACGGAGGAAGCATGGGGCGCTGCATCTTCACCGGTGCCAACCTGATCGATGGAGACCGACCGGCCCGCCGCGATGTCAGCGTGGTGGTCGAGGGCGATCGTATCGAGAGCGTGTGCGATGGTTCGCCGCGAGACGTTCGCCCGGACGACTGCGTCATCGAGCTGGCGGGCCGCACGCTGATGCCGGGTTCATCCTCTGCCATTTCCACGCGACCTTCTATGACGACAACACGAGGCAGGCCCCCTCGCTGGGGCTCGAGCTCTGCGTCAAGGGCGGTCTGTTCGTAAAGGACTTCCTGGGCGAGACGCTCTCGGCCTGAGCCCTCGACCAACCTTCAAGATGCCTCTGTTCGACCTGACGAGCCCAGAGATCACCGAAGCGCCATGGCGCGCGTACGCCCGCCTGCGCGAACAGGCACCCGTCTATCCGCTTCCGGGAATGCCCGACGCCTTTGCTGTCAGCCGCTACGAAGATGTGCGTGCGGTCCTCTCCGACGGGGAAACCTTCTCTTCTACGCTCGAGCGCAACGCCGAGCCCATGCTGATGGTGTTCCGCGACGGAGAAGCTCACGACCGCCTGCGCGAGGTCATGGCGGCGGCCTTCACGCCACGGGCGATCGCGGCGGTGCGGCCGGCGGTCGAGGCGACCGCTGCCGAGCGGCTCGACCGCATCCTCGAGCGGGGCCGCGGGGATCTCGTGTCCGAGTGGTGTCAGCCGATCCCCACCGCCGCCATCGCGGAGATCCTCGGGGTTCCCGGGGATCTCTCGAGCGAGTTCCAGCGCTGGGCGCGGGATCTTCTGGCGATCTTCTTCGCCAGCAAGGTGGCGGGGGAGGAGCCAGCCGGGTCGTTCGAGCGACTGCGCGCCTTCGCGCCCGTCGGACTCTCGTTGGTCGCGTCACTCGGGCCTCGGCTCGGGCTCGAGCTCTTCCACACGATCCGTCGCGCCGTTCCCGAGCGCGGTGCGGTCTGGACGCGGGCGCGCCTGTCGAGCGCCCGGGGCATGGCCGAGTTCCTCGTGTTCTTCGGTCGCGTCCTGCAAGGGCAACGCCGCCGCCCCAAGGCCAACGTCCTCGACATGCTGATCCGCGCGCAGGCATCGAAGTCGTCGGAAAGCGCTCGCGCCCCCGTGAGTGACGTGGAGCTCCTCATGCAGGGCCTCGCTCTGATGACCGCGGGCATCGACACCACGTCGATGCTGCTCGCCAGCGGCGTGCGCGTGCTCTGCGAGAGGCCGGAACTCTTCCGGGAGCTCCGCGGCGAGCCCGGGCGAGACCAGCGGATCGAGGCGTTCGTCCACGAAACACTGCGTCTGTGGTCTCCCGTGCAGTGGACCCACCGGCGCGCCACCCGCGACGTGGAGATCCGCGGCACGAAGATCCCCCGCGACGGCCTCGTCCTCGCCCTCGTCGGATCCGCCAACCGCGACCCCGCGCACTTCGACGCCCCCGATGAGCTGCGCCTCGACCGCGGCGACGCCGGCTACCTCTCGTTCGCGATCGGCCCCCACGTCTGCATCGGTCGCAACCTCGCGCTCCTCGAAGCCCGCACGGCCTTCAGCCAGCTGCTGACCCGCGTCGGCTCGATCCGTCTCGACCCCGACGGCCCGCCGGTCGTCTCCCGAACCGGTGGCACACACGGCTTCGAAAGCCTTCCCGTGATCGTCGAGGCCGCGCAGAAATCCGCGGCGCCGGTTCGAACGAACGCCTAGCCGACGGGTGCCGCCGCCTCGCTCCTGGGATCCCCCGCGATGCGGGTGTGCCTCATCGAACGGGGCTCAGCGTGATCGTACGGCCGGGCGCGGTGGAGCACGCAGCGGTTGTCCCAGATGGCAATGTCCCCCGGCTTCCACTCGCGGCGATGCGTTCGCGGAGGCTGGCACGCAAAGTCGAGCAGGTCGCGGAGGAGCTTCTCCGAGTCGTCGGGCTGGAGGTCCGGGATCCCGTAGGCGTGGCGCCCGATGAACAGCGATGGCCGACCGGTGACGGGGTGGATCTTCACGAGTGACCGAAGGGGAGGCTCTTCGACGTCGAAGCCGTAGCCCGCGTAACCGGGATCCGTATGGCCGATCTGCGCCTGGGAATAGCGGATCGAGTGGTACGCCGAGAGATCGGCGATGTGCTCCCGCGTCGTCTCGTCGAGAGCTCCGTAGGCGGCGCGCATGTCGGCCCACTCGGTCTCCCCTCCGGCCATCGGTACCACGTGGGCCGACAGTACAGATGCCTTGGCGGCAAGCGGCATGTAGGAGCTGTCGGTGTGCCAGCCTTCGTTCCCACGCATGATCTGCATGGCGGGGTCTTCGTCCTCGAGCAGGCTGCCGTCGCTTCGCTGGTTGCTGACGGGGACCACGCCCGAGTCGCCGTAGAGGTGCTCGATCTCGCCGAACCGACGCGCGAACTCGGTCTGCTCCAGCGCGGTCGCGTACTGCTCGGGGAAGATCAGCACCGCGTAGTCGTGGAAGACCGACTCGATCGCGTGCCACTCGTCTCCGGTCAGCGCGGCGAGTCGTACACCGGTCACGACTGCGCCGAGCGTCGCGTCCGTCGGCTCGATGTTCATTGAGGTCCTCTCCACAGACTCATTCGGAATCCCTCCCTACGGGAGCTTTCGGAGGATAGCGATCTGGGCCACGCCGTCGGAGTTTCACAGCGACTCCCGGTACGGCGTCATGTCGATGCTCCACGCCGCGTACCGCGCTTCGACCGCGCTGACGGTGTCCCGGTTCCAGTAGGGATGGCCGGGCGCCGGGAAGCCCAGCACCGCGCGTTGCTCCACGCTCGCTTCGGCGATGATCCGCTCCATCAGCTTTTCCGGCCGGTACATCGACCACGCCCAACCCGCATGGATCACTCCAATCCACTCGCTCGACGCCTTGCGAAAGGTCAGATTGTGGACGAGCCGGAGTGCGCGCTTCTTCGCCGGCGTTCCTCGGTGCCACGTATCGTGGCGGTAGAGCAGGACGTCGCCGAAGCGGTAGCGTGTCTTCGCCTCGCGCGCGTACAGGTTTTCCTCGCGGAAGTGCGCGACCTCGGGCGCTCGGTCTCTCAGGTACCGCTCAGCGCTCACGCGATCGTTGATGTAGTCGAAGCCGGCGACACCGGGTGTCTCGACGATCGGCCAGGGGTAAGCGGGATCGTCTCTTCCCTGGCGCGGAACGACCGCGGTCGCTCCCTCGCAGTCATCGATATCGGCGAGATAGATGATGATCTCCACCGCTTCCGGCTGGTCCCACCGCGGCGGGTGCATCAAAGTGTGATTCGGATAGTCGCAGTGAATCCGCTGATCGGCATTGTCGTACCACTCGCCCGAAGGCGGGCGGCCGTACTTGGGCCACAGGTCCGACTGTGTGAGGCGTAGGTCGGTCACTCCCACGCCCAGCAGTTCGGCGACAGCGGCATGGAGTGCCGGGTGCAGGGTGATGCGGTTGGTCGCCTCGGAGGCCGCGGGAAAAACGAAACGCTGAGCGCTGCCAAAGTGGCTCATCGTTTCCGATTTTCCGCTTCCCGGCGCCGGAAAGAATTCCAGCGCGTCGTCACGTGCCTCCGCGAGTAGAACCTCCGGGAGGAAGGACTCGACGAAGGCGAAACCTCGTTCGCGCCACGAAGCGACATGGGAAGCGCCGAGCGCACCCTCGCGCTCCGGCGGTTTCGCGTCGATCCAGCGTTCCATCCCAGCCGGGCTCCACGTAGGTCGTTCGCGCGGATTATGCCACGCGCCACGGGTTGCCGACCGCTGGCCGGCTGTGTGGCTGGCCAGTTCGCATGGAGCCCGCTGCGCGTTAGGATCCTCGGGTTGTCGTCGGGGCGCTGCGACACCGACGGAGGTAGACATGCGTATCGGATACATGATCGGAGAGGGGACCGGTGCGGCACCCGACGTCGCCGAATTCGTCGAGCGCGGCAAACGGATCGAGGCCGCCGGGCTCCACACCGCCTGGATCGCCGAGATCTTCATCGATGCCGCGACGGCCGCCGCGGTGCTGGGAGGGGCCACCACGCGCATCGAGATCGGGACGGCGGTGATCCCCACGCCGATGCGACACCCCATGGAACTCGCCCAGCAGGCCGCGACCACACAGCAGACCTGTGGCGGCCGCTTCACACTCGGCATCGGGCTCTCCCACAAGGTCATGGTCGAAGGCGTCATGGGCCTCTCCTACGAGCGCCCGGTCCTGCAGATGCGCGAGTACCTCGAAGTGCTCGGTCCGATGCTCCGCGGAGAGGACGTCGACTTCCAGGGCGAGATCTACAGCGCGCGTTTTCCCGCGCCGCCGCTGGGGACCCCGGTCGATGTGCTGGTCGCCGCCCTCGGGCCACAGATGCTGCGAGTCGCGGGACGATTGGCCGGCGGAACGATCGCCTGGGCGGCCGGCCCCAGGACCCTCGAGAGCCACATCGTGCCGACGCTCAACGCCGCGGCAAAGCAAGCGGGGCGACCGGAGCCGCGCGTCGTGGCGGGCTTTCCCGTGGTCGTGACGAACGACGTCGACGCGGCGCGCACCGCGGCCGTGGCGACATTCGGCCACTACAAGACGCTGCCCTCCTACAAAGCCATGCTCGATCGCGAGGGCGTGGAAGGCGTAGAGGACTTGATCGTCGCTGGAGATGAGGCTTCCGTCCGCGACCAGCTCCGCCGAATCGCCGAGGCCGGCACCACCGACCTCTGCACCTTTCCCTACGCGGCGGACGAGGGTTCGGTGGATCGCACCATCGACTTGTTGGGCGACATCGCCCGGTCCGGCGTGTGACACTTCGGAGAACCCCGTACCCGAACCCACACCGATCGATCCGCTCTTCGCCCCGGCCCGGCGAAGAAGCTGCCGGAGGTAGGCCCGGACGCGGTCGATTCCGGCGCGCCCGGGCGGGGACGGAGAATACGAGGACGACAGCATGCTGCGAGTGATCGAAGTGGAAGGGGCGGTCAACTTCCGGGATTTCGGCGGCTACCGCACGGCGACCGGCGGCCGGGTCACATCCGGCCGACTGTTTCGCTGCGGCCAGATGGCCGACCTCACGGGCGCTGGCCGCCAGCACATCATCGACCTGGGGGTGGAGACCATCTGCGACCTGCGCTTTCCGGAAGAACGGGA
>JABSQW010000354.1 GCA_013215605.1 Myxococcales bacterium
GCCGGGGCCGACGATCCCCGCGCCGCCCTGCTTTCGGCGATCCCGACCGGGCCGCCCCTCGAGGTCCGGCCGGACCGCTAGCCTCCCCCCAAGACCGCCAGCGCCGCGCGCAGGTGGGTCGATCCGGGCTTTGCCCGGATCGGGACCCAAGAGGGCAAGCGCCGTGAGGCGCGCGCAGCGAGCCATGGGCGAGCGTAGGCGGGTCGATCCGGGCTTTGCCCGGATCGGGACCCAAGAACTAGACGGGTTGCACGTCGACGACCTTCCAGCCCGACCCGGCTTTCGCGAGGGCGTCGCGGCGGGCATCGTCGGTGGTCAGGGCTTCGACCCGGAGGGTCCGCGTCCGCGGGCCCTGGCTGATACGCACGCGATAGCGGGTCTTCGACTCCTCCGATGCGACGGCGGGCGCTCGGTGGGACGCTGGCGCGCCCACTTGCGCGGCGACCGGCCTGGGCGGAGCGACCTCGGGCCGGTGCGTCGTCGCGGCGTCCGCGAGAAACTGGTAGTAGCGCTCGGGCGGGAACAGGAGGCGCAGCCCCACGCCGC
This sequence comes from Myxococcales bacterium, assembly GCA_013215605.1. GTDB lineage: Bacteria > Myxococcota_A > UBA9160 > UBA9160 > SMWR01 > JABSQW01. The sequence continues at coordinate 547 of JABSQW010000354.1, forward strand.
CGTGCGCGACGGTGGTGAGTCGCGCGGGCACCACGCGCTTCCAGACCACCGAGGCGTCGAGACTCATACCCTCGTTCTGGCCCGGTACATTGAGGGCGACCTCCACCGGGTCGCCCGCTCCGGGCTTGGCGTTGGTCTGTACGAACAGCCCGCCCGGAGACACGTTGAGCACCACGCCCGAGTGACGTCGGTCGCCCACCGTCATCTGGCAGGCGAGCCGGATCTTCACCCTGTCGCTGGTGACGTGGAGCACTGCACCCTCCGCCGACTCGAATCGGCCGGATGCCGAGGTGACTTGAAGCTTCCACTCTGGAGATGCTGCACGATCTGTTCGGCGATCAGGCAGTTGCCCCGTCTCGACCAGTGCCAGTTCGGCGTCGAGAGCGCGCGGCCCTCCGCGCGCCAGCGCTGCTCGAGAAAGTCGATCAGGTCGAGGACGTCGATGTCGAGGGCTGCGATCGCCCGCTGCAGGGCGTCGAGCACGGCCCGCTCATCCGGGGCGTCGCGCAGCCGGCGGACGTCGAGACTGTTCGTGACCGTGACGAGCGTCCAGGGAACGCCGTGGGCCGCCGCCCGTTCCCGGATTCGCTCGAGCAGTAGACGGAGAACCTCGATCTGCGCGCCGACCTCCCGTTCTGCGACCCACGGCGCCGCCCGGCCGAACAGAAACGCAGCGGCAAACGAGCGCCGCAGAAGCCAGGGCTGCTGCGAAGCCTCGGGCACGGGGAGATTCGCGATCCTGAGCGCGCCGACGTGCGCCCGAAACGCGGGCTTGTTGTGCACGAAGTGTTGCGCGAGGTCGCGTTCGAGATCGCGGGGAAGCATCAGCATCACGACGACGTGATCGGGGTGGAAGGCGAAGCCCTCATCCTCGAGTCTCAACATCATCTGGCCCAGTCCATACCCGTGCACGCCGAAGTTCAGCACCTCGCTGTCCGCGAGATCCCGCTCGAGAAAGAACGACACCGTCTCGTCGTCGTCCACCTCCTCGCCGAAGGCCAGGGAGTCGCCGAACAGTGCGATGCGCCGCACGCCCGCCGGCGGGTGTGACGCGTACTCGCGCTCGCCGCGAAGTCCCCTGCTGTTGATCGACAGCTGAAAGGGCACGCGGCTGTCGCTGCGGTAGTCGGGCTGGTTCGTCCAGCCGAAGCGCGGGTGGTACACGTCCCAGGAATAAGTGAGACCCTTCCAACGTGCGTCCTCCCATTCCGTAGCGCCGGTAATGCGCGCCACGTCGCCAAAATGGACGCGCAGCAGGGTCTCCGCCGCGAGGATGCAGAGCAGCGCGGCCATCGCCAGGAGTGCGAGGCTGAACCCAAAGCGGCGGGCGGGCGACTGCAGCGGCGGCCCGGAGTTTTCCGCCGGCGTGTCGCGCGAAGCCGCGGGCATCGGTCCTCCAAGATTCGGGGCGTCACGGCGCGCAGCGCTCGCCCCCGGCGCCGTCCACTATACTCGCGCGTTCACCGGGGAACGCCTTCCAATGGACGTCAGGTTTCGAACCGTGGCCCTCCTGTGGATCGGCCTTGGCGTCCTGTTGCGCTTGGCGATCGTGTTCGGCGCCGAGAATCGACTCGGATCCAACGAGTCGACGGTGGCCGTCATGGCACTCGACGTCCTCGAAGGCAAAGCCTTTCCCTTCTTCTACTACGGGAACACCTACAACGGTGGGGCGGCGTTGGAGTCGTGGCTCGGCGCACTCGCCTTCGCCGTGGGGGGACCCGCTGCGATTCCCCTCAAGCTGACTCTTCTCTCGTTGTGGACCGCTGCCGCAGGGCTGTTCGCAAACCTGCTGGGCCGAGTGGAGTCACGAGAGCGCGCGATCATCGCCCTCGGCTTCTTCGCCCTGGGGACGCCGTTCTTCCTCGAGTGGAGCCTGAAGGCACGCGGCGGCTTCGCCGAGACGGTGCTGTTCTCCACCGCCCTGCTCTATCTCGCCGCGCCGCCGGGGGCACTGCGCGAACGGGTCCGACTGCAGGGCGCGCTCTTCGGCGGAATCGCCGCGGTCGCGTACTGGGCGTCGGAGATGATCCTGGCGCTCCTGCCGTGCATCGCGATCTGGCTGGTCCTGCGCCACGAGGGCGGCCCGACGCGACGGCGCGCCGCGATCTCGATGCTTGTAGGCCTGGTCATCGGTCTGCTCGCGCTGGTCGTCTACAACGCCACCCACGACTGGCAGAACGCGCGGGAGTCGGTGCTGTTCGCGCTGCTCGACGGAAGTGGAGGCGGGTCCACACCGCTTTCCCCGGGCGAACTCGCGCTCTCGGCGCGTTTCGTCCTCGGGCCGACGTGGCCAGTGCTCGGCTTCGGGATCGCAGTCGGCGCGTACCGCGTGCTGCGAACCCGGGAGACGTTCAGCCTCGGTCACGTCGCGCTGCTGCACCTCGTTCTGTACCTCGGCGCCTACGTGATCACGGGGCAGCGGTTTCTCCCCATGCCCCCCTCGCGGGTGCTGTACGCCCTCTACCCGAGCCTCGCGATCGTCCTCGCGTATGCGCTGGAGGTGCCGCCGCGCTCGCATATCGCACTTCGCGGATTGGCGAGCTTCGCGCTGCTCCTGTGGCTGGTCTCGATGTCCGGGCCCGTCGCTCACTGGATCCAATCGGGCGTTCCGCGCGAGACCGGGAGCTGGCGCGGCAGCTTCAGCCTGTTCGATGCCGCCGAAGTCGACCGCGTTCTCGTCGAGGCCGGCGTGCGCACCGCCTACGCGAATATGTGGACCGCGGAGTCGCTGCGCTTCGCGACGCGCGTGCGCGCTCACCGAGACGGATCGACGCCACTCTCGGTGACGCACGCGCTGCCGAAGCAGTCGACGGCCGATGCGGGACCCGTCGGCATCGTTCTGCTCGCCGGCAACTCCGACGCGAGGGCGGTCGAAACGTTCCTGCGCGATCGGAGCATCCACCACCGTCGCGTGCAGGTTGGAGCCCTCGACCTGTTCACCGCGATCGATGCGAGCGAGATCTACCGTCGCGACGGCCTGCCGACTCGTTTTGCGTTCGGCGACCTCCCGCCGCTTCCCCGCGACCCGGATGGGTTCAACTAGGAGCCCGGCTAGAGGAGATCGAGGATTCGGTTCGTCTGCGGGATGAGGCGGACACGAGGCACTGCGGCGCTCGCGCGTCGCAACACGGCGTGCAGACGAGAGGGGTCGGTCGCTTCGCGGACGCCGCCGAAGGGCGTGACCGGCTGGAGGATCAGCGAGATCTCGTCCGCGTGCGGTGCCACGCGGCGACACACCTCGTCGATCTCCTCGTCGCTGGTCGCAGGGGCGACGACGAGCTTGATGACCACCTCGGACGCCTGCCTGGCGATCTTCAGGAAGGCGTCGTGGGCGTCGTCGAAAGCCGCCACGGGCCCGCTGCGCGGGTCGCCGACCCGGCGCACGTCGCTCGCGAACTTCCAGTCCATCGACACGACGTCGACCGCGTCGACCACCTGTGTCAGCGCGTCGGCGTGCAGCCCGTGGGTCTCGAGGTGCACGCGCGGTCCGCGAGCGCGAATCGCCAGCGCGAACTCCCGCACCGCTGTGGGCTGCAGGAGCGGCTCTCCCCCCGTCAGACTGACGAAGGCGTGGCGCGAGAGCTCGAGGCGCTCCGCGGCCGCGATCGCATCCTCCACGAGGACCGGGTTGTCACGCACGTCGAATTCGGCGCTTCCGCGCGTCCGCTCGAAGCGGCACGTCTTTGCAGGCCGCCAGGTGTGCGGCGTGTCGCACCAGCGGCAGCGCAGATCGCACTCGCCGAACCGCACGAAGAGCGTCGTCTCGCCGATGTGGGGTCCCTCGCCCTGTACCGAGGAGAAGATCTCGACGAGATTGGCGTCAGTCGGGGCGTGCTCGGAGGCCACGTCAGGTCTCGAGGACCGAGCGTCCCATGCCGATTGCTTGGATCACCTCGTCGAGGCGATCGGGCTGCGACGCCAGATCGCGAACGTGCATGCTCGCGACGCGGTCCTCGTCCGGCAGGGCATCGACCCAGTCGTACTTCGTGGCCACGTACTCGACCATGCTCTTCAGGTTCAGGCTGCGGTTGCCCCGCGACTCGTCACTGCCGAGCACGAGCGTCTCGCCGCCCTCGACGTACGCGACGGAGATGGAGGCCTCGTAGCGCTCGCGTGCGACGCGAGCGGCCAGGCAGACGTCTTGTTCGGGCGGCGTCGGAACGACGACGAGCGTGTACCCACCGAAGTGGACGATTCGAAAGTCGCGACTCGAGATGTACTGCACCTCGATGGGCGGCGGCGGCGACGGCGCGAGCTTCGCATCGCGCGCGAGGTCGCTCGGTCGCCCGACGAGCAGCGGCTCGATGTCCGCGCGGCGCTCACCGGTGCGCCCCGCAATTTCGCCGAGACGATGCCACCACACGTGTCCCCAACGCTCGTAGTCGTGGTCCGTGAAACGCCCCGTCTGCAGCTCGACGAGCTTGTCGGTGAAGCGACTGCGTCGCGTGTTCTCGGAGAGCACCATGGGGAGCGAGCTCATGAGCCCCGGGTGGATGCGCACGTGATCCTCTCCGATCGCTGCGCGCAGCGCACCGAGGTCCTCCGGGGGCCAGTCGTGGTGATCGAACCAGTCGATCCGACCGCTGTAGAGCGATGCGGCTTGCAGGGTCTCGCGTGAACCGGAGAACCCCACGACATAAATGGGTGTCTGGTCGTTGAGATCGGTGGCGACCCCGCGGAAGAACGTCATGAGCTCGTTCTGGGGGTAGATCCAGAAGCCCTCGAGGAGTCGCAGGTCGCGCGCGAGCAGAATCGCGGCTGTCACCGAGCCGCGGTCCGCGTGCGCGACGATGGCGGCGCGCCGACGCGGACGAGTCTTTGGCGCTTCTTCTTCGACCACGGCCACGGGCTCGTCGGGAGCCTTTGGGACCCCGAGGGGCGTGCCGTCGTCGTCCTCCTCGTAGACCGGCTCCGGACGCTCATCGGGATCCGGTGCCCCCTCGGCCAACGGCACGATCGCGTCGTCGAAATCCTCGACTTCTACGCCATCTTCACCGGGTTCGGTGGCGTCGTTGTCGAGCGTCGGTTCGTCGGTGACTGCAGCGAGGGGATCGACCGCATCGGGTGCATCCGTCGACGAGGCGCCGCGGTCGGTGTCGTCGCTGTCCGTCGGCCGCCGCTGGCGTCTTCCGCGACCGCGGCGGCGTCTTCCGCGACCGCCGCCCTCACCGTCCGAGGTGTCGTCGTCGAGGTCGAACAGCGAGATCTCCTCGAAGCGCTGCGCGGGTGCGGCATCGCTCCCCTCGCCAGTTCTGTCGCCGGCTCGCGTGGAATCGCCGGCCCGCGCGGGTTCGTCGCGGTTCCGGCCACGCCCGCGACCTCCGCGGCGCCGACCGCGCCCGCGGCCGCCCTCGCCGTCGCGAGCCTCGCCGACGTTGCCGTCCACCTCGGCGCCGCCGGACTCGGGCGCCTGGTTGCCTTCGGTGTCGCGCCGACGCGCGTCGCGATCCCGTTGGCCGCCGCGCCCGCGGCCCCCCGAACTGCGTCCGCGGGAGCGTTCGGATCGCTCCGAAGCCGCGCTCGCGTCCGTCTCCTCCGGGGCGGTCGTCGTGGTTGCCGTGGTCGCGGAACGCACCACGAGCTCCGCGTCGCGGCCGCGCTGGGTGCGCAGGTCGAACAGCAGCACGTCGATGGAGAGGGCGGACAGCGCGTGTAGTGCGGTGTCGTCAAAGGCCGCGGCTGCGAGCACCAGCTGCGGAGGGCCAAAGTGGAGCGGTGCGTCCACGTGACCGAGCAACACGGGCCAGCTGCGTTGCAGCTCGGCGAGCGCGCCGAGAACGGCGCCGAGGTCCGGCAGCGCGAAGCGTTCGCGCACCGCTCCCACTGCCGGGCGGCCATCGGCGCCGACACCGACGAGGTCGACCACGTCCGGGTCGGAGCCGCCGAGCGGCCACGCCAGAACCCCACGCAGTCCAGCCGCGAGACCGAGGTTCGCGACCTGTGTCGCGCGCATTCCCTCCTCGCCCCCTCGTACCCGGCGGTCGTTCAAGCGTCTGCGGAGCTGTCCCTCGAGACGGTCCATCGCCGTAGCGAGGCTGGCGGCGTCGAGCGTGCTGCTCGAGCGCTCGGGGAGCAGGGTTTCGAGGGCGATTCGACCGCTACTCGCGTCCACTTCGAGCCGGGCGCTTGGACGCGCCATCAGCACGAGCTCCGCATGAGCGCCGCCACCGCGCACGGCGCCGCCGTGCTTCGCAGCCAGGCCCTCGAACGCCGCGAGTGCCCGGTTGAACAGCTCGCGGTCCTCGCCGCGCACGAGCGCAGAGGCGAGCTGGTGCGTGGGCACCAGCGGGGCGCTGCTGCCAGACGCGGGATCGACGACGCCATCGCCGAGGGACGACACCCCGATCGGCCGCAGACGGATGCCTGACGGGGACAGCCACTGCAGCTGACCGCGCGCCGCCGTCGACCACTGCGGAGCCACGGCGAACGCATCTCCGGAGAAGCCGTCCGCCTTGCGCCGTTCGGCCTCGGCGATCACCGCGAGCGCGGCGTCTCCTCCAGAGGTGGGCGAGTAGCCGACGAGCAGTGAGTTCCCGTCAGGGTCCGTTCCCTCGCCGATCACGGCGAAGTGGCGGGGCAGCTCCTCGTTCTCGACCACGGTAAGCGAATCGACGGGCGTGACCCCGGACGCGACCAGCTGCTGCATGCTCTGCGCAGCGTCGATCGGCGGGTTCTTCGCATCTCCACCGCTGCGTCCCCGTCGTCCCCGCCCGAATCGGCGTCTCATGAATTCTCCCTCGACCGCTCGTCGACCTCGCGGTTCGGCGCTTCTGTTCCGCTGCACGGAACGGCTCCGAATCGGCGCGTGACGGGTTCGCGGTCCTCAGTGTGTTTGATGTCCCGCTACGAGTGCGAGCGCCTCGGCCTCGACCAGGACCGCCGTGGCATCGAGAATCACCCGCCGTAGCTCGGCCAGCAGGCGGTCACTCGAAACCGCTGCACTGACCTTCTCTTTGCTTCTTGCGAAATCGAGCAACAAGCCGCCGAGCAGCTTGCGATCGGAGTGCACGTGCTTCACCACGAGGTTCCACTTCGCGAGCGGAATCTCGATGCGAAGATCACGCAGTTCGTAGATCTCCTCGGGCAATGAGCCCTTCAGCACCTCGAAGACCGCGTGGTCCTGCCCGCGGTTCCACGAGACGCGCCAATAGCGGCCGCGCGCCGCGATCACGGGGCGTCGGGCCCCGCTCGTGCCCGCGGCACCGAGCCTCGTTCACGGTTTGACGATGAGAGATTCATCTTCCGGCTCGGATTCCCCGGTCGGTTCACCCTCGGCGACCCGCTCGACGAGCGGCCCGAGCAACACATCGAGCATCGCGCGGGCGACCTTCCGCGCCCGCTCCGGACCGCTTTGAAACAGATCCGCCACTGCGAGGCAGGCGCGCGCGTCCGCCTCGTTGTCGTTCTTCCAGAGGATGTAGGCATTCTCTTCGAAGCGTAGCGCCGTGAACTCGCTGAACGGCCCGACGAAGGCCTCGATGACCGACTGCTCGAGGATTTCTTCGGCCTGCTCGCGCTTCTGTGCGCCGCTCACGATGATCGAGCCCTTCGTGAGCTCCTCGAGCCTTCCGGCGATGCTCTGCAACACCTCCGGTTGCGGGGGCCAGGGTCCGAGCTCGCGCTCCCGGATCTGCTCGATGATCCGCTGCTCGGCCGCGTCGACGTCATCGGCGGCTACCAGCGCGTCTCGAACGAGCCCACCCGGCGTGAGCGCGCCGCCGGGATCGGCGAAGTGCGAGCGCCATTCGTCGAAGCCCCGCGGCGTGGGACGCTCCGGCGACTCGCGGCTCGCCGTCCGGTCGACGAGCGCCCGCACCGACGCGGGCGGGGCGGAGATTCCCGGGAAGCGCTCGCGGCGCGTGAAGTCGCGCAGGAAGCGGCGGACCTTGCCACGACTCGCGTTGTAGACCTCGAATTCGAGGACGCCGCGGTCCTCGCTCAGCATCACCTCGAACAGCCGCGCGCCGCCGGAGGGATGAGCCTCCACGAGGTACGCCATTCGCGTGCCTGTGGGATCGAGGGGCGAGATGAGCGCCTCGTCGAGCTTCTCCTCCACCGAGGGCAGCCGTGCCACCACCGTGGAGGTCGACTCTTGGGGGATCTCGACGCCCGCCGACCGCATGCGGTGAAGCGCCCGCCGAATCGCCTTCTTCGCGGGCTTCGGGAGGCCTGTTTCCGTCACCGCGAGGAGCACGTTCGAGGCCCGGTCGGGGATCTCGGCCCAGGACAGCGCCAGCTCGGTGCCGGCATCGAGCTCCTCCACGAGCAGCCACTCGAGCACGCGAGTCGCGGCATCGGGCTCGAGGAGCTCGATCAGCTGGATGGGATCGCCGTTCGCCGGACGGATGTCGGCGGCGTCGTCGGACAGCGCACTCGCCGCGCGTTCCAGCGCTTCGGGCAATCCGACCGGAGGGGGACTCATGGTGCGGACTCCGTTTTTACCCATTCGAGATAGGCATCACTACCGGCCGTGACCGGCAGCACCAGGACTTCGGGAAGCTCGTAAGGATGAAGGGCCTTCACCCGGGACGCCAGCGCTTCACAGCGATCGGCGCGAGTCTTTGCCATCAACAGGACCTCGGAGTCCTCCTGAATCTCGCCCTCCCAGCGATACACCGAGCGCACCGTCCGAACGATGTTCACGCAGGCGGCGAGGCGCTCCTCGACGAGGGCCCGCGCAATCCGGAGCGACGTCTCGTCGTCGGGGGCGGTCACGAGCACGACCCGCACGTCGCTCTCCGTCGTGCTCACGGGAGCCTCCCTGCCACGAGCCTTTTGTGCTCGGCTGCGGCGAAGCGGTCGGTCATGCCGGCCAGGTAGTCGGCAGTGGCACGGGCGGCACCGTCCGTCTCGAAGTGGTCGCGCACGTGGGCGGGCAATAGCTCCGGCGTGGTTCGGAACGCCGTGAAGAGCTCGTCGACGACGGTCACCGCCCGCTCCGTGGTCTCGAGCACCTGGGGGTGTTGGTAGAGCACGCGATGCAGATGCCTCTTCAGCTGTCCCTTGCGCTTCTCTACTTCCGGCGAGAAGCCCACGAGACGCTGCTTCGTCGCGCGCACGTCGTCCACCGAGGCGACTCCCGCGCTCTCCAAGCGCGCGCCAGTCGCCTCGACGAGGTCGCTGGCGAGCTTGTCGATGAGCGCGCTGATGGTCTGCGCACGCAGCACCGCTTCGGGGCCGCCGCCGATTCGGTCTCGGGTCTCGCGGAACGTGTCACTCCAGAGCGGGATGGCCATGAGGCCCTCGATCTCGAGCAGGCCCGAGCGCAGGCCGTCGTCGATGTCGTGGTTCGTGTACGCGATCTCGTCGGCGGTGTCGGCCACCTGGGCTTCGAGCGACGGCTGGTGTACGGCTTCGGGCACCGGGATCGGGTGCTCCCAGTGACAGCCGTGCTTGAGAATGCCCTCACGGGTCTCGTAGGTGAGGTTGAGCCCACGGAAGTCGGCGTAGCGTTCCTCGAGCAGGTCGACCACGCGCAGACTCTGGCGGTTGTGGTCGAAGCCGCCGTCAGCCTTCATGAGACGCGCCAGCACCTTCTCGCCGGCGTGGCCAAACGGCGTGTGGCCGAGGTCGTGGGCGAGCACGACCGCTTCAGCGAGCTCCTCGTTGAGCCGCAGCGCCCGCGCGATCGAGCGCGAGATCTGTGCGCCCTCGAGCGTGTGGGTCAGGCGATTCCGGTAGTGGTCGACCTCGTGATACAGGAAGACTTGGGTCTTGTAGTCGAGGCGCCGAAACGCTCGCGAGTGCACGATGCGGTCGCGGTCGCGTTGGAAGGCCGTGCGATAGGCGTGCGGGGGCTCGGCGCTGACCCGGCCGCGCGACTCGGCGCTCTTCACGGCCCAGGCTGCGAGGCGCTCGCTCTCCTCGGCCTCGAACTCCTCTCGACGTCGGATCGCGCTCATCAGCGGCCACCCCCACGCTCGATGACCCGCTCGAGCTTGGCCCGCGAAGCGTCGTCGATGTGGTCGAGAGGTGGCGCGATCTCGCCCCGCACGGAGACGGGCCCGGGGCCGGCGAGCAGGTAGACCGCCGCTGCTGCGAGGGCGAGGGCAAACGGGAGTGCGAGCCAGCGGACCACGGTCAGGGCCTTTCCCGGGCAGCGAGTGCGCCTCCCGGCTCCGAGAAACGCCAGTGGACCTCGCATCGGGCGCCGTCGTCAAACGGGATCGCGGATCCGGGCGAAAATTGGGAAATGCGAGGGGGTGGGCCCAGAGTAGGAATGCACCCGTGGGGTGTCAACGCCGCTGCCCGGCCCGTGGAACGCTGCGCGGGCCGGGCCGGATCTCCCTCGGCGAAGCGCCGCCAAACACTCGATGCGGTCTCTGCGGTTCGGTTGCTAGCCGCTGGATTCGTAGAGATTTTTCGATCGCCCGGGCGGTACACTGAACACTTGTCGGACGCGCCCACGAAACCCCGGCTGCTGCTGGGACCCGGCCCCTCGAACGTCCACCCGCGGGTGCGCGAGGCCATGGCGGCGCCGATGATCGGCCACATGGATCCCGCGTTCCTGGCGGTCCTCGACGAGGTCCAGCAGGGCCTGCGCGTTCTGTTCGGCACAAAGAACGCGATGACCTTGCCCCTGTCGGCGACCGGAAGCGCGGGCATGGAGGCCTGCTTCGTCAATCTTCTCGAGCCCGGGGACGAGATCGTGGTGGGCGTGGCCGGGGTGTTCGGCGGCCGGATGTGCGACGTGGCGACCCGCCTGGGCGCGAAGGTCACGGCGGTCGAGACGGAGCCGGGTACGATTCTCGATCCGGCCCGCATGGAGGAGGCCATCGACCGAGTGCGCCCCAGAGTCGTCGCGCTCGTCCACGCCGAGACCTCCACCGGCGTCTGCCAGCCCGTCGAAGCCATCGCGAAGGCCGCGCGCAGTGCGGGCGCCTTCGTCGTGCTCGACTGCGTGACGTCGCTCGGCGGACTCCCCCTCGCCATCGACGACTGGGGGATCGACGCTGTCTACAGCGGCACCCAGAAGTGCCTCTCGTGCCCCCCCGGACTCTCGCCGGCCAGCTTCTCCGACCGCTGCCTCGCCCGGGTGCGAGACCGAAAGACGCCAGTTCAGAGCTGGTATCTGGACCTCGGACTCCTCGCTGCCTACTTCGGCGACGGCGCTGACGGCGCACGCGTCTACCACCACACCGCCCCGATCTCGGCGATCCTCGGCCTGGCCGAGGGTCTGCGACGCGTTTTCGACGAGGGGATGGAGGCGCGGGAGCAACGCCACCGCAACGCGGCCGCCGCCCTCGTCGAGGGCGTCGCGCCGCTCGGGTTCCGGCCCCTCGTCGACGCCGCCCACCGCCTGCCGATGCTGACGACACTCGAGCTGCCCGAGACGCTGATCGAGCGCGGCGAGGCCAGCGTGCGGAGCCGCCTGCTCGACGAATACGGGATCGAGGTGGGCGGCGGTCTCGGGAAGCTCGCGGGCCGTGTCTGGCGCGTGGGGCTCATGGGTGAGAACGCGCGGCTCACGAACGTCGAATCGCTGCTGAACGCGCTGCGCCGCGAGATCGCGTGACTGGTTGA
>JABSQW010000355.1 GCA_013215605.1 Myxococcales bacterium
AAGCCGAGCAACACCGCGTAGTAGTAGTTCGTGAGCTCGCTCGCGATCGGAACGAGACCGATCCCCAGGCTTGCGACCACCCAGTCCTCGCGCTCGCGCCCGACCACCGCGAGCCAGGCCGCAAAACCGATCACCGCGAGGACGTAGAGGGGATAGCGGTCGCGCAGCGTTTCGACCCGGGCGCGCTTCCAATCCGCGTAGGCGTCGGTCTGGGTGATGTCCCGGAGCTTGCGCGCCGTCTGGTCCGGGTCGAACGACAGCAGGGTCTGCAGGCCCATGTGATTCTGCAGCGGCGTCGTGAGGTGGATGCGGCTGTTGTTCGCGAAGTCGAGCCACACGAGGAGGCCGGGCCCCGTACCCCCTGCGGAATCGCTCCGGCCCATGACGACCCCCGAGAGCGGCACCCCGATCGCGAGGGCGAGGAGAGCGCCGGCGGCGATGCGCCGGCGAGGGGCCGAGACGTGCAGGCGGCGCGACGCCAGCATCGACGCGCCCTCGGCGAGCGCGAGGGCGACGAGCAGGAAGCCGGGGAACACGCGCAGCAGAGCCGCCCACCCGAGCGCGAAACCGGCGGCAAATCGCTGCTCGCGGCGCAGCAGACACAGGCCGATCACGGTCGCAGCCAGCCAGTCCTGGCGCAGGATCCCGCCGCCCGTCCAGCCGTACCCCGCGAAGTAGTTCGTCCCCCAGAAGATCGAGCCGATACACGCCACGCGCCATCCGAAGGCCCAGACCACCGCGCCCCACATCGCCGCGAGCAGCAGCGGATCGATCGCCGTGAGCGCTCGCAGCTGGCCTCTCCCGAGGGGCGCGCTGTTCGTCAGCACGCCGCCGATCAATCCCCAGGCGGGTGTCGCGTTGTAGCCGTGATCGCTGAAGATCGTCCTCCACTTCGCCGCCGGTAGCCGACCGCGCATGAAGGCGACGTCGCGTGAGAAAGCCTCCCAGCGTTCGGCCGAGAAGTGTCCCTTGCAGCGGGCGGGGCGGTCGAGGGTCGCGCGCGCCGGGACGAGGGTGTTGCTGCCGAGGTCGCGAATGCGACCCCCGGAGCCCGGCCCGCGCAGACCGGCCTCGGCATCGGCGACCGCCGCGCAGGCGTAGAGGCGCTCGTACCCCAGCTCGGGGAAGTACTTCGAGCCGAGGTAATAGTGGAAATTGTCGCGCGGGTGGGCGTAGCCCGGATAGTGGAACGCCAGGAGGTTCCACCAGCACAGGGCACCCGCGAGGCCGAGGCTGAGGAGCGCCGCGTCCTCGGCGCGGCTCGGCGCGGCGCTTGGGTTGCGGCGCCGACGCAGAGCGCCCAAGCCCACGAGCACGGTGCCCGCCACGGCAATACCGGCCTTGACGGCGTCGACACGTCGCGGTGACAGAAGCCCCGCCGGTTCGCCGGGCTCGGCCGCGGCAGCCGGGGCGGCGGCTGTCACGAGCAGCCCGAGGCCGATCAGGGCCGCTGCGGTGACCCGGGCCGATCCGCCCGCAGTGCTCCTCGAACCTCCAGCCCCCCCTCGCATCTACCCATCTTGGCGCGACCCGAGGGGGTGTGCTAGCCAGTTGACGTGAGCTGGCAAAGTAAAGTCCTTCCCGAAGCCGAGGAGGCGTTGGCCTCGATCGCCGAAGTCCGAGCAGAAACAGGCGTTTCCGCCCGGACCCTGCGTTACTACGAAGAGCTCGGTCTGCTGCCGGGGATACGCCGGCGCGCCAGCGGGCGGCGCGTGTACGGACCCGACGAGATCGAGAGGCTGCGCTTCATCCAGCGTCTGAAACGGCTCGGGCTGTCTCTCGCGGAGGTCAAGGAGCTCAACGCCGTCTACGCGATCGGAGGCTCGACT
>JABSQW010000356.1 GCA_013215605.1 Myxococcales bacterium
GACCGCCTGCGCGAGACCGGCGTCAAGCTCAGCCGCATCGCCTACGGGCTGCCGCTCGGAGGCGATATCGAGTACGCAGACCACGTCACGATCGGTCTGTCGATGCAGCACCGTCGCGGAATCGATTGAGGGGGCGGCGGTCGTGAAGCAACGATGGGAACGTTGTTTTTTGTCGCGCTAATGCCCCAGGGCTGGGGTGCCGATCCGCCACGTATTGCCGGCTTGCCGCAGGTTCCGGCGAAGCGGTAGCATTCCACGGGGATTGTCCTTTCCACCCGGCTACTTATCGAGGCGCCTGCCGATGCACGACATGCCGCTCGTGATGTACGACGAGGACTACCGGAACGTCCTGGCCGTGGTCCAGCGCTTGGTTCGCGACGCCAACGCCAAAGGCATCTTCGTCGTCGACCGCAATGGCCAGCTCATCGGTGAAGCCGGCGAGATGCGCGGCATCGACACGACGAGCCTCGCCTCGCTCACGGCGGGCTGCATCGCCGCTACCGGCGGTCTCGCGAAGATCGTCGGCGAGGAGGAGTTTCCGGTCCATTTCCACCAGGGCCAGAAGGACAATCTCCACATCACCCTGGTGGCGGGCAAGATCATTCTCGTCGTGATCTTCGACGATCGCAGCTCGCTCGGACTGGTGCGACTGCGCGTCAAGAAGGCCGCGACTCAGCTGGCGAAGATCTTCGAGGAGATCCAGAAGAAGGCGGAGCACGCGCGGGCGAACAACGCGAACACGCCGTTCTCCGAGATTACCGACGAAGACATCGACAACCTCTTTTCCATCTGACGACGCCAGGACGCCGCTCCATGTCCTTCATCAATTATTCGTCGCGTGAGATCAACTGCAAGATCGTCTACTACGGCCCCGGGCTGTGTGGGAAGACGACCAACCTTCAGCACATCTACACCAAGACCAATCCCGATCTGAAAGGGAAGATGATCTCCCTGGCGACCGAGGCGGAGCGAACGCTGTTCTTCGACTTCCTCCCGCTCGCTCTCGGCCAGATTCGCGGCTTCAAGACGCGCTTCCACCTCTACACCGTCCCGGGCCAGGTCTTCTACGACGCGAGCCGCAAGCTGATCCTGAAGGGCGTCGACGGCGTCGTGTTCGTGGCGGACAGCCAGGTCGAGCGGATGGAGGCCAACCTCGAGAGCCTCGACAACCTCCGTCTGAACCTCGCCGAGCAGGGCCACGACCTCGACCGCGTGCCCTACGTGGTCCAGTACAACAAGCGTGACCTTCCGAACGCGGCACCCCACGACGAGCTCAAGCGCCTGCTGAACCCGGGCGGTGTTCCGGATTTCGAGGCCTGCGCGACCGTCGGCCAGGGCGTGTTCGAGACGCTGAAGTCGGTGGCGCGATCGGTGCTGCGCGACCTCAAGCAGATGAGCAGCTAGTTCGACTGGGGTTCGGCGGGCGAAGCACGCCTGCCCGCTTCCCTTCGGCTTCGCCTCACTGAGCGCTTCGCTAGCCCTCCGGGCGCTTGCGTCTCGAGAATCCTCGCTGGCCACGGGTTGCGTCGGCTCCCAAATTCGCGATGGCGGGCGGTAGAATGGCTGCGTGCCGCTCGCCATCGTCGACCTTCGCAAGATCTACTATGAGATCCACGGTCGGGGTACGGCCACGCCGCTCGTGCTTGCCCTCGGCACCGGCGGGTCGCACCGCGGCTGGCTTCCCCTCCAGGTTCCCGAGTTCTCGAAGCGCGGCCCGGTCGTGATCTTCGACTACCGCGGCGTTGGCGAGAGCGACGACCCCGGCACGCCATTCACCACTGCTGACCTTGCCGACGAGGTCGCCGGTCTCCTCGCCGAGCTCGGAATCGAGAAAGCCGACATCCTCGGCGTCTTCATGGGCGGCATGGTCGCGCAGGAGCTCGCGCTCCGGCATCCCGATCGACTCGACCGCCTGGTCCTCGCCGGCACCTACGCGCGCCCCGACAACAAGCGCAAGCTCCTGCTCGAGCAGTGGCGCGATCTCGCGAATTCGAACGTGTCCCTCGAGTCCAACATCCGAGAGCGGCTGATCTGGACCCTCCAGGACGAGACCCTCGAGCAGGCCGACCTGATCGAGGCGATGGTCGACTTCTACACGAAGGAGAGTCCGGCGCTGTCCGGTGACGTCGTCGCGCGCCAGTGCGAAGCCTGCATCCACCACGACACCGCCGACCGCCTGCGCGACATCCAGCATCGAACGCTCGTCATCTGCGGCCGCCGCGACGCGCTTACCCCTCCGAAGTTCCACCGCGAGCTCGCCGACGAGATCCCGAACGCTCAGCTCGTGACGATGTCGTACGGCGCCCACCTCGTCATGGCCGAATCCGCGGAACGATTCAACGACCTCGTCATGCGATTCCTGAGCGACCGGCGCTAGCTCCCACCCCAACGTGCGGACGCAACTTGGGGACGTTGTTACTTCCGCAACACTCGAGGACACTCCTTCCATGGGGGAGGAACGTCCCTGAGTTGCGGGGGGATCAGAGCATGTTCGTTGGGTTTGCGTCGACGGCGGCTGTGATGCCTTCGGGCAGGCGGGCGCCGGCTTCGCATAGGAACTCGGCCGCCGCGCGAACCCTCGCCGCATCCGAGCCCTTCACCAACAGCTGGTAGCGATAGCGACCGCGCAGCTTCGCCAACGGTGAAGGAGACGGGCCGAGCAGATCGCACGCGCCCGCCTTCGGGATCCCAGCGCGCGCCACGGCGTCGGCGAGGGCCTGTACGCCATCGGCAGCGGCCTTCTCCTCCTCGGCGGAGATGAGCACGTGGACGAGGCGCCCGAACGGCGGATAACCGAGGGCGCGTCGGTAGCCGACCTCTTCGGCGTAGAAGCCCTCGTAGTCGTGTTGGCTGACGGGGGCCACCGCGTAGTGCTTGGGGACGAAGGTCTGAAGAATCGCGCGGCCGGGGGTCACACCGCGTCCGGCGCGGCCGGCCACCTGGGTGAGGAGCTGGAAGGTCCGCTCGGCGGCGCGAAAGTCGGGCATGTGCAGACCGATGTCGGCGGCAATCACTCCGACGAGGCGGACGCCCGGAAAGTCGTGACCCTTCGCGACCATCTGCGTGCCGATCAGGACGTCGAGGCGACCCTTCCCGAGGTCGTCGAGCACACCGGCCACGAAGCCGCGCTTGCGCGCGTTGTCCCGGTCCATCCGCGCGATGCGCGCGGTCGGAAACTCGCTGCGCACCTCCTCCTCGAGGCGCTGGGTGCCGACCCCGAGAAGCGCCGTATCCGGGGCGCCGCACCCGCGACACGTGTCGGGCGGGTCCAGCTGGTGGTCGCAGTAGTGACACCGGAGCGTCTGCTCCGCCGCGTGGTAGACGAGGGCGATGTCGCAGTTGACGCAGCGCTCGGCGAACCCGCAGTCGAAGCACAGGATCTGTGTCGAGAAGCCACGTCGGTTCAGGAACAGGATCGTCTGGCCACCGAGGTCGAGCGTCTCCTGCATGGCGCCTCGCAGCTTCCTCGACAGGATGAGCTTGCGGCCGCGCGGCGCAAGATCGCGTTCTCGAGCGAGGTCGACGACCTCCACTGCGGGAAGCGGCCGGTCGCCCACGCGGTAGGAGAGCGTGAGTCGGGTGACGTCGCCCCGATCCGCCGCGTAGCGGGTCTCGACCGCCGGAGTGGCCGAGCCGAGGATCACGGGGCAGCCCGCCTCGCGGGCGCGGAGCGCCGCGAGATCGCGCGCGCGGTAGCGAAAGCCCTCATCGTTCTTGTACGCGGTGTCGTGTTCCTCGTCGATGACGATCACGCCGAGGTTCTCGAGAGGCGCGAAGAGTGCCGAGCGCGCACCCACAGCGATCGGCGTGGCGCCACCGCGGAGACGCTGCCACTGCTCGAGGCGCTCACCCGGACTGAGCCCGCTGTGCAGTACGGCGAGGTTGTCGCCGAAGCGACCGCGCAACCGCGCGAGGATCTGGTGGGTGAGCGTGATCTCCGGCACGAGGACCAGCGCCTGGCGATCCTGCGCGAGCGCCTCGGCCACCGCGCGCAGGTAGACCTCCGTCTTTCCGCTCCCCGTCACGCCGTGGAGCAGGAAGGTCTCGCTTGCCCGCTCGCGCACGGCCTTGGCGATGGGGACGAGGGCCGCCGCCTGCTCTGGCGTGGGCAACAGTTCTGGCTCGCGCGGGAGCGGCGCGCCGAGAATGTCGCGGGGCTTCGGTCGGTCGCTGATCGCCACGAGACCGCGCGCTACCAGTGCCCGCACGAGAGCCGACGAGAACTCCTCCGAGATCGCCGCCGCCGGGGCCGCGCCGTCTCGTGCGAGCCGCCGGAGCAGCTCGGCCTGTCGCGGAGCGCGAGAGAGGTCCTGGCTGGCGGCGCGTTCCGCGTCGACACCGTCCGACACCGCCAGCATCCGCACAGTGCGTTCGCGCGCGCTGGCGGCACGTTCGACCGCGGTGCGCACGACCAGGCCGTCGCGCTCGAGATCGGCGAGGCCGACCGGGGTCGCGCGGCCGCGCAGCGACGACCCGGTCTGCGGGTGATCGGAGAGCGCTTCGAGGATTCGCAGGTGCGGTCCGCGCAGCGCCCCGACCCGCAGGGCCTCGCGTCCTCGGCGCGTGATCGCGAAGCCGGGCACCATCCGCGGCGCCGACCCCGACGGCAACGCGGTAGCCAGCGCGACCCCAATCGGGCACAGTACATCATGCGCGGCTTCGCGCAGAATCGAAATCATCGCTGTCGAGAGGACGGGCTCGGGATCGATCACCGCTTCGACGGGACGCAGACGCCCGCGATACTCATCCCCACCGCCCCGCTCGACGATGATTCCGGTGAGGTGGCGGTCGCGAAACCGGACCTGCACGCGGCACCCGGGACGGGCGTGTTCGCGGAGGGCCTCGGGCACCGAATAATCGAAGAGCTCGTCGACCGGGACGGGAAGCGCAACGCGGGCTGCGTTCCGACGGGTCGACTCATCTGAATCGTCCGCGTCGGATGCCAGGCCGGCGAACAGAGGTTGCACCATGCCGGCAGTGTATGCGGGGAAACCGGGGGCGTCGCGGGGGACGCGGCATTCGCAGACGCGAAAGAGCAAGAAACCGGATCGCGTCTCCGTAAAGGTGGGGAGCCGCGGGAGGCGTCTCCAGATCGACGGGACGTTCGCTTCCTGGTACAAGCCCAGCGCAACCGTCACGAATTCCGTGTGGGACGCGCTCGCCGCGCCGATCCTCGTGCTGCCGCAGGCCCGAAGACGTTCGATATTGATCCTGGGACTCGGCGGGGGCAGTGCCGCGCGGATCGCGCGGGCCCTCGCACCGCGCGCGGCCATCGTGGGCGTCGAACGCGATGCCGATGTCGTGCGCGCAGCGCGGCGCTGGTTCGACCTCGACCAACTCGGCATCGAGGTCGTGGAGCACGACGCCCTGGCCTATCTGCGCCGGGCTCGCCGCCAGTTCGACGTGGTGATCGAAGACATCTTCGTGGGCAGGGGTCGAGGGGTCCACAAGCCCGACTGGCTGCCCGATCCAGGCCTCACCCTGGCAGCGCGCCGGGTCGCCCACGGGGGAATTCTGGTGAGCAACGCCATCGACGAGGCCCCGCAGGTGGTCCGCCACCTGCGCGGCCTGTTCCCGGGAACCCTGAGGATCGACGTCGACGACTACGACAACCGCATCCTCGTCGGAGGGCCGGCCCTGCTGTCGGGTCGGGCGCTGCGAGCGGCGGTGGCGCATTCACCGGTGCTCCGGGAATCGTCCGCAACCCTGCGCTTCCGCCGGGTGTAGCTCTCGGGCACCCGATCCGGTTCTCGGGGTCCCGATCTGGGCGAATCCCGGATCGACCCGATCTTGGCTCGCCGTCGGCTGGCGGGGCGCGCTCCGTGCCTGCTTCTCTCGAGGCGTGCGGCTCTGGGGCCAACTTGTTGGAGATCGGCGAATCCGGTACCTACCAACGATGGCCCTTCTGGAAGTATTGAAGTTCCCCGACAAGCGGCTGCGGTGCATCTCCGAGCCGATCTCGGAGATCACCGACGAGATCCGTACGCTCGCGGCGAACCTGTGTGACGTCATGTACGACGAGCCCGGCATCGGTCTCGCGGCCCCGCAGGTAGGCGAAGCCATCCGACTGATCGTTATCGACACGGAATGGCGCAACAGCGAAGAAGGTGAGATCACCAGCAAGAACCCGCTCATTCTCTTGAACCCCGAAATCGTCGAAAGCGACGGAACGATCGTGTGGAACGAGGGCTGCCTGTCGGTCCCCGACTTCGAATCCGAGGTCACGCGCGCCGCTCGCGTCAAGCTGGTGGCGACCGACCTCGACGACCACCCGATCGAGATCGATGCCGAGGAGCTCCAGGCCGTCTGCTTCCAGCACGAAATCGACCACCTCGACGGGGTGCTCTTCATCGACCACATCAGCCGGCTCAAGCGCGGTCTCTACGTCAAGCGGCGACAGAAACAGTTGCGCCGCGAGATCGAGGATTCCGAAGCGCCCCTGCCGGTCTGAGGTTCGCTCTGACCTCCCCCACCGTGCGGCTCGTCTTCTTCGGCACCCCTGACTTTTCGGTCGCCACCCTCGAACGTCTGCACGCCGGTCGCCACGACGTCGTGGCGGTGGTGAGTCAGCCCGACCGGCGCCGCGGACGCGGGCGAAAACACACCCCATCGCCGGTATCGGCCGTGGCGGAGCGCGAGGGGCTTCCGCTCCTGCGCCCTGAGAAGGTGAACGCCCGCGAAGTCGCCGAGGAGCTCCGGTCGCTTGCTCCCGACCTGGGCGTGGTGGTCGCCTACGGACAGTTCCTCCCGAAGCGAATCCGCGAAGCGCCCGCGAAGGGTTACCTCATCAATGGGCACGCGAGTCTGCTGCCGCGCTACCGCGGCGCGGCGCCCATCGCCCGCGCCATCCTCGAAGGCGAGTCGCGCACCGGGATCTCGGTCATGCGGGTCGAGCGCGAGATGGACTCGGGACCCGTCGCGCTGACGCGCGAGATCGCGATCGGAGCGGACGAGAGCGCCGGCGAGCTCACCGCACGATTGGCCAGCCTGTGTGCCGACGCCATCGAGGAAGCTGTCGAGCAGGTCGCTGAAGACCGGGTCGCGTGGGTGGATCAGGCAGCCGACGCCGCGACTTTTGCCCCGAAGATCGAACGCGCGGACGCCGAAATCGACTTCACCGCGCCGGCCAGCGTGCTCGCGCGCCTCGTGCGCGCGTTGGCGCCGGCTCCCGGCGCTTTCACCCGGCTCGACGAGACCGCGCTCACGCTGCTCGAGGCCCGCGTCGACCCCGCCCCGGTCGATGCGGAGCCAGGCAGCGTCTCGCGGGCGGCGGACGGGACGCTGCGCATCGCAACGGGCGACGGCTGGCTCGTGCCGGTCCGGTTGAAGCGAGCCGGGGGCAAGGTGCTCGCTGTGGACGACTTCCTGCGCGGCCGGCCCATTCCGGATGGCGCGACGCTTGGTTGACGCCAGAGCCGGGAGACCTGCCTCCCGTCGCTGACCGTCCGGTGCAGGAACGCTACGCTCTGAGTCGCACGCCGCGAGCGAGCCGGCTGACGGGGGGTGGCCCGGGAGCGCGCGCGGCGAACAGCCATGCATTTTCTTCGCCCAGCTCCCCGCGGCACGCCCGAAGCGAGGTCTCTCCCCTGGAGATCGACGACTCCGAAACCCAAGGACGGGACATCGACTCCGCGAGACCGATCGTCCGGCCCGGTCGGGGACGCCCGATGTTGAAGCGCGACGGGCGCAAGCGCGGCGCACCGACCCGGACCCGTTTGATCGCGCTTCGCGTGCTCGAGCGCGTGCAGCGCGCCGGAGCCTTCGCCGACCTGCTGCTCCACAACACCCTTGCGCGCTCATCGCTCGCCGCCGCAGATCGCGCGTTCGCGACGGAGCTCGTGTACGGCACGCTGCGCTGGCGCGGGCGCATCGACTTCCTGCTCGGTCAGCTGCTCGTGAAGGACCTCGAGAAGCTCGAGCCTCTGGTGGCCACGGCCCTGCGCATCGGTGCGTACCAGATCTTGTTCACGGACCGCGTGCCCGCCAATGCCGCCGTCGACGAGTCGGTGCGGTGCATCCGCGCCGCGGGCGTCGAACGCGCCACGGGCCTCGTCAATGCAGTGCTCCGGAGGCTCGCTACAGAACACGCCAACATCTCGCTCCCCACCCTCGAGGACGATCCCCTCGAGCACCTGACTCACACGCTGTCGCTTCCGCCGTGGATCGCCGCGCGCTGGCTCGAGCTCTACGGACCCGAGCAGGCCGCTGCGCTGGCCATCGCGTCGAACAATCCGCCTCCGCTCGTGGTCCGCGTCAATCGCGCGAAGATCACGCGCGACGCGTTGCTCGACGACCTCCGAACGCGCTTCCCCGACGCGGCGGCGTGTCGGATCTCAACGGATGGCATCGTGCTCGGTCGGCGCGGCAACCCCGCGGTCGACCCGGCGTTCGTCGACGGTCGCTTCAGCGTCCAGGACGAAGCGTCGCAGCTCGTCGTCGACCTTCTCGACCCGCAGCCGGGCGAGCGCGTTCTCGACGCCTGCGCGGCACCCGGAGGAAAGACCACCGCCATTGCCGAGCGCGTCGGCACGAACGGCTCGGTGATGGCTCTCGACCGCCACTCGCGCCGCCTCGAGCTCGTCCGCCGCAGCGCACGCAGGCTCGGTCACGACAATATCGAGTGCGCGGAATACGACGCGACCCACAGCCTCGCGAACCGCTTCCCGGAGGGGTCTTTCGACCGCGTCCTCGTCGATGCGCCGTGCTCTGGCCTCGGCAGCTTGCGACGCAACCCGGACGCCCGGTGGCGCATCGGACCCAACGATCCGGCGCGCCTTGCCGAGAAACAGATCACCATTCTGCGCAATGCCGCGGCCGTATTGAGGTCGGGCGGAACCCTCGTCTACAGTACGTGCACCCTGCTTCCGGAGGAGAACGAAGACATCGTGGAGTCCTTCTCGAGTCGCCCGCCCAGCTCCGGCTCGTCGTTCTCACTGGCGCCCAGAGCCGACGGAGGCTCGCTCGAGCCCGTGCTCGACGAGCGCGGCTTCCTGCGCACCCTCCCCCACCGCGACGATGCCGACGGATTCTTCGCCGCGAAGTGGCTGCGAAACCCGTGAGGGGCAAGACGCGAATCGCGCCGTCGATTCTCGCGGCTGATTTCAACGAACTCGGCGAGGAGCTGCGCAAGATCGAGGTGGGCGGCGCCGACTGGGTGCACGTCGACGTGATGGACGGTCACTTCGTGCCCAACATCACCATCGGTCCGGTCATCGCGAAGTCGGTGAGGAGCGCAACGAAGCTTCCACTCGACGTCCACCTGATGATCGAGCAGCCCGAGCGCTATATCAAAGATTTCGTCGATGCGGGCGCCGCAACGGTGGGCGTACATGTCGAGACGTGCCCGCACCTGCACCGCACGGTTCAGCAGATCCGCGGAGCTGGCGCACGCGCGTGCGTGGTCCTCAACCCATCGTCGCCGGCGGCCCTCGTCGAGCCGGTGCTCGGAGACATCGACCAGGTGCTCGTCATGACGGTGAACCCCGGCTTCGGCGGCCAGAAGTTCATCGAGAGCATGCTCCCGAAGATCGAGACGCTGCGCCGCTGGATCGATGACGGAGGGCACGACGTGGCGCTGGAAGTGGATGGTGGCATCGGTCCCGAGACCATCGGGCGCGCGGCCGTCGCCGGAGCAGACGTCTTCGTGGCGGGTACGGCCGTGTTCGGTGCCCCCGACTACCGCGAGGCCATCGCGGCGTTGAAACGGGCCGCGAAGGATGCGCTCGACGCCCGCTAGACGCCGCGTCGCGCTCGTCGTTTGGGCCGCTGCACTCCTCTGCGCGCCTTCGTGGGCCGCGAGCGATGGCGCCCGACTCACGGGCCGCGACATCTACGAGCGCGTGCTCGACAATCGATTCGCCTCGTTCGTCCAGGACACCACACTGATCTCCGCCGACCGCGGGGGACGCAATCAGACCTCACAGCTCCGCATGATCTGGCGCGACTTTCGCGAAGGCGAGGCGAGCCCGGTGCTGTCGAAGACGCTCGTCCGGTACTCCCACCCCTTCGACATCCGCTTCGCCGGCTACCTCATCATCCAGAAGCAAGGCGACTCGAACGAGCAGTTCGTCTACTTCCCGCAGCGCCGAAAGATCTCACGCGTTCACCTGCGCGGTCAGTCGATCTTCGGGACCGACTTCAGCTACGAGGACATCATCCCGCGCGAGCTCCAGGACGCGACGTACCAGCGTATCGACGATGAGACCCTCGACGATCGACCGGTCTTCGTCATCGAGGCCCGCCCCACCCCACTCGCGAACTCGCAGTACGGCCGCTTCCGGATCTACGTCGATCAGCAGCGCTACGTCGCGATGCGGACGCGCTACTGGGACCGCGCGGGCGTGGAAGTGAAGGAGTTCCGCGCCAGTACCGCAGACGTCAAGCAGTTCGACGGGATCTGGGTTCCGCTGCGTGCCACGATGTCCAGTCACCAACTCGACTCCACCACCACGCTGATCATCTCGAACCTGGACCCGAACCCCGAAATTCCCGACACCACCTTCGATCTGCGCCGCCTCGAATCCCACTAGATCGCGACCGCGTCAGATCCGCAGCCGCACCAGCAGCGCGGGTAGGAGCACGAGGTCGGTGACGCAGCACACGAGCAGTGTGAACGACGTCAGCATCCCGAACTCGCGGAGCGTCGCGAACTCCGAGAGACAGATCGTTGCGAAGCCGATGCTGAGCATTGCGGCTCCCACTGCGACGGGGCGACCCACCCGCTCGCCGCACCGCTGCGCCGCGACTTCCGGCGACGCGCCGCTGCGCCGCTCCGCGCGATAGCGCACCAGGAAATGCGCTGTCGCGTCGACCGCGATGCCGAGAGCGATGCTCCCGATGAGCGAGACCGGAAGCGAGAGCGACGCCGCGCCCGCGCCGAGGAAGCCGTAGAAGATCGCGATGGGGACGACGTTCGGAATCATCGCGATGATCCCGAGACGCGGCGAGCGCAGCGTCAACGACAGCAGCACAAAGATCGTGACGGCTGCGAGGCCCACCGTGCGGGGTTGGGCACGTGCCACCCCATCCGCGGCGCGGTTCAGCAGGATCGCGTTGCCAGTGAGGCGAACCGTGACGCCGTCGGGCAGCTCCGCCTTTTCGATCGCGGCGTCGATCTCAGCGACGACGGAGCGCATGGCCGCAGAGCCCACGGCCCCCGTCATGATGATCAGGTTCGCAGAAGCGTGGTCGACGGTGGCGAAACGCTGCAGCGTTTCCTTGGGGATCATGAACAACAGCTCGGCGATCGCCGGGCGCGTCCCGGGGATCACCTCGGCGGCGGGGTCGTCGCGCTCGACCGCGCGGTTGAGGACGCGCAGAATTTCGAGGAAGGAGAGGCTGCGTCCGACGCCCGGCACGGCGTCGATGTCGCGCTGCAGCGCCTCTAGCGCTCGCAGGAGCGCTGGTTCCCGGAGAGCGCCCGGGGCGCCGCCGTCCACGACGAGAAACAGGGGGACAGCCCCTGCGAGGAGGCGATCGATCTCCTCGAACTCGCGCCGCACCTCGGCGTCCTCGTCGAAATACGAGAGGTAGTCGGTGTCGATCACGATGCGGGGGATCAGCGCCAAGGCGAGCGCCGTGAATCCGGCGAACAGGACGATGATCGTGCCACTGCGAGCCCGGACGCGCCGCGCCGTGCGCGCGAGAACGGCGTCGAGTGCCGCCATGACCGCCTCGCTCTGCCGCCAGCGAGGCGCGGTCCGGACCCGCATCGAGGCCAGTGCCGCCGGGATTCCGAGCAGTGAGATCAGGGTGACCGACGCGACGCCGAGTGCCGAGAACGCACCCACTTCGAACACCGCGGGGACGTCGGTGGTGAGCAGCGCGGCGAAGCCCACCATCGTCGTGACTCCGGAGATCGCGACGGGACTCCACATGCTCTCGAGCGTTCGCTGCGCGGCGATGGCGGCATCGGCCTCGCTCGAGCAAACCTCCTCGAAACGCGTCACGACGTGCAGCCCATAGACACCGCCGATCGCCACGAGCGTCGGCGCGAGGAGCACGGTCAGGACCGTCAAGGGAACTTCGAGCCAGGCGATCGCGCCGAACGTCCAGACGATCGCCAGAAGCTCCGTCGCGAGCGGCAGCGCTACGCCGCGAATGCTCCCGGCGAAAACCGCCAGCACGCAGGCAACCACGGCGATGGCCGCGGGAATCAGGACCGCGAGATCGCGAGTCATCGACTGGTACATGACGGACTTGATGTGCGGACGTCCCGACACGTGGAAGCGGCGTCCATCGCCGGCTTCATCGGCGAGGATCGCGCGGATCTCGGCATCGAGATCAGCAGCGATGAACTCCGCGTCGGTCATATCGCGAAACGTCGCGTTGAGCGCTAGAGATCGGCCGTCGATCCCGACGAGCGTCTTGCGGTGGATGGGATCTCCAAGGGCGCGCTGGCGGAGACGAGCGAGCGCAAGCGGATCGGTCGGAACGTTCTCGACGAAGGGGCCCACCTCGATCCAGTCCGAGCCGCGCTCATAGCGAAACGCCGTCACCCGGGACAAGCTCTGGACCCGCCGCACACCGGGGAGTCGAGAGATCCGGTTGCCCACCCGTTCGAGGGCAGCGAGATGCGACGTCGTAAAGACATCTTCCGCTTCGAGGGCGATGACGTAGACCTGGTCGTCGCCGAAATCCCGAATGGCGGCGTGGTAGACCGCGGTGTCGGGATCGCCTCGAGGGAGCATCGATTCCGTCGACGGATCGATCGTAAGACGCAGGTCGAGCGGGTCGAATCTCAACGACGAAAAGACCGCCGCGAGGCTCACGACTCCGAAGCAGGCCAGAACCCGACGCGGACGGCGAACCCCCCAGGCGGGCCTCAAAAGGGCGATTGCGAGCCCCGACGTGAAGACGAACCCCACTGCCGTCGCGAGCCAGATCGGAGCGAAGGGATCCAGCGCACCGATCATGACGGAGCAGTGTACCGGCCGAGCCGCCGATCCGAGCGCGCAGAATCGGCGGGGCCGGCCCTCAGATACGGGCCGCGGTTGAGGAAGTCGCGAAATTGGGCATTATTCCGCATCGGCTGGGAGGCCGGGTCGGGGCGTGGCGCAGCTTGGTAGCGCGCTTCGTTCGGGGCGAAGAGGTCGCTGGTTCGAATCCAGTCGCCCCGACCATTCTCCCGCATGTCCCTCCACTCCTCTTCATTGCTTTGCGCCGTTGACCCCCGGCGTCGGTTTCGCACCCCATCGGCAACTCCGACTGACACCAATTGATTCGGATCGCCTATTTCGTCGACATCCGCAGTTTCTCCGACGGCAACCAATTCGACGACACGCAGACTGTTCTTTTTTCGAGACGACACTGTTGTCACACACAGTCGCACTCGAGTTGCACATTGACCACACCATGCACTCGTTACCGCTTCGCGCGAGCGTTTGCGTCGTTGACATCACAGACTCCGACTGTCACGATGCTGGCTGGGGCCGGTATGTGTGCTTCCCGTCAGGGTTTTGCGTTTATCGGTCCAAAGACATTTGTGTTCTGTCCAATGGTCGACTCAAACATTTCGCTCAGGAAGCTTCGCGCGGTAGTTACGAACCGGATAGGCTTTAGTCAGCTCGAAGTTGAAACAGAAACTGATCGGAACCAAAAGCGGGAAAGCGAAGACGGACCGACGTTGCCGCACGACTCCCGACGAAAGTGGACTCAATGATCGAGACACCGGACAAGCTCTCGCGACAGGAACTTGCGTGGGAGTTCGTAGCGCTATTCGACGAACTCGGGACCGACCAGATCAATGAAGTGCTCGCGAAGAATGTGCCGCTCGAGACGCTCGAGTTCTTCGCATCCTATGCGAACTCGTACGGCGAAGACCGCGACCTCTCCAAACAGACGGCGAACGAGTTGCCGAACCTCCTGCTCCTCGGCTACCTGCTGCGAGTGCTCGAAGAGCGCCTGATCACCGACAACGAGAGCTACGACGCCTGACGTGGTAGCTCCCTCGGAGTTGGCGCTCATCCCGTGAGAGAGATCCGTTCCGAACGCGCACCCGATCCGGTCGGACCGTACTCACAGGCCATCGAGCACGGCGGTCTCGTGTTCGCGTCGGGACAGATTCCGCTCGACCCGGCCACCGGTGAGCTCGTGGGGGGCGAGATTGAACAGCAGACCGAGCAGGTCCTGAAGAATCTCGCGGAGGTGCTCGCCGCTGCCGGCACTTCACTCGATCGTGTGCTTCGCACGACCGTGTACCTGGTGGACCTCGCTCTGTTCCCGCGCGTGAACGCGGTCTACGCGGAGCACTTCACGAGTGAGCCGCAGCCCGCGCGCGCCACGGTTCAGGTCGCGGCGCTCCCGCTGGGCGCCGAAGTCGAGATCGACGCCGTCGCGACGACGCGCTAGTTCGGCTGGGGTTCGGCGGACAAAGCCCGCCTGCCAGCCTCCGCTCGGCCTCGCCTCGCCTCGCTGCGCGCTTCGCTTGCTGTTGCGACACACCGTTGCGGAGTCACTCCGCGCTACGAGGTCCGGCGTAATGGACCGACAGCCAGCGCAGGTTCGTGGCGTTCACCGTGAAGTGCGCGACGACTGGAGCAACCAGGTTTCCGGTCGCGGCGAAGAGCGCGCCCAGCACGAAGCCCGCAACCACGGACGTCCCGGTCCACAGCCAGAGGTCGCGGCGCGGAGCGATGTGCGCCGCGCCGAACAGGAGACTCGCAGCGACCCAGCCGATCATCGGCTGCAGCAGACCGCGAAACAGCATCTCCTCGGCCACCCCGCTCAGGAGTGCGAGGACGATGGCATCGCGAACGGAGACTCGACCGAGCACCTCGGCGAGAGCGCGCGCCATCGCGTCGCCCTTTTGGGTGCGCCGTGTGAACACGCGGGACAACGCGACCATCGCACACCCCGCGACGATCCCCGCGGTCGCGTCCATCGGAAACGAGCCGCCCGCGGCTTTGGCCGCTTCCGATGCGTAGAAGACCGAGCGATCGGCGAGGGCTCCGCACCCCACCACGACAATGGCCATCCCGCCGTACACGACGGCGGCGATGCGCAGGATTCCAGTGCCACGATCCGAGGCTCCTCGCGCCACTGGCGTTCGCGGCGAGGAACTGCCAGCCGCCTCGACTGACTCGATGTTGGGGTCGGTTGGGGTGTTTTCAATGCTCACGAAGGATTGGCGGCGATCCGGCGAGATCGGTAGGCTGTTTGGTGCCGGCGCCTCTCGCTCGCGGAGGCGCCGGATTTATTTGGCGCAGGGCCAGTTCTTCGGAGTGTATCGCGCCCCTCCCCAGGGGCAGCCGCCACACACCGCGCCCAGTCCCTCCGGGCAATCAGTGCCCGGATCGATTTGCGGGGCCGGCGCGTCGAACGAGAGGGCGAGAGACAGCGATGAGTGACCGCATTCCGATGACGGAGACCGGCTACGAGAAGCTCGAGGATGAGCTGAAGCGGCTCAAAGCCGAGGATCGCCCGCAGATCGTCAAGGAGATCGAGATCGCTCGCGCGCACGGCGACATTTCCGAAAACGCCGAGTTTCACGCTGCCAAAGAGAAGCAGAGTCACGTCGAAGGGCGGATCCGCACCGTCGAGGACAAGCTCGCTCGCGCCCAGGTGATCGACCCGACCGGACAGGACCTCGAAGCCGTGCGCTTCGGACACACCGTCGACTTGATCGACATCAACACCGACGAAAAAGTCACCTACACGATCCTCGGTGAGGAGGAATCGGATGTCTCGAACGGGTGCATCTCGGTGTCGTCTCCCGTGGCTCGCGCGCTCCTCGGGAAGGGCGAGGGCGATGCGGTGACGGTTCGCATCCCGAAAGGCACGCGCCAGTTCGAGGTCGTGAAGATCCGCCAGGGCTAGTTGGCTGGGGATCGGCGGGCGAAGCCCGCCTGACAGCCTTGGCTCGGCGACACCTCGCTGAGAGCTTCGCTTGGCCAGCGAGCTAAGCACTCGATTCGCTTCGGGTTTTGTCGGGAAAGCCGGCTGTGCCGCGAGAGCGCTGGATTTGGTAATTTCTCGTCGCGATCGGGCGCCCGCCCATTCGATCAGCGGGGCTCTCTCTCGGCTCGCTTCTGTCGACAGCCCGCTTGAAATGTTCCAGTGGCCGACACCGGAAATCGACGGGGCACGATTTGCGATCCCTCCAGGTCAAATTCAGCTTTCTGGTCGTCACGCTGCTGGTGCTCGCGTGCGTGAGCCTGGCGGGCATCGCGACTCAGCACGAGCGCCGTGCCCTCGAGGACGAGATCGAGAAGCGCGCCCGCGCCCTCGCAAATCACCTGGCAGGCGCCTCGAAGGAGGCCCTCCTCAGCGTCGAGCAGGGCGATTTCGATGGCGAACTCTCCCTCGAACGACTCATCGAGGAGGCCGGTCGCGGAGAAGGCGTCGTGGCGGCCCGGATCCTGGGCCGGGGCGGCGTGGTGACGGCGTCACTCGATCCGAACGAGCGCGGCACTCGGCGTTCCGCGGGTGGCGAAGCGGGGGGCGCTCTACACGTCGAGCGCAGCGAGAAGCGACTGCTCGTAGCGGCACCGATCGTCTACAGCGACGTCCGCGTCGGCGTGGCCCAGGTGGAACTCGACCTGCGCGTTCTGGTCGACCCGGTGGTACAGAACAACACCAATCAACTCACGACCGCGGCGATCGCCGTGGTATGCCTCGGCGTCGTCGCCGGGATGATCTTCGTGGCCCTGCTCATCGGGCCGCTGCGCCGCCTGCGCGTCGGCGTCGAGCGGCTGTCGATGGGGGCGCTCGAGACACGAGTTCCGCCAACCTCGGGCGACGAGATCGGTGACCTCACGCGCGCGTTCAACGAAATGGGCGACTCACTTCAGCAGAAGCAGCGCATCCAGAACGCCTTCGGCCGCTACGTGAACGACTACGTGCTCAACCAACTCCTCGAGGGACTCGAGGACGACCAGCACGGCGGCGTCGAGCAGGAGATCACCATCCTGTTCTGCGACATCCGAAGCTTCACGCGACTCTCGGAGGGGATGAAGGCCCAGGACGTGGTCACCCTGCTGAACGAGGTGTTCCAGCTCGTCTCGGACAAGATCCTCGAGCACGGCGGCACCATCGACAAATTCATCGGCGATTCCGTAATGGCATACTTCGGTACGCCGATCCGCCACGTGGATCACACGCTCCGGGCGGTGACGGCGGCGGCGGGCATCGTGCGCGAGATCGAGAAACGCAACGACTCCATCTCCGGGAAGAGCGGGCCCTCTGGGGTGGCTGTCCAGGTCGGAATCGGCGTGCACACCGGCCAGGTCGTCGTCGGCAACATCGGCTCGGACCGCCGCACCGATTTCACCGCGGTGGGTGACGCTGTGAACGTCGCTCACCGACTCGAGAAGCTCGCCAGTCCGGGGGAAATCCTCGTGTCGGAGGCAGTGCAGCGGCGCGTGCGCGCAGCCACGCGACTGCGTTTCGAAGGGGAGCGCCAGCTCTCGGGCCGCGAAGAGCCGGTGCACGTCTACGCCGTCGAGGAAGGCCCTCAGCCCGGACCCGCGCAAGCCCAGTCGCGGGGATGATGCGTCGCCTGGTTGGGGTGCGCCTCGGTGCCGTGGTCCGAACCACCGCGCTGATGGCGATGCTCTGCGCCTGCGCGTCGAACATGGAGCGGGCGGACCGGCTGGTACGGGACGGCGACAGGCTCGGAGCCCTCGAGATCTGGCGCGCGACTCCATCGACGAATCCCGCGTACGCGGACGCGCGCCGACGCATCTCCGTGGTGGAGGCGGAGTTCGAGCAACAGGTGACCCGTTACAAGCAACGCGCCCGCTATTTCGAGGAACGTGGCCAGCTCGCGGAGTCGATCCTCGACTACCGCCTCGCGCTCAAGCTGCAGCCCGACGATGCTTCGACCCTGGAGCACGTGCAGCGGATGGCGCGCACGCTCAGCGAGCGCAAGGCCGCGCTCCGGGAGACCTATCACGAGGCCTTCGGCAGCAGAGATCTCGCCACCGCACGCGACCTGCAGGCCGAGCTGCGCAGGCTCGACGCGTTCGACCCGTCGCTGGAGACCCAGGACCGCCAGCTCCAGGAGGCGCTCCGCGTCGAGCTCACGAGGCGACTCGATACCGGACGACGACACTTCATGTCGGGCCAGGCGGTTGCGGCACAGCGCGCTTTCTCCGAAGTGCTCGAAATCGACCCCGAAAACGAGTCCGCCCTCGGCTACCTCTCCTACATTGCGACGCTGCGACGCGAGAGCGAACGCACCGGCGGGAAAGTCGCGATCTTCGACCCCAGCCTCGTAATCTTCGCGACCGACGCGGAGATCCGCGCGGAGGGCTTCTATCAGAACGCCGTGGCGGCCGAGCGCGCCGGCGACCCCTTCGCCGGCATCCGTCACGACGAGCGCGCGCTGCGTGCGAATCCCGCGCACGAGGGTGCCGCGCACCACCTCGATCTCCTGCGCCTGCGTCTCTGGGACGACGTCGAGGTCCTCATCGACGATGGGCGCCGTGCCTTTCGCGAGGAGGATCTGCAGCTGGCGCTCGACCTGTGGCGACGCGCGCTATTGATCGACCCGGAGAACGAACGTGCAGAGGCGTATGTCGATCGCGCCGAGCGGCAGCTCGAAAACCTCGAGCGTCTCCGCTCAGAGCCGGAGGACGACTGACGTGGCGCGCCGCACCCATGCCCTGGTGCTTCTCATGGCGGGCCTCGGCTGCGCCCTCGACGTCCGCGACACGAGTCGCGTCCTCTTCCGCGTCACGTCAGCGGCCGGCCCAG
The DNA here is from genome assembly GCA_013215605.1 of Myxococcales bacterium. Taxonomy (GTDB): domain Bacteria; phylum Myxococcota_A; class UBA9160; order UBA9160; family SMWR01; genus JABSQW01. Next base: position 18,697 of record JABSQW010000356.1, read on the forward strand.
CGCTGATCGACGAGCCCCTCGCCGACCTCGCATCACCCGAGCGACTCGCGGCGATGAGCGGCGAACTCCGCGCCATCCCGCTGTTCTGGGAGCCGCTGCTCGTCGGAGACGTCGCCGGCTACGCCGTCGAACGCTCGTTGCTGCGCGATGGGCCCTTCGATCGGCTTGCGGTCGTGCGGGGCCGGATCGGCTCGCACTGGATCGACCGCGGCGAGGTCGGTGCGACGTCGCCCGCCACGCCAGACGCACCCGCGCAGGCGACGTTGCGCGACGCAATGACGCTCTACTACCGGATTCGCGCCTTCACGCCGCTCGGTCATCAGTCGCCCCCGTCGCCGGTCGTCGCAGCCACCACCGCGCCAGCGCCGCCCGCCCCCGAGAACCTGCGCGCCTACAGCCACCAACCGCGTCAGGTGCCGCTGAGCTGGCGCGCTTCGAAGGATCCCAACGTGGCGGGAACCGTGGTGCTGCGCAGCCCCACGGCCACGGGACCCTTCGAGGAGATCACGCACATCGACGGGCGCTACGAGACCCGGTACGTCGACCGCAATCTCGGCGACCTGCGCGTCTTCCATTACCGCGTCGCGTTTCGGAACTCCGCGGGCGGCGAGGGCGAGCCGTCGGCGGCCGTGCGCGCGGTGACGAAATCGGAACCGCTTCCACCGTTCGGCGTACGGGTCGACGCGCGCAAGCTCGGCATGAACCGCCTCGCGTGGGAGACGAACGTCGAGCCCGATGTGGTCGAGTATCGGCTGTTTCGGAAACGCGACGCGGGCGCCCCGCCAGAGCTCACCGCGGTACTGCCCGCACACCAGACGGTCGTCGAAGACACCGCC
>JABSQW010000357.1 GCA_013215605.1 Myxococcales bacterium
ACGAGCTGACCCTCGCCTACGCGGCCGACACCCCGGGCGTCTCCGACGTCACGATCCGCGCGACGGATTCGGGCGGCGCCTTCATCGAGACCAGCTTCCAGGTCACGGTCAACGACACGCCGACGACGTCGGGCATCGCGGACGTCGCGGTCAACGAGAGTGCTCCCGACACGGTGGTCGACCTGCTGGCGGCGTTCTCGGATGCCGAGGACCTCGACTCGGATCTGACCTTCAGCATCGCGAGCAACACCAACGCGGCGCTCTTCTCGAGCGCGGCGATCGATGCAGGCAGCGACGAGTTGACCCTCGCCTACGCGGCCGACACCCCGGGCGTCTCCGACCTGACGATCCGCGCCACGGACTCCGGCGGTGCTTTCATCGAGACCAGCTTCCGGGTCACGGTGAACGACACGCCGACGACGTCGGGCATCGTCGACATCGAGACGATGGAGAATGCCGGCGATACGTTGATCGACCTCTTCGCTGCGTTCTCGGACGCCGAGGATCTCGACAGCGAACTCACGTTCACCGTCGAGAACGTCGCGGAACCCGACCTGTTCGCAGCGACGACGGTCGACGCCGCCAGCGGCGAGCTCAGACTCGAATTGACGACGCATACCTTTGGCGAATCCGAAATCACGATTCGCGCGACGGACACGAGCGGAGCCTTCATCGAGACGACCTTCCACGTCAACGTCGCGGAAGCGCCGAACCTCGACGATATACAGGCTTCGGGGCGGGAGCGCGGGCTGGATTCTTCGACGCTCGACGGCGCTCAGCCGGCGCTGCCCCTGATCGCGAACCTGGCCGAACCCGCCGAGCCGGTGATGACGGAGCTGTCGAACGAACGCTCGGAGCCCAGAGGGAGTTCTGCGGACGGCGATCCGGAGCCCGCTGAGTCGCCGAACGAGATCCCGCATGTCTCGAGCGGGCCGCTCGAAGAAGTGCCGAACGACGATCCGGGAGATCGGGGTGCGCCGTCGGACGCCGCCGTGGCTCCCGAGACCACAAGAGTCGATACCGACACCTCCTCTCCGCCGGTCGACTTCTGGGACGAGATCGATCGTCTCGAGGAGGAGATTGCCGCCGGGCCGCAGGACGCGGAAGAGAACGAGAACCGGGTCTCTAGGTTGATGAAGCAGGTGGGCTTCGGTATTTCGGCCTGCGTTGTCGCCTTAGGCGCCCTCGTGGGAATCGATCGCTCGAAGGAGGGTCGGAAGCGGCGGAAGCACCAGCCGCAGGGCCAGGACGAGCAGCGGCGCAGTCGCCACGCGAGCGATTCGAGCGACGAGCCTCGTTCCGAGGGCGACGCCTAGCCGATCGGCCCAGAGCCGCGATGTCGTTCTGGAGAGCTCAGTCTCCGGGGACTGCCGGTGGTTGATCACGACGTTTGCGCCGAGCTCCTTTGCAAAGGCGACCTTCTCGGATCCGCCCGCCATGGCGATGACACGGCATCCCGCGGCGGCGCAGAGTTGGACGGCCGAAGACGGCACGCCCCCGGCGGCACCGAGCACCAGGACCGTCTCGCTCGACTGCACCTGACCCCGCCTGTGCACGGCGTGGTACGCGGTGTGCACCGGAATGATGAAGCCGGCGGCGTCCTCGTCCTTCATCGAGTCGGGGACTTCGTAGATCACCGTCAGTGATCCAGGAGCGTG
>JABSQW010000358.1 GCA_013215605.1 Myxococcales bacterium
ACCGGGGTCCGGAAGCAGAGCCGCCTGGCGGTATCAACCGGTTACCACGGCGGACATGACCCGTTACCGGGGTGTGGCGGCCCGCGGCCGTGGCGTCCGAAAAGCCGAGCAGATTCAACGTCTCGTGAGCTCCTCGGGCCGTGACAAAGACGGCACGGCAGGTGCAAAGGCTCTTCCCGCGTATGCACGAATCGCCACGCGCCCTCACTCGAGCCATCGAGCGGTCGGCACGGGTCAACAGCGAGGAGAGAGCAGATGAAACCCGTATTGGGTCACCGGTTCCTGGTGGACAGAAGATCTACGGATCGGACCTCGTGGAAACACAGCTTGAAATTCCTATCTCCATCACAAGAGAATTGGCTCGGGTCGAGAGCGGATACGGTGGATGGGAAATTCGAGCCCTCCTTCCTGCGTGCGAGAAAATTGACAGGAGGGGACGTTCCCGTCCGCACCCTCCTCCTCGTGACGGCCCTGACCCTCGCGGTTCCCGCGTTGGCGGGCGCGGCGAACTTCGTGACCTCGAGTTGCACCACCACCAAGAACAAGCTCCGCTACGACTGCACTTTCGAGACCGACACGGCCACGAGTGTGGCCGTGGAATGGGACGACGGCACGACGGTGAGGTCGGCGCCCCGCAGCGCCATCGGGTCCACCCACGACTTCCGCCTGGTCGGGATGCGGGCCGGAGTCGTGGTCAACTGGAGGGCCGAGACGGGCGGCATGCTGGTCACGCCGGGCTCGACGGTGACGGGGTCCTTCATGACGTCAAAGTTGGATCGCCACGAGTGGGCCGCCCTGTCGCTCGTCTCGACCGTCGTCGGATACAGCGTGCAGAATGTCCTCTTCCCGGCCGACTGCGGCACCCCGGTCCTGCCGGGAAACCAGATGTTGTTCATCGCGGACCACGCAGGCGGGGTCGTCTGGTACCAGGACCCGGCAAGGGTGACCGGGGGCGGTCCTATCGTGGCACTCAACTTCACGGAGCGCGGCACGATTCTCGCGATTCACGGGGAGGACATCGTCGAGTACACGTTGGAGGGCGACTTGGTCACCCACTTCGAGAAGGGCGTCGACTTTACCAACACCGTGCACCACGACGTCTTCCGGCGGGGCAATCACCTGTTCGCCCTGAGCAGCGTAGATGTCCTCTTCAGCGACGGCACCGAGCAGCAGTACGACGGCGTGATGGGGTTCGACGACAGCGGATGGGTCGCTGAGTGGGATTCGTCGGGGCTGTATGACCCCTACGATTCGACGGCGGCGATTGACCCGAGTACGGACTGCTACAGCTTAAAAGACTGCAGGCACACCAACGCGCTGTGGGTCGGCCGAGACGACAGCTGGACGATGTCCCAACGGACGCCCGGCCGGGTGATCCAGGTCGACGGCGACCCGTCCTCCGCGACCTTCAAGGAGGTGCTCTGGGAACTCGACGGGCAGGGCGTCAACGGCGACTTCGCGATCGTCTCTTCGGTGACTACCGACCTGACCTTCGAGGGTCAGCACAACGTCCAGTTCCTGCCGAACGGAAAGCTCCTCATGTTCGACAACGAGTTCGACCCGTACGCGGGAGCCCCTACCGGCACGGGCAGCGCCCGCGGGCTCGAGATCCGGCTCGTCGGCTCCAACGCGGTCATCACGGACGAGTACGACACCGGTTGGCCAGGCGGTGACTGCTCGAGCCGGGGCAGCGCGTTCAAGATCGACGGGCCCAGCAGCAACGTCCTGACGACCTGCGCGGACAGCAATACGATCCAGGAGATCGACTCGTCCGGAATCACCCTCTGGGAGGCGAAAACCTCCTGCGGCGGCGCAACCATCGCGGGCCAGCCCTACCGGGCGATTCCGATCGAGCTGCCCTGAAAAGGGCAGGGCGGTCAGGAGCGGCGATCGGCTGCTGGCGGTTTCGTCGTGCCCGCTGGCCGATCCCGCTGGTTATGGCACGCTGGCAGCCATGAACGACCCCACACGCAACCCGCACGCCGGTAGGCCGTTCGACGCCGACGATGCTGCGGTCGCCGCGGCGCTCGAAGACGCGAGCGTGCCGGCCCTCCTTTGCTCGCTCGTGCACATGAGCGGCGATCCGTCGTGGATCCGCGGTCCGCGTCGGCCCCGAATGGCCGTTTCCTCGGCTCTTCAGGGCCAGATACCGCCCGACGAGCAGGCCGCGGTCCGGGCCGAGGCTCTGGCCGTCATCGCCGAGTATCGCGATGCAGGGTGTCGCCCCCGCGAACTGGGGCGGGACCTGCTCGTCGAGATGATGGAGTTTCTGGCCTGCGGGCCGATGTCCCCTCGGCTCCGCGATTTGTTCTTCTTCGATCTCCAGTTCGACGGTATCGACGCCGCCGCCATCACCTGGGGCGGCGACATCGACGAGGCGGTGAAGGCCGACTCGCCCGTGGTGGTGGTGGGTGCCGGCATGGCCGGCATCCAGGCCGGGATTCGTCTGACCCAGGCCGGCCTGCCCTTCACGATCGTCGAGAAGAACGCCGGACCGGGCGGCACCTGGTGGGAGAACCGATATCCCGGCGCACGGGTCGACGTGGCGAGTCACCAGTACTGCTATGCGTTCGAGCCCTCCGACCACTGGAGCGAGTACTACTGCCAACACCCCGAGCTTCGCAGCTACTTCACGCGGGTGCTCGACAAGTACGCGCTGAGGCCGCATTGCCGTTTCGAGACGGAGGTCACGGGCGCGGAGTGGGACGAGAGCGCCGCGCGCTGGCGGGTGGCGGTTCGCGCCGCCGACGGCAGCACCGACGTGCTCGACGCCCGGTTCGTGATCTCGGCGGTCGGCTCGCTCAACATTCCAAGGATGCCCGACATCGAGGGCATGGAGAGCTTCGCGGGGCCATCGTTCCACTCGACACGCTGGCCCGCCGACTTCGACCACCGTGGGCTGCGTTTCGCCTTGTTGGGAGCTGGCGCCAGCGGCTTTCAGATCGCTCCCACCATCGCAGGCGAGGTCGACCACCTCTCGATCTTCCAGCGTACGGCCCAGTGGGTTCTCCACAACCCGATCTACCACGAGCCGGTGCCGGACGGGGAGACCTGGGCCATGCGGCATCTGCCTTTCTACGGGCGGTGGCTGCGGTTCATGATGACCCAGCCCGGCCTCGGGCCGGGCGTGGAGTCGTTTCGCATCGACTCGGATCACGTCGACCCCGACAACCAGTCGGTGAACACCGCCAACGCGGCAACCCGAGATTTCATGCTCGGCTGGATGCGCTCGCATCTGGCCGACCGACCCGACCTGCTCGAAAAGGTGACGCCCGACTACCCGGCGATGGGCAAGCGGATCCTGCTGGACAACGGCAGCTGGTTCCAGTGCCTGAAGAAGGAGAACGTCGACCTCGTTCGCACCGGCATCGATCGGATCGTGCCCGAGGGCATCGTGACCGTCGACGGCACGCTCCACCGCGCGGACGCGATCTGCTACGCCACGGGGTTCCGGCACAACGAGTTCCTGGCGTTCGACATGAAGGGCCGGAATGGCGTCTCGCTCCACAGCCAGTGGGGCGACGAGCCCAGCGCGTATCTGGGGATCACGGTGCCCAACTTTCCGAACCTGTTCCTCTGCTACGGCCCCGGCACCAACCTGGCCCACAGCGCCGGGCTCTTCTTCCACGCCGAATACCAGACGATGCACGCCATGCAGGCGATCCACAGCGTGCTCGCCGCCGACGCCCACACGATCGAGGTACGACAGGACGTGCACGAGCGATACGTCGGCGAGCTGGTCGAGCAGATCTCGTCGCTGGTGTGGGCGCACCCGGCGATCCGGCACAGCCACTACAAGAATCCCAACGGCAAGGTGTACACGTTGTCGCCATGGTCCATCGACGAGTACTGGGAGATGACCCGAGAGGTCGATCCCGAGGACTATCTGATCGCATGATCTGACCGTTGGCCCCATACCGGCCCCTCTCGGAGACAGTGACTTCAGCGAATCGCCTAACCATGCGGAAAGAATGGCGCGCCGGGAGGGACTCGCGAGCGAGCGAAGCTCGCCAAGCGCTTCGCCAGATTTCTTGGCTCGCGAACCCCCTTGGTCGCTACGTTCCCACTCGCCGCTCGTTCACCGCCCGCGTCTCCCCCTCGATCGCTGTCGCAGATAGGAAATTCAAGCTGCGTTTCCGCAATCTCCTATCTTAGAGATTCTGCCCACCAGCAACCGGTGACGGGACGAAGCCCAATACGGGCCGAATTGAGGGGGGAACGATGCGAGCAAGAGGAATTTTTCTAGCGCCCTTGGTCGTGCTGGCGCTTGCGCAGCCTTCGTGGTCCGAGCCGTTGAAGCCGCCGATTCCCTGGAACGCATACTTCGGGGAGCTGCATCTTCACACGTCGCTCTCGACGGACGCGTTCATGAACGGCACGCGCAAGCATCCCGTTACCGCATATCGCTTTGCCCAGGGCGATCCCGTGACCCTGTCGACCGGGGAGACGTGGCAACTGAGCAGAGCGCTCGACTTCGCTGCCATCACCGATCACGCGGAGTCGTTTGGTGATCTGTCACTTTGCAAGATACCGGGGAGCCCCGTCTATGACGTACCGCTGTGCCAGGGGATGCGAGGGACGGAACCGACCGTGATGGGCCGGGTCATCGGCGGGTGGAAGGTCGAGGGCGCCAAGCTCAACCCGGAGACCTGCGGTGAAGGGGGCAAGTTGTGCATTGCTGCCGCGAGGAGCACATGGAAGACGGTCCAGGATGCGGCGAACCAGCAGAACGCCCCCGGCAGGTTCACGGCGCTCATCGGTTACGAGTTCTCACCGGTGATCCTGAGGCCCGACGGAGTGACGAAGATCCACCGAAATGTGATCTATCGCAATTCCGATGTGCCGGATGATGCCTTCAGCGCTTATGACGGAACTGCGGAGGAGTTGCACGCATGGCTCGAGGTGGCGTGCCAGGAGCCGTGCCGAGCCCTGACGATTCCGCACAACTCCAATGCCTCTGCGAGCCAGATCTTCTGGGAGGGAAAGAACTCCGATGGTTCTCCCTGGACCCGGGAGATTCTGGATCGTCGCGCCCGGCTCGAGCCGCTGGTCGAGATCTACCAGGGAAAGGGCTCCTCGGAATGCCACGTGGGGATCGGGCTCGCCGACGAGGAATGCGACTTCGAGCAGTGGGTTCGCAATTGCGGTCCCGACGAGCGACTGGGTTGTGCAACGGCCGCCGACATGGTGCGCGACACCATTGTCCGGGGGCTGGCCGTCGAGCAGGACTGGGGCGTGAACCCGTTCAAGCTGGGCTTCATCAGCAGCACGGACAACCACCTGGGAACACCCGGGGCAACGGAGGAGAGCGACTATCAAGGTCAGCTCGGGCGCGCCGATGATTCGCCCGCGAAGAGGCTTGCGCCGGGGTATGTCGGGCCCGACGGCCGGGCGATCGACGACGGCGGCTGGGGCTTCGGGGGGCCGACGAAGTTCAGCCCCGGTGGCCTTGCTGCCGTCTGGGCAGCCGAGAACACGCGCGAGCAGATCTGGGACGCACTGGCTCGCCGCGAGACCTTCGCCACCAGCGGCTCCCGGATTCGCGTGCGCTTCTTCGGCGGCTTCGACTACCCGCAAGATGCACACACGCGACACGACGCGATCAAAGTCGGCTATCGCGATGGTGTTCCGATGGGCGGAGACCTGGTGGCGGCCCCGGACGGAAAGGCTCCCGTATTCATCATATGGGCGGTCCGCGACCCCGACAGCGCTCCTTTGCAGAAGATCCAGATCGTCAAGGGTTGGACCGAGGACGGAAGGGATCGCATTCGGGTCCATGACGTCGCGTGTTCGGACGGCATCCGTGCCGATGGGGACACCGGACCGTGCCCGGACAACGGGGCCACCGTCGACCTGGACAGCTGTGAGATCGACTTGGAGAAGGGCGCTGCGGAGTTGGCGGCAACGTGGACGGACCCCGCCTTCGACCCGTCTTTGCGCGCGGTGTATTACGTGCGCGTGCTCGAGAACCCCGTCTGCCGCTGGAGCACGCACGACGCGCACCGGATCAAGGCCGAGCTCTCGTCCTACGTCCCTGCAACCATCAAGGAACGCGCATGGACATCGCCGATCTGGTACGCGCCCTGAGCTTGGCCACGCCGTGCTGCCTGGCAGCGATCGGGGCGCTCGGGTCGCCGCGTCCTCTAGAGGATGGGAGCATTTCGCCGTGACGACGTGGCTCGAGCGTGCGCCCCGTGCGCCCCTGGTGATCGACAGGGCCTTCGTGGATCCGGATGCGGTGCGCGCGATGGTGCCGCAGCACGCGCCCTACTGGCCGACGCTGCGTTATGCGGCCAGCCCTGCCGAGCTGCGCTCGTTTGGGCGCGACGCTGCGCCGCCGACACAGCGCGTCATGCCCTGGTTTCGCGGCGACTGGGCCTACGACGAGCCGCTGGTCGAAGGCGCAGAGACGATCCTGGCCACGCCGGCATTTGCACAGGCGGCCGGCGAGCTGTTCGACGCCGGTGTCGTGCGGCCGCAGATCGTGTACGTGAACCTGATGGTGGCCATTCCTTTCGCGGGGCAGGCGCATATCGACGTTCCGGCCTTTCGAGGCATGGATCGAACCGAATACCCGGTCTGGCTGTTGCACGCGATGAACCGATCGGGGCTGTTCGAGCCCTGGCGCGTGGACATCGCGACCGCGGTGGCGTGGTTCTTCGAAGGCGAGGGCGGCGAGTTCGACTACTGGCCCGACGGCCCGCGCAACCCGCCTTCGCGGATCGCCGCGCCGCTCG
>JABSQW010000036.1 GCA_013215605.1 Myxococcales bacterium
ACTTGCTCATCTCTTGAGCAGCAGGCCTGACGATTGGGCAGTCCGTCGAGCACGCCCTGTGCGGAACTCTGCCCGCTCGTGTCGGTTCCGACGCTCCGTTTCCCCAGCACTGCTCGAAAGAGCCCGTCGCTGCGTTGGCACAGCCATTGCTTCGTGGAGCTTGTAAATGCCACAGCGCACCCGCTGAAGGATCCGGTGGCCGTACTCGCTACCCGCGAGCAGGGCTGAGGAGGGCGTCATGAAGAAGATCGAAGCCATCATCAAGCCGTTCAAGCTCGACGAGGCGATACTCGCCTTGGGAGAGATCGGAATCCTGGGCATGACGGTGAGCGAGGTCAAGGGCTTCGGGCGGCAGAAGGGTCACAGCGAGCTCTACCGCGGTTCGGAGTACGTGGTCGACTTCCTCCCGAAGGTGCGCATCGAGGTGACGGTGTCCGATGATCTCACCGAAAAGGTCACCCTGTTGCTCGCCGACGCGACCCGCACGGGCAAGATCGGTGACGGAAAGATCTTCGTCACCAACGTCGAAGACGCCATTCGGATCCGAACCGGGGAGAGAGGAAACGCCGCGCTCACCTAGCTGCGACGCAATCCTCGTATCACGCTAGCGCCCAACGGGCGCGCGCAGCGAGACCTACTCGAGCGAAGGCGGGTCGATCCGGGCATTGCCCGAATCCCCGAGAACTTGGGGATGCGGCCGCCCGGGCTCATGCGAGCCCGGGCGTCTCTTCGTCTTGGGGTGACGTCGGTGATCTGGGGCCGGGATATACTGTCGACCGAGAACCCCGCAGCGCCGGTCGCACACTCCTCGTGTGTCCGAGACGTGCACGAAGGTGCGCAGATGGCCCAAGCGATCGCCCCGAGTCCGCCCGCCGCTCCCATGGGGTGGGTGGTTGCGGCGCCGCAGGATCTGCTGCTCGTCATCGCAACACCGCTGCTGATCGTTCCCCTCGCCGCTCTGCTCACCGGGGACGTCGGCGTCGAGAAATTCGCCCTCTACGTGGCGGCCTTCGGCGCGCTCGGCCACCACCTGCCCGGCATGCTGCGCGCCTACGGGGACCGCGACCTCTTCGAGCGCTTTCGCGTGCGTTTCATCGTCGCGCCGATCGTCCTCGCTTCTGTGTGCATCTTCTTCTCGATCCGCGACCTCGGCGCGCTCGTGGTCATGGCCCTGCTGTGGGGCGTGTGGCACGGGCTCGCGCAGGTCTACGGCTTCGGACGCATCTACGAGGCAAAGCTCGGCGTCAGGTCGCCGTTCACATCGCGCGTAGACTTCGCCATGTGCATCGCCTGGTTCGGGGCGGGCATGTTCTACTCCCCCGAGCGCATGGGCGACCTGCTGCAAAAGCTCTACGACTGCGGCGTCCCCCTCATCGCGCCCGCCGCGTTGCAGANCTTNCTATCGGCGTGGGGACTCGCCACGGGAATCGTCACGTTCGTCTTCCTCGTCAACCTCATCGGTACCTGGCGGCGCGGCGTCCCCCTGGTGCTCCCGAAGCTCCTGCTGATGGCGAGCAGCTTCGGTTTCTGGTGGTACGCGATGGTCGGGATCCACAACGCCATCCTCGGCATCGCGATCTTCGAGATCTTCCACGACGTGCAGTACCTCACGATCGTGTGGGTCTTCAATCGACGCGTCGTCGAGAAGGGTGGCCGAGTCGGCGCGTTCACCCGGTACCTATTCCGCCGGAGCCCCGCGATGATCGCGCTGTATGTAGGGCTCGTCCTCGCGTACGGACTCCTCGCATTGATCGACGAGAACTTCGGCGACGCCGGCAGCTTCCACCACATCCTCGCGGGAATCATCGTCGCGTCGGGTTTCCTCCATTTCTACTACGACGGCTTCATCTGGAAGGTGCGCGATCGCTCGACGCGTTCGGGGCTCGACGTCGCTACGTCCGCCGCCGACCGCATCGCGGAGTCGACGACCCGAGCGCGGGGTTGGCAGTCGCACGTGGCCGGCTGGGCGGTGTTCGCCGTCCCGGTGGCGCTCCTCGCGACCTCCCAGACCCTCGACCCGCCGGGTGCGAAGATCGCCGGCTACCTCAACATCGCCGAGGCGGTCCCCGACGACGATCGCACGCGCCTCAAGCTCGCGTCGTCACTGCGCCACCGCGAGCGGTTCGATGAGGCGAAGACCCACCTCGACCACGCGATCCGGGTCCGCCCCCACAACCCCATCGCGTACAAAGCGCTGGGCGGACTGCACATGCAACGCGCCGAGTGGGCGGAGGCCGTGGCGGCGTTCGACGAAGCGCTCGCACAGGCCCCGCACGACACCGACGCGAGGATGCAGCGCGGCAGCGCCCTCTTGTCGAGCGGAGATGCCGACGGCGCCTTGGCCGAGTTCTCGCGCATCCTGAACGACGCACCCTATTCCCTCGAGGCGCTCACGCGCCTCGGCAACGCCGAGCACGCGCGCGGCAATCCGTCCCGAGCCCGGAAAGCCTACGAGCACGTTCTGCGCAGCGACGCCAACCAAGGGGGCGCGCACTTCGGACTCGCGATCCTGTTCGAGAGCGAAGGGCGGCTCGAAGAGGCCGTCGTCCACTTCCGCACGGCGGCCCGCCTCGATCGTCGCTTCAAATCGGGCCGCAACGAGGCAGCGCGCATCGAAGCGTCAATGGGCGACTGACGCGGGCCGTCTTCTGGCGTCGCTTTCTGCCTCGAGAAAAGCGGCGATCGCACGCGCCGCCATCTCGTGAGCCCGTTCGTTGGGATGAGCGTCGTAGGGATTCACGACGAGGTCGCCCGGATCGCTGGACGCGAAGATCCCGAGCAGGTCGAGGTGGGGGACACCGTGCTCTCGCCAGAAAGTGCCGAGGGTGTCGTGCACCCAGGCGTACTCGTACTCGCCGCCTCCCATGAGATTCAGGAAGGGGAACGTCACCACCCGTAGCTTCGCGCCCCGTTCGGTGGCGAAGGACATCAGTGCGAGAAGACGTTCGCGCTGCGCCTCCCAGATGGCGCCGCTGTATGCCTCGAGCATGAAGTCGTAGTAGCTCGCGATGCGGGGGTTCCGAGCCGCCATCCAGCGGTAGTAGTAGGTATTGATCAGATAGCTCTTCGCCACCAGCCACGTCTCGCGGCGGTTCTCCATCACCCACTCGACGCTCTCCTGCCATTCCGGCACGAGATCTGCCGCGTCGTTCAGGCAGTACACGAGCACCACTTCGTCGAGCTGGTATCCCTGACCGGTGATGGTCTCGAGCTCCTCGAGCTCCACCCCGGTGTGCCAGCCGTTGTCCGCGATGGCGTGCACCTCCCAATGACCGCGGAGCGCACGGATCCGATTGACGAAGCGATGCTCGACGTCGGGCACGCCCTGGCCGGTGGTGAACGAGTCGCCGACGAAGGTGACGCGCGGGCGTCCCGCCGAGAGGTGCATCCGGTACTCCTCGAGGGAGTCGCGATAGCCCGAGACGTTCTTCTTGAAATACGTCTGGTACCAGCGATTGCCGACCTTCGAGAATCCGAACGACTCGGTGGCGTCGTAGAAGTAGCGGAAGTAGACCTCGCCGATGGGCAGCGCGAGTGACACGAGCAGCAACAGGATGAGGAGATTGCCAGCGACGAGTCGTCCGACGCTCGGGGCCCCGTCGGTGCGACGAAAGAACGCGAACACCGCACCCGCGAGCGCGAGGGGCAGGAGCGCGAACCCGATGAGCACCAGGTTCTCCCCGGACACGGTTCCTCCCTGGTCTCCCGTGAGCCGTCAGCGCCGGGGCGCGTTCATCGCCGCCCGGGGCGCCGAAGCAACCGCCGGTGGAGCACTTCTCGCGGTGTGTTCTGCAGGTCGTAGCCGAGGAACGCCAGGATGAGCTGCACGCCGACGATCACGGGAAGCGCCGAGAGCATCACACCGCCGCTGGTCACCGGAATGCCGACTTCGATCCCGTGCAGCCAGAGCGTGGTTCCCTTCCACGTGCCGAAAGCCAGGAACAACACGCCGAGCACGCCCTCGATGGATGCGATACTGAAGTTGCGCAGGAAGTAGTTGTAGAAGATGCGTTTCGCGGTGTTTCTCGCGTGCTTCCAGGTGAACTCGGCGAGCAC
>JABSQW010000359.1 GCA_013215605.1 Myxococcales bacterium
GCTGAAGGGGCCTTTGTACTCAGGTCACCGCATTCCTCGATCAGACCTCGCTCGAGGAGCATCTCGGTCGGCTCCTTGATGCGGGGGTCGAAGGGATCATATTCGTTGGGGTTCCCCGGACTATGGAGGACGGCGAGGGAACTGGGATAGCTCCTACGAACGCGCTGGGGATCTTCGAGGACAGGGTCCCGAACCGTGGAGCGATTCTCTCTACCCACCCTTCGCGATCGGGGTCGCTCCCGGTTTCGGGGGGATCAAGCGGCATGGGCAGGGCTCCGCGTAGATTGCCGCACGGCCAGGAGCAGCATCACCACACCGAACAGGAGCTGCGGCAGCGCCGCGATGCGAGCGGGAGGTGTGTGCTCGAAGTACTCCGGGCCAATGGGGTGCATGATGCCATTGCCGTACCTCAGCAAGCCGATCGTGATCACGAGGACGAACATCAGCGGAATCAGGTTGCGGTAGCGCCACAGGACGAGCCCGTAGAGCATCAGGATGATCAGCTCCCACGCCCCGGCATTCCCGCCGAAGGCAAAGATGATTGCGTCGGGATCGGGAGTCCCCTCGAAGGGAATCATGCCGGCGATCTGGACTTTGCCGCTGTCGTACGTGAAGTAGTGGACGATGGCGCTGAAGGCGTGCGTCGCGATGACCAGCAGGAATCCGTAGAAGGCCACGGTACCGCCGCGGTAGTCGTTGTTTGCCTGCCGGGGAAAGATCGTTTCGAGTGCGTTGGCCATCGGTTCTCCTCGAGTCAGTGCTCGCTGTGCCCTCGGGCTACAGCTTCGATAGCACGGGAACCGTCGCCACAGCCAGCGAATCGCCGGGCTGCTTTCCGCTGCCGATGCGGTTCATGAAGGTGCTGCCGACCATCGCGTGCATGTGGTCGATGCCTGGGTAGTAGACCGCGACGAACTGGCTGAACCGTGCTTCCCCTTCGACCTGCGCCGCTCGGCCGACGTGCATGGGCCCGTAGCTTCCCTCGGCCATTGCGCTTGCCATGCTCAACCCGTAGCTGCGGTCCGCCTTTCGCTGCGACTCGTTCCCCGGCTGGATCAGGTTGAAGATCACGACCGCGTCGTCCTTGACCTCGCGGAAGGCATCGAGCTGCTCGACCTCCTTCATCACCTCCTTCAGCTTCGGCATGGCGTCTTCACCGACGGGCTGGAAGGGGAATGCAGACGGCTTGCGCAGGAGGATGTCCCGGAGTCGGAGCCCGAGGAGCGCCACGGGAACCATCAGGTTGAGTCCGACGTTGCGGATGGCGCCGTGGGTGTGGGTGCGCTCCGATCGCGCGAGCAGCTCGCGATAGGCGTCCTGGGAGGCCATTGCATCGAAGGCCTCGCGGGAGGGGTACTGGGCGAAGATCAGCCCATCCCATTCGTTGGCGAGCTGTTTGGACTTCGCCATGGCTGGGCCGACGAGGCCCGCGTAGACGACCGATCCCCCACCCGGTCTCTCGATGACGTCCCGCAGCGCGCGCCGCTCGCCCTGTGCCGATCGTCCCGTTGCCACCTTCAGGACCGTGACGGCGTGGAAGCTGCGAGCCCGATAAAAGAGGGGCTGCCGGTCGTCGACCCGCTCGCGCCGCAGCTTCAGGTAGCGGAAGTGTTGCCAGAGGCCGGCGCCAATGAAGAGAAGCACGATCGCGAGGAAGACATCGAGGAGGATCATTGTCAGGAACGCTTCAGGTGGAGAGCGAAGAAGGCGCCGATCTTAGCTCGTAGCTCCGGTGCGAGAAAGGCATCTCCTCCGTGACCGGCGCCCGCGATGACGTGGAGGGTCGAGTCGGCGCCGGCCCGCAGCAGCCGCGCCTGGAAGGCGGTGCTCTGCTCGAGCGGCACGGTCGGGTCCTCGTCTCCGTGCACGATCAGGAGGGTAGATAGGACGTTCAAGCTGTGTTTCCGCAAGGTCCCATCATAGAGATTCTGTCAACCAGGAACCGGTGACCCAACACGGGCGATGGCCGGCCCGATACACTGCGGCGAAGCCTGCATCTTAAAGAGGAAACCGACGTCCATTTTATCTTCCAAGGAGACTTCAGCTATGCCTGTTCGCCGCATCGTCACGGGCCTGAATGACCAAGGCCGCGCCCGAGCCGTGATCGACGCCCCTAGCCCCCACGTGACTGAATCACCGGCTGGTGAGATCACCGAAATCTGGTCTTCGGCCGAGTCTCCGGCGTCCTACGACTTTGAGGGCGATCGCGCGATCTTCCCGATGAAGCACGACCCGCTCCCGAACGGCACGATCTGCCGAGTACTCGAGATGAAGCCGGGCATCGAAATCCCAGTGGATACGCCCTCCGAGGTTATTCTCCAGTTCGCCAAAGGTGCCTTTCAGAACATGCAGAGCGACTTCGAACCCACCCTCGAGTCGGTCCAGCGCCACCCGACCTTCCACAAGACGGACTCGCTCGACTACCTCGTAGTGTTGTCGGGAAGGCTCACGATGTTGATGGACGATGACGCTGAAGTCACGCTTGAGCCGGGGAACGTCGTTGTCCAGCAGGGTGTGATGCACGGCTGGCGCGTCGAAGGCGACGAGCCAGTTCGGGTCTTTGCGGTGCTTGTTTCCGGCGCGACGGCCACATTGCCGTAGCGCGAGTGCACTCCGCCGAAGTCGAGAAAGGGCTTTACCCGGGTCGACGCGTTACCCACCACGCGGTGTACGGGAAGATCGACAAGAAGGCGCTCTGCGCAGATTGGCTTCGCAATCCAAGAGGGAACCAGCGATGAAATTTGTCACGTTCAACGGCGCCGCGGGTGAAGCGCAACCGGGTGTACTCGTCGAGAACGACCAGAGGATCCAGCCGCTTCATGACTTCGAATCCGTGCAGGAGGTCATCGAGGGTGGTGACGAGGCGTTGGAATCCGCCAGGAACAGCATTGGGGGTGCCGATCCGGCGGCTGCGCTTCCCCGGGCCTCGACCCACCTCCTCGCGCCGCTGCCGCGTCCGCTGCAGATCCGCGATGCACTCTGTTTTCTGCAGCACATGATCAACGCGGGCAAGATCGGACTGGAACTCACCGGTGGTGATCCTTCCACGTACGCGCTGCCTCAGGTTTTCCGCGACGCCCCTTGCTACTACAAGGGAAACCGAATGGGCGTGGTCGGCGATGGCGCAGACATCGAACGGCCGCAGGGCTGCAACCTGCTCGACTACGAGCTTGAACTCGGAATCGTCATTGGCAAGCAGGGGAAGGACATCTCGAGAGAAGAGGCTCTGCGCCACGTCTTCGGTTACACGATCTTCAACGACGTGTCGGCAAGAGACCTGCAGCTGACCGAGATGACCTCCGGGCTGGGCCCCGCCAAGGGTAAGGACTTCGATACGGGAAACGTATTCGGCCCCTGCATTGTGACGGCCGATGAGGTCGACCCGAAGAAGATGGCGATGATCGCAAGACTGAACGGCGAGGAGATCTCTCGCGGCAACTCGGGCCAGATGGACCACACCGTCGATGACGTGATTTCGTACATCAGCCGCGGCGAAACCATCTACCCCGGTGAGATCGTGGGATCCGGCACCGTGCCTCTCGGGTGCCTAATGGAGCACAAGCGTTTCCTTGCGGATGGCGACGTGATCGAACTCGAGATCGAGGGGATCGGCGTGTTGCGAAACCAGGTCGTCAGCCGCTAGCTACCCGTGGAATCCATCGCGAGCTCTACAGGAAATAGGAGGAACAAGTTGTGTTCCTCCCTGGGTGGCGCAGTCTCTATGATAGGACCTTGCGGAAATACAGCTTGAAATTCCTATCTACTTCTAGGATCGCTTGCATGATGCGAAAGCTTCTCACCCATCCGAAAACAATGAAGCGGGCATCTCTGCTCGCGCTGCTCACCACGCTCAACCTCGGCTGCATGGCCTTGCCCGAGCGACTCGAGGGCGAAAGGTATTCAGCCGAGGGTCCACCGTTCATCGCGCTGCAGGTTCCGGTGCGCAAGCCGAGTCCCAACCTGCCCATGCAGAACGATCTGATCCATCGCGTGGTGCTGGTCGGAGACACGGGCGTCCCGATGGAACAAGAACCCGTCCTCGAACAGTTGGGAGTGTGGGGCAATGCGCACGCGTCGAAGACGAGCGTCCTGTTCCTTGGCGACAACGTGTATCCCGCCGGGATCGAAGAAGACGACGTCGCCGCAGGCGAAGAAATTCTTCGCAAGCAGATCGCCTCGACCGATGCGGCACGCGTGTTCCTTCCAGGCAACCACGACTGGGGTCACGCCGGGAAGGACCGTTTACTTCGGCAACAGAACTACCTCGATCTGAACGGTGTGGCATTCATCCCGCGCGACGGCTGCCCGGGACCTGTTCTCCATCCCCTCCTGCCCGCCGCCTCCGCCGGCACACGTGGCATCAGCGCAATCGCATTCGACATCGATCCCTGGTACTTCGACAAGGAAGACGTCGCAGACTGTCAGGGCAGCGCGACACCCGAGGAACTCGCCGCCCAACTCGGCGCGCTACTCCAGGCGAACCGAGACCAATGGCTCATCGTTGCGTCCCACCACCCCCTTCGCACCGGAGGTCCCCACGGTGGCTTTAGCCGAGGCGCCATTGCGGACTTCATCACCGGAACGGTCCTGTTGCTCTTCGGCACACTTCAGGACAGCTACGAAGAAGGGTATCGCGAGATCATGACACCCATCGAGCGCGCCCTCGCCGCTTCACCGCCGGTGGTCTACGCCGCTGGTCACGACCACAACCTCCAGGTGCTCGAAGGAGGTGCGCACGCCACGCTCCAGGTCGTGAGCGGCGCAGGCTCCACCCCGCGCGTTCGCGGTGGCTACGTGACCAACATCGCGGGCACTTTGTTCGCGCACGGTCATCCGGGTTTCGTTGTGCTCGACTTCATTGGGCACCCCGGGGCTGAGGAGGTCGTGCTGCACGTGGTCGAAACGGGTTCTGCGACACCTGTGTTCAGTATGGGAGTGGCATCCCACCCCGACTGAGTGCGCCGCCGGGTTGCAACCCCGACTTTCGTGGAAGGACGCCCTCAGTCCAGATCGGCTGCACTGTGGCGTTCGGGGACCCGCTCCTCTTCCGGTCCCCAGAGCCGGTCGACGCGACGGCCGCGCCCTGTTTCCCGTCAGCAGAAGTCGGACACACAGGGGCCCGAAGCTAAGAGACACTTTCAGGGGCCATGCCCCCCGAGGAGCGTCTCGACATGTCACGAACGAAGAAGCAAGCGACCGAAGCCGCCGTGCGGGAGATCCGTCGTAGGACCCGCAGCCAGTTGATGATCGAAAGAGTGATCGAGTCGGGACAAGGTGAGCGCTAGGAAACGGCGGGCTCGGCCCCAGCCGGCCTACTCGTCGACAACGCCGGCTTCGCTCTCGATCCCGTATGCGTTCACCGGTTCCTGGTTGACAGAACCTCTAGGATAGGACCTTGCGGAAACGTAGCTTGAACTTCCTATCTACACGCCGCGAAATCCTCGTCGGAACATTGGCGGAGATCTCGCCGCTTCCGTCCGCCGTCTCGGCGCCGGGGCCCGAATGATCCACTCCCCCGACACCATCCTGCGCGAAGCCCGCCATCGCAAGCTCGCCGACGAGTGGGCACTCGTTCTCGCATCCGAGGGTCTGCCGGTCCGCGTCTGCAGGCGCCACGAGGTCTACACCGTGGAGGTACCCGCCGAGGACGCGGCCGATGCGATTCGCATCCTCGAGGACTACGACGCCGAGAATCCACACGAGCCCGCCCGGCCGAAGCTGAAATCCCAGCCCGGACAGGTCGAAACAGGCCTCGGTGTCGCCCTGTTGCTGATGCTCTTCTTTTCGTACACGGGCCCGCGAGATTCGAGCGTCATCTGGTTCGAGCGCGGCAGCGCGAGTGCTGAACGCATTCTCACGGGCGAACCCTGGCGCGCCGTGACCGCCCTCACCCTGCACGCCGACCTCGGCCACGTCGCCGGCAACGCCGCCATCGGCGCGTTCTTCATCGGCGCGGTCGCCGGCATCGTCGGA
>JABSQW010000360.1 GCA_013215605.1 Myxococcales bacterium
AAGCTTCCGAACCCCCGGATCTCGATTCGCTCGCCGCCCTTCAGGGCGTGGGCCATGGAATCGAAGATGGTGTTGACGACGATCTCCGTGTCTTTCTTCGAGATGTGCGGCGTGCGCTCCGCTACCGCCTCGATCAGCCCGCTCTTCGTCATCCTTCTCTCCTGGCATCCCCATCCGGTGCTTCGGCGCGGTGCGCGTCGGCGGATGGGGCTCGCTTGGGGTGTTGAAATCGCCTACTCGGAGTCGCCCTTCTCGGCCAACTTCTCTGCTAGCAGATCACCGAGCGTCGCGGTCTGTCGACCGGTCTGCGAGGCGGCAACCTTCTTCAGGGCATCACGCTGCTCCTTGTCAGTGAGCGCGCGAATCGACAGCGAGATCTTCTGCTCGACGGGGTCCACCTTGACGATGAGCGCATTGACCTCCTGCTCCTCGGAGATGACGTCGCTCGGGTTCTCGACCCGCTCGGTGGAGAGCTCGGAGCTGTAGATCAGCCCCTCGATCCCCTCCTCGAGCTTCACGAAGGCTCCGAAGTCGGTCACGCTCGTGACGACTCCCGTGATTTCGCTGCCCACCGGGTACTTCTTCAGGATCTCGTCCCACGGATTCGGTTCGAGCTGCTTGATCCCCAGGGAGAACTTCTCGTTCTCCTTGTCGATCTTCAGCACCACCGCCTCGACGGAATCGCCCTTCTTGAACTTCTCGCCCGGATGCTTGATCTGCTCCGTCCACGAGATGTCCGAGACGTGCACGAGTCCGTCGATCCCCTCTTCGAGACCGACGAAGATCCCGAAATTGGTGATGTTGCGGATCGTGCCGCTGACCTTTGTATTGATCGGGTAGGTCTCCTCGATCACGCTCCACGGGTTCGGCTCGATCTGCTTCATGCCGAGGGAGATCTTGCGCTCGCGCTCGTCGGCGTCGAGCACGACCGCCTCGACGCTGTCGCCCACGGACACCACCTTCGACGGGTGCTTGATGCGCTTCGTCCACGACATCTCGGACACGTGGATGAGGCCCTCGATGCCCGGCTCGAGCTCGATGAACGCACCGTACTCGGCGAGGGACACGACCTTGCCCTCGATGCGCTTCCCGATCGGGTAGCGCATCGACGCGTCGATCCACGGGTCGGGTTGGATCTGCTTGAGACCGAGGGACACGCGCTCGCTTTCCGGGTCGAACTTGAGCACCTTGACCTTGATCTCGTCGCCCACCTGGAAGAGCTCGCTCGGGTGGTTGACGCGGCCCCAGGACATGTCGGTGACGTGCAGCAGGCCGTCGATACCACCGAGATCGATGAACGCGCCGTAGTCGGTGAGATTCTTGATCACGCCGTCCACGATCTGACCGGGTGCCAGGGTCTCCAGGGTGTTCTCACGCAGCTTCTTGCGCTCGGTCTCGAGCAGGGCGCGGCGCGACAGTACGATGTTCCCGCGGCGCTTGTTGAACTTGATGATCTTGAACTTGAGCTTCTGGCTGACCACCGACTCGAGGTTGCGCACGGGCCGCAGGTCGACCTGGGAGCCCGGCAGGAACGCCTTCACGCCGATGTCGACGGCGAGGCCGCCTTTGACCCGGGCGATGACGGTGCCCTCGACCGGCTCGTCGGCCTTGTAGGCGCGGCTGATCTCGTCCCAGATCATCAGCCGGTCGGCCTTCTCCTTCGATAGCACGATGCGGCCGGCATTGTCCTCGGACTGCTCGAGGAGTACGTCGACAGCGTCGCCGACGTTGATGAGGAGCGTCCCGTCGTCGTCCATGAACTCCCAGGTGGCAACCAGACCCTCGGATTTGAATCCGATGTCGATCTGCACGTGGTCGTCATCGACCGAGAGCACCTTCCCCCGGACGACTTCGCCCTCTTTGATGTTCGTGGAGCTCGTTTCGAAGAGTTCGGCGAAGCTCTCGCCGCCGCTGGATGCTGTCGATTCACTCATACGTAGGTGACCATCTCCTGCCGACCCGTCCGGCGTGGATTCGCCGGGCTCTAGTGTTTCCTGTCAGACGGTGCTTCCGCCGCCAGTGTTCCGCGCGCCGACGCGATCAGGTCTCGGACCTTCTCCACGTCGTTGCTCTCGATGGCGCGCGCGAGATCCGCGAGCGTCTCGCCCACCGCTTCGAGCGGTGCCGAAATCGATTTCCGGTTGGCGGTGAGGATGTCGCCCCAGAGCTCCGGACTGCTGCGCGCAATGCGCGTGAAATCGCGAAAACCGCCGCCGGCCACTTCGCGCGCCGCCGCCGGGGCTCCCGCGAACGCCTCGGCGAACGCCCACGCCACGACGTGCGGAACGTGACTCACCCACGCGACTTCGTCGTCGTGAGACGCCGGGCTGCGGCGCAGGACACGGGACCCGAGCGCCTCCCAGAACGCGACGACGCGTTCGACCGCTGCGGCGTCCGCGGCGTCGGTCACCACGCAGGGCGCGTCCTCGAACAGATCCCCGCGAGCCGCTTCGAGGCCGGTCTCGTGGCTGCCCGCCATCGGGTGCGACCCGACGAACGCCGCCCGCGGCGGGAGCAGGCCCGGCAGCGTCTCGACGAGCGGGCCCTTCACGCTGCCGACGTCGGTCACGATGGCGCCGTCCATCAGGTTCGGCGCTGCGCGGCGCAGAACCTCGGGCATCGCGGCGACCGTCGTCGAAAGCACGACGAAGTCCGCGCCGGCCACGACGTCCTCGAACGTCCCGACTTCGTCGATCACCCCGTTCTCGAGCGCCCCTGCGAGCACCGCGGGGTTGCGCGTGGCCCCCGCGATCGTCGTCGCGACACCGGCTCGCCGCGCCGCCAGGGCGACCGATCCCCCCAACAGCCCGAGCCCGAGTACAGCGATGCGTTCGAACACCTAGCGCACCCCTCGGATGCGTTTCAGCGCATCGATGAAGTGCTGGTTCTCCTTCGGCAGTCCGACGGAGACGCGGATGCAGTCGGGCATGCCGAAGCCGGCGGTCGATCGCACGATGACGCCCTCGCAGAGCAGGCGGTCGTAGGCGTCGGGTCCCGTGCGCGCGAGCAGGAAGTTCGCGTCGCTCGGCCAGACCTCGACACCGAGGTCTACCAGCTCACGGGTCAGGTACTCCAGGCCCTCGGCGTTTACGCTACGCGCGCGATCGGCGTGCTCGTCGTCGTCGAGAGCAGCGAGGGCCGCGACCTCGGCCAGGCGATTCACGTTGAAGGGGTGACGGGCTCGCTGCAGGTAATCGGCGAGTTCGGGATCGGTCGCGCCGTAGCCCACGCGCACGCCCGCGAGGCCGAAGATCTTCGAGAAGGTGCGCAGTACGATGGTGCCGGGCCGCCGTGCGACCCACGCGAGGGAGTCCGGGAAGTCCTCGCGCCGCGCGAAATCGACGTATGCCTCGTCGATCGCGACGACGACGCCAGCGGGGATCGCTTCCATGAACGCGTCGAAGGCGTCGCGCCCCACACTCGTGCCGGTCGGATTGTTGGGATTGCAGACGAAGACGAGCTTCGTGCGATCGTTGACCGCCTTCGCCATTGCGGGCAGGTCGTGGACGAGATCATCGGTGAGCGGCACCTGCACGGGCGTGGCGCCCATGCCCTGCACGACGATCGGGTACATCGCGAACGAAGGCCACGCGTGGACGACCTCGTCGCCCGGCGACAGCAGCGACTTCGCGAGCAGCTCGAGGATCTCGTCAGCGCCCGCACCGAAGACGAGCTGTTCCCCACCGAGGGAAAGGCGCTCGGCGAGCGCGACGCGCAGCTCGAAGCTCGCACCGTCGGGATAGCGGTGGATGTTGCCGACTTCCCTGCGAATCGCCTCAACGGCCCTCTTGGACGGACCGATCGGGCTCTCGTTCGAAGCGAGCTTGACGGCGCCCTCGATGCCGAGCTCGCGAGCGAGCTGCTCGACGGGCTTGCCCGGCTCGTAGGGCTGAAGAGCCGCGATGTGTTCGTTGACGGTTTTCTCGAGAGCCATGCTCAGCCCCTGCTCCCGGCAGCAGCGCCCGAACTCCGGGCGGCGCGCGGATACGAACCGAGGACCTGGTGCGAGTGAGAGAGATCCGCCACGGCGCGAAGCGCTTCGGCGACGTGCTCCTGCGTCGCGTGACCCTCGAAGTCGAGGAAGAAGGTGTACTCCCACGGCTTCCCGGCGATCGGCCGCAGCTGGATCGACGTGAGGTTGATCTCGAAGCGCGCGAACGGCTCGAGCAGGCGGTGCAGACCGCCCGACTCGTCCTTGCGGATCGTGAACATCGCGGACGTGAGGTCGTCGCCAGAGGCCGCCGAGTCCTGGCGACCCAGCATGACGAAGCGGGTGGTGTTGTCGTTGCGGTCTTCGATCGACGCCTCGATCGTTTCGAGTCCGTAGACGCTTGCGGCCATCTCGCTGCCGATGGCTGCAACGTCGCCGTCCTGCTTCGCGAGCCTCGCGGCCGCCGCCGTGCTGGCCGCCTCGATGCGTTCGACATCCGGAAGGTTTCGGTCGAGCCAGCCGCGGCACTGCGCGAGGGGTTGCGGATGCGAGACCACGCGCTTCACGTCACCGAGCCTGCCGGAGAGCGACATCAGGTGGTTCGAGATGCGCTGCACGGCCTCGCCGCAGATGCGGATGTCGGGCCCGCAGGTCGCGAAGCAGTCGTAGGTGGCGGTGACGATGCCCTCGGTGGTGTTCTCGATCGGTACGACACCGAGCGCCGCTTTGCCCTTCTCGAGCGCGTCGAACACGCCGGGAATCGAGGGTTCCGACACGAGGTCGGCGAGGTCGCCAAACTGCCGGCGGGCCGCGAGGTGGGTGAAGGTGCCCTCGGGTCCGAAGTACGCGACCCGCAGCACCGCCTCGAGCGACCGCGTGGCAGAGATGATTTCGCGAAAGACAGGTGCGAGACCCGTGTCGGGGAACGGGCCCTCGTTGGCGGCGCAGAGGTCGGCCACGATCGCGAGTTCGCGGGAGGCCTCGTAGATCGAGGCCGCGTTGTCCTGCTTGACGCGACCGACTTCCACCACGAGGCCAGCGCGCTCGTTCAACCGCGCGAGGATGGCCCGGTCGACGGCGTCGATCCGTCGGCGGAGGTCCGCGAGTTCGTCGGTCTCGGCGGGCAGCGCCGTGTTGCGGCCATCAGCCAAGGCGCAGCCCACAGGTTCGGGTGATGTCGGTCAATTTCATTCGGGGCCGTTCAGGGGCACCCGGTAGGCACGACGCTGGTGCGTCCGGGATCGCGAGACCGCTAACCCCCTGAAAAAGCTCAATCAACATAGTTGACGCCTCCGATCCGCGCAATCCGCATTCAGCGATTTCCCTCGACCGGACAGGGAGTTATCGGCGTTCTGGATTCGCGACACACTGGTGGACTCCTTTCCTCCGCTATCTCTCGGCTAACTGACCGAAATCCAAAGAGCTTTCTTCGATTCTGGGTCAAGCAACGCGGCTGGGCGTCGATACGATCGGGTGCCGTGAAGCATCGATCCGCCGACCCGACCCCCGGCTCGCCGAGCCACCCCGACCGCGAAGCCGAGCAACTTCCGGAGGCAGCCGGCGCGTCCTCCCTGATCGTCGGTGGGAGCCTCTCGAGCCGCGTGGCGCTGGCGGCGGGCCTGTGGTCGGTCGCGTCGGGACTCAGCGTCGCCTGGCTCGGCCCGGCGCCGTCGGCCGGGTCGACGGCGCTCGCGGTCGCGCTGCTCTCCGGGGCCGTGGGTTACGCGATCACTCGCTTCGTCGCGCGTCGGTTGCTGCGCCCGCTCGATGTGCTCATCGAGGGCACGCGCCGGGTCGCGGCCGGCGAGACGGAGTCGACGAGCTTCGAACCGGCGCGCGCCGACGAGATCGGGGAGCTCGCCCGCAGCGTCGACGCGATGCTCCGAGGGCTGTACCACCGGCGCACGAACCTCGAGGACTCCCACGGCGAGCTGGTGACCCGGAACCTCGAGTTGCAGCGCGCGAACGAGGTCCTCAATCAGCTCTCGATCACCGATGGCCTGACGAAGCTTCACAACCACCGCTTCTTCCAGGACCACCTGACGCGCGAGATCAAGCGAGTCAACCGCGTGAACGAACCGCTCTCGATGGTTCTGATCGACATCGACGACTTCAAGACCCTGAACGACCGCTACGGTCACGCCGCCGGCGACGAACTGCTCGTCAGTATCGCGCGCCTCATGGAGGAGTCGGTACGCGACCTCGATCTGCTCGCGCGGTATGGCGGCGAGGAATTCGTGATCATCGCCGTGAATACCGATCGAATCGGCGCCTATCAGCTCGCAGAGAAAATCCGAACGAACATCGCAGAGAGCAGCTTCCTCCTCAGCGAATCGCTGCGGCCGATGCGCCTCACGGTCTCGATGGGGGTCGCCGAGTACGAGGGCAACCGCAAGCGCTTCTTCGTGAGCGCCGACCGCGCCCTCTACAGCGCCAAGGACCAGGGCAAGAACTGCGTCGTGGTCGACTAGCAGTCGCTGATTCGTGAAGTCGCGGGGATCTACGGGGGACGAGGCGGTGCGGGGTTCTCGAGCAGCTCGCCGAGGGCTTCGACGGCGGCCGCGGCGTCGGGGCCCACCGCGCGCACGCTGAGCTTCGTGCCGCACGCTGCCGCGAGAGACAGCAGCGAGAGGACACTGCGGCCGTCGACCCAGTCGGTCTCCCGCCCTACGCTGATCTCGGACTCGAACTCGCCGGCGAGCACCACGAATAGGCCGGCCGGGCGCGCGTGGAGCCCGAGCTCGTTGCGCACGACGAAATCGGACTGGACCTCGTGGTCGCTCACTTCGATTCTTCCGGCAAGATCTCGTTCGCCACGGAGATGTTGCGGCGTCCGTACTCCTTGATGAATCCCGCGAGCTCGTCGAGCGGCTTCTCCTCGCGGAGTGTCGCGAGTTTGATGAGCATGGGCAGGTTGATGCCGGTCACGACCGCGACGCTGCGCTCCTCGAGGAACGACAGACTGATGTTCGACGGCGTGCCGCCGAACATGTCCGTGAGCATCAGGACACCCTTCCCTTCGTCCGCCGCTCCAATCGCTTTCGAAATGTCGCTGCGCATCTCGTCGACCGATTGGTTGGGATCGATCGACACCGCGTAGAACGTCGGCGCGCCAGGCACGATCAGGCGCACCGACTGGAGGAATTCGTCTCCGAGTCCGTAGTGGGTCACGATGACAACCCCGACTCCGCTCACGCTCGCTCCACGTCTCGATGCTCGATGTTCACCTCTCGGCCATCGGCGCGGAGCTGTCGCGCAAGCGCGTCGGACACGGCAACCGACCGGTGCTTGCCCCCGGTGCAGCCGATGCCAATGGTCACGTAGGCCTTGCCCTCGCGGTCATATAGCGGGAGCAGGTAGTTCGTGAGGTCGTGCAGGCGCTCGAAGAGATCCTTGCCGAGGTCGGTATCGAGCACGTACGCCGCTACCTCGCGGTCTTGACCCGTGCGCTGGCGCAGCGCTTCCTCGAAGTACGGGTTCGGGAGGAAGCGCACGTCGAACAGGAGCTCGACGGTCTGCGGAGGACCGTAGCGAAAGCCGAACGAGACGACGTTTACCACGGTCGGCCGCGCCTCGCCGGCGATGTGCGCGACGACCGCGCCCTTGAGCTGGTGGACGTTCATCGTCGACGTGTCGATCACCTGGTCGGCGAGTCCCGCGACGTCGACCAGCAGCTCGCGCTCCTTGGCGATGCCGTCCTCGACCGAGCCACCCGGTGAGAGCGGGTGGACGCGGCGCGTCTCGCGGTAACGATTCAGGAGCGTCTCATCGGAGCAGTCGAGGAAGATCAACTCGACATCCTCGCCGTTCGCGCGCAACTGCTCGACCACGCCCGGCACCGCGCGCAGGAACGCCTCTTCGCGGGCGTCGATCGCCAGCGCAATGCGCTGGATGGGCGGATTCGCCTTCGCGCAGAGGTCGAGGAACTGCTCGATCAGCTGCACCGGCAGGTTGTCGACACTGTAGTAGTTGAGGTCCTCGAGGGCGGCCATTGCGGTGCTCTTGCCGCTGCCGGACAGGCCGCTCACGAAGACGATGGGCGTGCCTTCACGTGTCACGAATTGCTCATTTCGGTCACCAGGCGCTCGTCGAGGCGCGCTGCCGCGCTGACGCCGGCTTTGCGCTGACGGTGCTCGCGCGCGGCGACGTCGACGATCGTCGCCATACTTCCGCCCGGGCGCGCCGGAAGGGTAAAGCGCGGTAGTGTGAGTCCTTCGAGAGTTTCGGTCTCGCGGTCGAGACCAGTCCGCTCATAGATCCCGCCGGCCTGCCACTTTTGCAGCCTGCACAGAAGGTCGATCTGCATCTCGTCACGGACGGCCCTCTCGCCGAACAGATCCGGAACATAGATGATTCCGAGCCCGCGGATCTCCATGTAGTGCCGGATGCGCTCCGGTGCCGATCCGATCACCGCGTCTTCCTCGACCCGGAGATCCACCACGTCGTCCGCCACGAGGCGGTGTCCACGCGAAACCAGCTCGAGCGCGCATTCGCTCTTCCCGATGCCGCTGGTCCCGAGGAGCAGCACCCCTACATCGTGCACGTCGAGGAGCGCTCCGTGGACCGGCATCTACAGCTTCGCGTCCTCCTCCTCGATGGTCCGGACGGCATCCTCGAGGCTTTCGGCATCGGCGAGCTTTTGTCGGAAATCCGAATCGCGGAAGAAGCGAGAGATGCGGGCCAGGGCCTTCAGATACTGACCGCCCGAGTGCTCAGGAACGACGAGCAGGAAGAAGTGATGGGTCGGCTGACCGTCGATCGAATCGAAGTCGATCCCCTCGCGACTGCGCGCGAACGACGCCACCAAGCGGTCGAGGCCTGCGAGCTTTCCGTGGGGGATCGCGACTCCCTCGCCGATGCCGGTGCTCTGCAGCGCCTCGCGCTCTTCGAGCACCTCGAGGAGTCGGTCGGCTTCGATCTGAGGTTCGACCTTGGCGAGTGCAGCCGCCATTTCCGCCAGGACGTCGCGCTTGCCACGAATCCCTAGGTCGAGGATCACGGCGTCGCGGATCAGGATGTCCATGATCTTCATGCAACTCCCCCCGGAGATGCGAGCGCCAACTCTAACCGACCTGCCGCCGCTTCGTCGACGAGAGGATGTTCAGCGCCTCCCGGTACTTGGTCACGGTCCGGCGCGCAATGTCGATGTTGGCGACCTTCAGCATCTCCGCGATTCGCTGGTCCGAGAGCGGCCGCCTCGGATCCTCGCTGCGAATGAGCTTGTGAATGCGTTCCTTGACGCTCTCGCTCGCCATGGCTTCGCCGTCGACACGGTTGATCGACGAGTTGAAGAAGTACTTCAGCTCGAAGATGCCTTGCGACGTGTGGACGTACTTATTGGTCGTGACGCGGCTGACCGTCGACTCGTGCATCTCGATGTCGTCGGCCACATCGCGGAGATTCAACGGCTTCAGGTGATTGATACCGTGGTCGAAGAACTCGCGCTGAAACTTGATGATGCTCCGCATCACTTTGTGGATCGTGCGCTGCCGCTTTTGGATCGACTTGATGAGCCACATGGCCGACCGCACCTTGTCGTGCACGTACGTCTTGGTCTCCTTCTCCGCCATCCCGCTGCGGGACATCACTTCGCGGTACATCGAACTCACGCGCAGGCGGGGCAGACCGTCGTCGTTCAGCACCACGTGGAATTCGTCGGCGATCTTGTACACGTAGATGTCGGGTACGATGTAGACGGGATCATCGGTGCCATACGCGCGACCCGGGCGCGGCTCGAGGCGTCCAATCACCTTCGCTGCGGCGGCTACCTCCTCGACGGTCACGCCGAGTGCCCGCGACACGCCGCGGAAATCGCGCCGGATCAGCGCGTCGAGGACCTCATCGATGATGCGTAAGACGAGCGAATCGCGAATGCCGTGCGCTTTCACCTGGAGACTCAGACACTCCTTCAGGTCGCGAGCGGCAACGCCGGGCGGATCGAGGTCCTGCACCTTCGCGAGCGTCGCCTCGACGGCCTCTTCGAGCTCTCCGGTTTGTCGGGCGATCTCCTCGGTGGTGGCCCGCAGGTAGCCGCGCTCATCGAGGTTTCCGAGGATGAATTCGGCGATTGACTCGTCGCTCTCATTGACATCGGTGAGCTTGAGTTGCCAACGCAGATGCTCAGCGAGGGTCTCTCGCTTGGCCGTCATGTTCTCCAAGGAACGGTCGTCGTCCTCGCGCACCTCCCGCATGCCGGTCTGCGGGTAGGCCTCCATGTATCTCTCCCAGTCGATGTCGGCGACCTTCTGAGCGTCAGTGGGTTCCAGCTCCGGGCCGACGATCACGGCTTCGAGGTCTTCAGCGATCTCCGCCGCGGCGGGATCGAGATCGGCCGTAGGGATCTCGACGGGCTGGTCGCCATCGGGATCGGGGTCGGTCTCTCCTGCGGACTGGGCTTCTGACGCCGTCTCGCCGGAATCACCCGCGCCCTCGGTCTCGCGCACCTCCATCGAGCTCATGTCGTCTTCGCTCTCGACGAGTTCCTCGAGGACCGGGTTCTCCTGGAGCTCGTTCTGCACGAGGTCAGTGAGTTCGAGCCGCGATAGCTGTAACAGCTTGATCGCCTGCTGGAGCTGCGGCGTCATCACCAGTTGTTGAGAGAGCCTGAGTTGCTGCTTGAGCTCGAGGGGCATGGGTAAACTGTCTCTGCGTACCTTTTCTACTGGAGCCTGAAATTCTCGCCCAGATAGGTCTCTCTTACCTGGGGGTCGGCGGCGATCTCTTCGGGCGGACCGTGACGAATGATGCCTCCATCCTTGATGATATACGCACGGTCGCAGATCGAGAGAGTTTCCCGCACGTTGTGATCGGTGATGATCACACCGATCCCGCGGGACTTGAGCTGCTCGATCATCTGTTGAATGTCGAGCACGGCGATCGGGTCGATACCGGAGAAGGGCTCGTCGAGCAGCATGAATTTGGGGTCCAGTACCAACGCCCGTGCGATCTCCACGCGACGGCGTTCCCCTCCTGAGAGGGTGTCGCCTCGCCTGTTGGCCTTTTCGGTCAGACCGAGCTCAGCCAAAAGCTCTCCCAGGCGCTCTCGCCGGGCCGCGCGACTGGACTCGACGGTCTCCAGGATCGCGTTGACGTTGTCGGCGACAGAAAGCTTTCTGAATATCGACGCTTCCTGGGGAAGATACGTGATGCCGAGCCTCGCCCGACGGTACATCGGGAGATCCGTGATCTCGTCTTCTCCCAGAAACACCTGACCCTTCGAGGGCCGGATCCCACCAGCCACCATATTGAACGTGGTGGTCTTGCCAGCGCCGTTCGGGCCGAGGAGCCCCACCACTTCGGTCGGGTGGACCTCGAGATCCACCCCGCAGACGACCTCACGGTCTCCGTAGCTCTTCGAGAGGCCAACTCCGGACACGGAGATCACTGCGCCGCCCAGTTGCGCGCGTCGGGCATTCCGCTCTGCGGACCCGCCGTCGGTGTGCTCTGCGTCGATGATTGGAGGAGCACCGACACCCCGCCCTTGACCCGCACCACCTCGCGCTCGAGGTCGAACTCGATCACCGCGCCGCGCACTCGGTTGTCGCCGTCGCGAAGCTCGGCGTGACCCCGGCACACGAGGAACCGTTGCGTGCGTTCATAGATGGCGTGATCGCAGCGCGCCTCCAGCAACTTCTGGCGAAGTCGCACGTCACCGTCCGCAACGAGGCGCTCGGGCTGACTCTGGCCCTTCGGATAGAACGCCTCGAGGCGTCGGGATTCGATGTGCACGTCGGCCTGGTCGACCGTGACGTTGGTGGTGAATACGAGGCGCCTCTCACCGCCGCTCGATATCGCCTCGAGTTCGTCCGCGCGAATCGAGATGGGCTGATCGGCGTCGGCCAACCCGAGGCCGAATGGCGTCGCTGCCTCGACCTCGGCAGCGAGGCCGTCGGCAGCACCGGCGAGCAAGAACAGCACTGTGGCGAGCATCGTTCGCATTATCGGCCCTGCACCACCCTGACATCGCCGAGCAGCTTGAAGCGCCGCTCGGCGACGTGATACCGAAAACCGTTGCCGCTGAAATGTCCGGTATCGTCGACCAGCCGGACGGGCGCGTCCGTGTAGAGCAGATCGTCTTCGTGGACGTAGCGGACCCACGGCGCCGTGTACCGCTCACCTGCCGCCGTCGTGCCGGAGACGTTGCCAGTCGCTTCGAAGTCGTTCGTCTCGATGTCCAACTGCGCGCGGTCGCAGTGCATCGTGAAGTTCCGGTCGCCCTCGAGGCCCATGAACTCGGCCCGAACCTCGAAGATCTCCGCCTGCTGGGTGTGCGGCGTGAGGATCGCACGATCGGCGCGGAGCACGAGGTCGCGACCGTCGCCGCGGTTCGCGATGAACGTCATCCCGGTCACTTGGAGTCTCGAGGCGTCCGACGCTCCGCCAACGAGGGGGATGAGCACCAGAACGCAGGCGAGCGCTACGGCGCGGAGGCTTGCAGGCCGCCTGCTCGGCTTCTCGCGACGGCGAGCCTCGGGGTACAGGCGCTGGGGGAGCATATGCAACAACTGTACCGGAAGTGAAACCAGAAGTGAAACGAAGACCCCAATCGCGGGCGATCGGTGGAGCGACGCGGCTCCTGGAATCTCAGTCGGAATGGCCGAAAAGCGCCTTGAGGGGCTGCTGGCTCCCCACCCAGTGCGCCGGACGAAAGATCAGGGTGTCGAGGAGGACACCGAACGGGTGGAGGAGGTAGGCCGTGATGCGAATCGGGTGGCCGGCCTTGTCGGCCTCGTAGGAATCTGCCGCCACAGGAGAGGACAGCCCCGCAGACAGCGCGACGGCCAGAAACAGCATCGACAGGCCTCGGCGCACGGGAGCATCGACTCGGGTTTCGATTCTGCGCACGAACTTCCTCCGGCCCTAGCGCCTCGCGTGGGCCCACTCCAGCGGACCGTCGCTCGATCACTGGCGATCGAGTGACTGGACCGGATCTGGCTCGCCCCCTTCGATCCACGACCCATCGATCCGCTGATCTTTCGATCTCGCATCGGCGGCCTCGGAGCCCGAGTTGAGCGCCACGAGGGTAACGCGCGCGCACCGAGTCAGACAACAGCCTCGGTCAACGCGCCGCGCCGACACCCGGCCCGGACGGGCGGCTACGCTCGTCGCGGAGGCGCCCGAACGTGTACCCGACCTCGCTCCAATCGCCGTCCCGCTCCGCGAAACGGTCTCGATCCCCGCGGCCGCCTCGGCCCGCAAGCAGCGGACGCATCCTAGCCCTGGCGCTCGCCACGGGCTGCGCGGCAGCCGCGCCGTACGACGTCGGGTTCCGCGGGCCTGGGCGCCTGGCGCTGATCTTCGAGGACGCGGAGGCCGTTCGCTCGCTGGTGATCGCAGACGCCTCGGGTTCGCGGGAGATCGCGAGAGGCGTCGAGCCCCGCGATGCGCGCTGGATCGAACTGGAGCAGCTGCTGATCGTTCTCGAGGATCCGCCCGAAGAGTTCGGCCTCCCCCCCACGCGCCTGGCGCTCCTGTCGACGCGAGACGCCACGCTCAGCGAGATCGACGGCCCGCGACAGCACTACGACCCCGAGCCCTCGCCCGATGGCCGCTATTTCTCAGTGGGTGTGGATATCGCCGAGATCGGCGACAGCGACCTCGAGATCTGGGAGCTCGGCGGCGTGCGCGCCCGGATTGCGAGCCGCAGCCAGCCGCTCGACGAGGCGCGCTGGAGTCCGGACGGTCGCGAGCTGGTGGTGAGTCGAGCCGTGGCGGACCGGATCGAGAGTGAGGGCGGAATCGGTGGCGGGGGCTTCGCGGGCGTCTCGTTCCCGTGGCCGCGCCTGTTCCTGCTCCGGCGCGACCTCGGAACGCCGCGACCGATTCGCGACGGCGCGACGCCCGGGGCGCTCGCAATCGGCGGCACGCTGCCCCTCTGGTGGGACGCTGCCGGGATCTATGCCCGTCAGCGCTCGGGTCTGGTGCGCTGTCTCCCCGCCGAGGAGCGCTGCGAACTCGTGTACTCGCCCGGCGAGTGGAAGCGCGTGATCGACGGTCGCGCCGTCACGCCCGTGGGATCGGGGGACAGCGGTGGCGTGGCCTGGCTGCTCGTCGCACTCGCCGAGACGCCGCGCCTGGTTCCGACCGAGATCCACCGCGTGGACCTCGCGACCGGCCGCGGGCGCAGGGTCTACGCAGCTCCGCCCGGCGTCGTGCTGGTCGACATCGACTGGATCGATGACGCCCTGGGGTCGGTCTCCGGTCGCTGAGCGTCGAAGCTGGACTTTCGCACGGCGAACAGCACCCCCGTACCGGGGTCGGCCGGCGCGGCCACGGCGCTGCGGAGGAACGCCCGGTAGCTGCGCACGACCAGCCGGTGCAGGCGCGGGAACGCGAGCTTGCGCCCGAGCAGCCCCTTCGAGAGCGCTGATGCCGCGGCGATCGGAAGGAACAGATCCTGCCAGCGCGCCGCCCGTTCGCCGAGCAGCGGGATGCGCTCGTCCACCTCGAATCCCGCGCCCTCGAGGCGTTCCTCCCAGACCTCCGGCGCATCGAGGTGCTCGGCGCGGAAGACGCGGAGGGTCATGCGCTCGTAGGCCCGAGCGACCCGCTCGAGCCGCAGGCTGCGCAACCAGCGGTTCCAGAGCTGGAACCGCGTGCACTCCGGGGTGGGCACGCTGAAGTACAGTTTCCCCTCCGGCGCCAGAACCCGGTGGATCTCGGACAGCGCGCCGTCGATCTCCGGAACACCCGCCAGCACGGCGTTCGCGAGCACCGTCTGCATCGACGCGTCGTCGAAGGGCAGCGCCTCGACCTTCGCGACCCGCACGTCGGCGTAGCAGCGGGTCTCGCGTGCGAGCTCGACCTCCATGGGATCCGTGTCGATCGCGGCGTCGAGGATCACACCGTTCATGAGCATGCGCGAGAACGTGCCGTCGCCGCAGCCCACGTCGAGCACCGGTCGATCGAACGCGAAGCGCGCGAAGGCCTCGCACTCCACGGCGCGCTGTATCGCGAGGCCGGTCGGCGCCTGATCGAGGTACGCGAAGAAGAAGTCGCGCCGCTCGGGTCGGACGCTCGCTCCGGTTGGCGGAGCTCCTGCGCGGTACGGCCGGTGCAGCACGCGATCGATGTCCGGCAGGTCGGTTACCTGTCGAATCCCGAATACGAAGTACCAGATCGGCGCCATGCCGAGATAGAGCCGCTGGTAGATCTCACGGTCGGTGACTCGGCGCCTGCTCTGCACGCTCGCGCGCAGCCGGGCGACGCTGGGCAGATGTCCGAACAGCCAGCCAAATGCCATCAGCACCGCGAGCGAACGCCGCGGATTGCGCACGAGGGCGCCCACCGCGATGAGCAGCTCGAGGATGATCTTGACCGGCAGGTTTCTCAACAGGGAGCGCCCGGAGTAGTTCTTGATGAGTGTGATGAGGCTGTTGCGGTGGTTGAGGTACATCCGCTTGAGGACCTTCTGGTCGAGCGTGTACCCGCCGATGTGATAGATGATGGCTTCGGGGACGTAGATCACCCGGTAACCCTGCAGCTGGATGCGCCAGCAGAGATCGATCTCCTCCATGTACGCGAAGAAGACCTCGTCGAAGAGCCCCGCGGCGTCAAGCGCGGCTCGGCGGATCAGCATGCACACGCCACTCGCCCAGAAGATCTCGATGGCGTCGTCGTACTGGCCGAGATCCTCTTCGACGTGGTCCATCAGCCGACCACGCGAGAACGGATAGGCGTAGATGTCCATCAGACCGCCGGCCGCACCCGAGTACTCGAATCGCGAGCGATCGCGCAGAGAACGCGTCTTCGGCTGCAGCGCACCCACCGAGGGGTCCTCTTCGGCCCTGGCGACGAGCGCACCGATGAGCCCGGGCTCGAGCTCGGTGTCGTCGTTCAGGAGCAGCACGTACTCGCCGTTGGAGGCTTCGATGCCCCGGTTGCACCCCGCGGCGAACCCCTGGTTCTCGTCGAATCGCAACACGCGAAGTGAGGGAAAGCGCTCGGTCGCCGCCTGGACGCTGCCGTCGACCGAGCCGTTGTCGATCAGCAACACCTCGGTCAGGGAATACGAGTCATCGCGTTCAAGGGACGCGAGGCAGTCGAGCAATACTTGGCTGCCCGCCTGGTGTGGAATAATGATGCTGACCAACGGTAATTCGGGCATGGAGTTCGGTCGTGGAGATCTCTCCGGGCGCTCGAAGCGGGAGAGAAATAGCTCAGCATGGCCGACCCCACTAGCAGCCCCGCGGAGGCCGCCGCAGGATCCGCGCTCACGGACGATAACCGGAAGATCTGGGAACAGAGTCCGCAGCACTTCGTGGATCGCCGCGTCGAGATGATCCTCGAAATGCTCCCGAAGCTCGGCGCCGACGCGTCCCTCCTCGACATCGGCTGCCTGGACGGCGAGCTCACCCGGCACTACGCGGACGCCATTGGGACGAACAAGGTCTCGGGGATCGACGTCGCCCTATCCGAGCGGGCGCGCGAGAACGGCGTAGAGGTCTCGGTCTTCGATCTGAACGAACGCGCTCCGCTCCCCCACGCCGACGCGACGTTCGATGTCGTCGTCTGTATCGAGACCCTCGAGCACGTCTACCCCACCGATCACCTGGTCGCGGAGATCCAGCGGGTCCTGAAGCCCGGTGGCACGGCGATCATCGACGTACCGCGCCTCGACTCACTGCTCAACATCGGCCTGCTCGCGTTCGGCTTCCAGCCGCCGGGGATCGAGTGCTCGCGACAACGCCGCTACGGCTCCATCAACGAAGACAGTGTGATCACGGGACACGTCGCGTACTTCACGCGCCGAGCATTGCTCGAGATGCTCGAGCACGCGGGGTTCCGCATCCTGGAAGCCAAGCAGGTCGGGCAGCGTTCGGGCTGGCTGCTCCTGCAGGAGGCCCAGGGTCGGCGTGTGTCCCTTCCGG
Source organism: Myxococcales bacterium (assembly GCA_013215605.1). Classification (GTDB taxonomy): domain Bacteria; phylum Myxococcota_A; class UBA9160; order UBA9160; family SMWR01; genus JABSQW01. The sequence goes on from JABSQW010000360.1 coordinate 16,801, forward strand.
TCCGGTTCGCCTGGTGGCTCTACGACACCGTGTCTCCGAAGAAGGAGTACCTGGTGGTCAAGGCACAGGGAACGGCGTGAGTCCCGAGGCGGAACCGGCAGCGGAAGAGAACGGATCGGCGGGCCCCGGGGCGCCGATCGATGAGCACGTCCAGTGGATCTCGGCACTCGCCGCGGCCGCCGCTGTCGTGTGGCAGTTCGACGTCGCGAGTGGTGTGACGCCCATCGGCCTGATGAACCACGACCTCTTCACGGAGTTCTTTCCGCGACACAGCTACTTCGGCACGGCCATCGCCGAGGGGCGCCTGCCGCTGTGGGATCCGCACCAGATCGCCGGTCTGCCCTTCCTCGCGACCCTCCAGGCGGGCGCGCTGTATCCGCCAAACCTCCTCTACGCACTGATTCCCACCGGGATCGCGATGGGCGCGCTCGGCGTGATCCACGTGATGCTCGCGGGCGCGTTCACCTATTTGCTCGCCCGCGAGTTCGGGCGCAGCGGTGAGGCCGCGAGCCTCGCGGGCCTCACCTACATGCTCGGCGGCTCGACCCTCTTCCTCGCGTTCCACACCAACGCAATCAACTCAGCCCCCTGGCTTCCGGCGGCGCTCCTCTTCACGGTACGCGCGACGCGATCCGGCGAGCTGCGCGACGCCCTCGGGTTGGCGGCTTCCATGGCACTGCTGTTTCTCGCGGGACGCGACTACACTTTCGTGATCACCGCCTACGCGGTGACGGGCTGGGCGGTCTTCCTCGCCCTCTCGGGCCGGCGCAACGCCAGCGGTCGCCCCGGATTCGGAAGACTCACCGGTCTCCTGGCTCTCGCCGCGGGGCTCGCGGCGGGCCTTGCCGCCGCGCAGATCCTTCCGACGCTATCGCTCGCCGCCGACAGCGCGCGCCCGCTGAGCGGCGTCGACCCGGCGGTCGTCGAGACCTTCGGCCCGATGCCGCCCGCACTGTTTCTCGCGAACCTCGTGAATCCTCTGCGTGGATCCCTACGACGCGAGTACGTCGGCTTCATCCCCCTGCTCTGCTTCTTGTTCGCGTTTCGACTGTGGGGTCGAGACCGAGTCGCCGTCCTTGCGAGCGGAACCGCCGTCGTGTCGTTGCTCCTCGTCTTCGGCTCGCAGACCCCCCTCTACGGCGTGTTCCGGGCGCTGCCGCTGGGCGCGAGCTTCCGGCTTCCCGACCGCTTCGTCGTGCTGTTCGCGCTGGCTGTGGCCATCGGCGCGTCCTGTGGCTTCGACACGTTGCTCGAACGCGCCCGCCACGACGCGGCAGCGATTCGCGATCTCGCGAAACGCGCACTGCTCCCCGGGGCCGCCGTCACCGCCCTCGCGGTGGCGATCGCAAGCGGCTGGCTCGGCGAGGCGGCGGCCTCAGCGAACCTGCCGTGGGGCTGGTTCTGGTTCTACGAACTCGCCCCCGACCACTTCTCCCACCTCGGGGTGGCGATCGTCTACGCGATCCTCGCCGCTGCGGCGCTCGCGGCCGCGGGCATGGCTGCGCGACGCGGACGGCGCGAAGCCGCCGCCGTCGCGCTGCTGCTCCTGACGCTTGTCGATCTAGCAGTTGCGCAGGACAACCCGCTCCTGCATCCATCGAGCGATCCCGAACCGGTCTTCGCGGGGCGCGAGTGCTACGCAGCCGCTGCCCCGCTGCTGGGCGCTCACGGACGCCACCTGAGCTTCGGCCTACGCGACAGCTACGGGATCAAGGACAAGGACGGCCAACTCTACGGCACCTACAGCGCCACCCACTACGATCCCCTCGTCACGCAACGCCACGTCCTCTACTTCAATGCACTGCAGTTCCTGGGACGTCAGCTCGGCCCGGTGCCTCGTGACGACGTTTTCATGGGTTTCCTGGCGAGGGCGCCAAGGGCGGATCGCGTGAAGCTCGTCGACCTGCTCGGAGTCGAAGCGGTGCTCGTGAGCGAGCGACCCGAGCGGGCCTCGATCGCCGTACGACCGCTGATCAAGAGGATGAAAGAGGGGCCGCTCTGCAAAGTGCAGACCGCGAACGGACTCGTTCCCGTCCGGATCTACCGCAACCCGAGGGCACTCCCGCGCGCCTTCGCCGTCCGCGTCGTCGAAGAGGTCTCCTCTCCGAAAGCTGCGATCAACAGACTCGTGTCGCCGAGCTTCGCGCCGAGCATGATGGCAATCGTCGAGCCACGGCCAGGCTCGGACGACTTCCCGTTGCCACCGATCGGCGAAATCGCGCGATTCGACGACATCGAGATCGTCGACTACGCGGCAGAGCGCGTCGAGATTCGCGCCGACCTCGCTGCACCGGGACTGCTCGTGCTCACCGACACGTTCACACCGGACTGGACGGCCAGCGTCGACGGTGAGCCCGTTGCGATCCACCCGACCGACGCGCTGTTTCGGGGCGTCGTCCTGCCCCGCGGCGAGTCGCGGGTGGTCTTCCGCTACGAGCCGCGATCGTTCAGCATTGGCGCGGGGATCAGCGGCGTCGCGCTCGCGTTGTTCGCCGGCCTCTGGTGGCGGTCGAGTCGACGCAGCTCCGAACCGGAGCACCGCGAATGAGCGAGGTCACGAACCCGAGGGCGCAGAGCGTGGGCGCCGACGTGGGCCTCGAGCACGTCGTGTGCGCGCTGTGCCGCGCCGACGACAGCGTCGTCGTGCTTCGCGGCGGCGACGTTCGACGCGGAGTGCCCGGTGGCTTCGAAATCGTGCGCTGTCGCCGTTGTCGCCTCGCGTACGTGAACCCTCGCCCCGATCCAACCTCGATCGAGTTCTACTACCCTGCCGACTACGCGCCCCACCGCCCGGGCCCGCCGTCGTTCGCGGAAGCGGTGTACTACCGCCTCTTCCGCTCTCTCCCAGAGCCGCCCGGCGCGCGCGTCCTCGATGTCGGGTGCGGTGGAGGTCGCTACCTGCTCTTCCTGAGAGAGCGCGGCTACGACGTCGCAGGCGTCGAGCCGAACGAGACCGCGGCGCGCGCGCTGCGCGACGAGTTCGACCTCGAGGTCCACACCGGACAGCTATGCGACGCGCCGCTGGAGCCCGGATCATTCGACGTCGTGACCTTCTGGTGGGTGCTCGAGCACACCCACGACCCCGCCGACGCGCTCGCCGTCGCTCACCGACTGCTGCGACCCGACGGCCTCGTGATCGTCGCGCTGCAGAATTTCGACAGCCTCGCGCGCCACATCTTCGGCGCGCACTGGCACCACATCGACATCCCGGGCCACCTCTACCATTTCGCGCCGGACACGCTGACCGCGATGCTCGAGAAGTGTGGATTCGCGGTGTCGCGTGTGCGGCAGGACCCCATCGCGAAGGATTTCGCGCCGAGCCTCGGCTACCGCCTCGGCGCCCCGGGCTCACTCGACAGCGCCCTCCCGAATCTCCTCGGCCTGCCCTTCGACGGACTCGCATGGGCGCTGCGCAGAAGCGGCCTGATGACCGCCTACGCCCGGCGCAACCCCTAGCCTCAGGACGGAGGACCGTGCCACGCCCGTGCGCTGGGAAGCGGGCGAGCTGCCTCAGCACAGTGACGCGTCACCGGCAGCCGGTGCCTTCGAGAAACGCCGCCCAGGCGGTGGCGCCTTCGAGCAGCTCTCTCATCTCCGGCCTTGCGTACGATGCTCTCTGGTGCCCGAGCGCAGAGAAGAAGGTCCGCCCCCGGCCGAGGCAGTGGCTCCACACCACCGGGTGATCTCCCATGGACAGATCGCTGTCCATCCACAGAAGATCCATGCGCGGCGTGTAGGTGGACTCGTCGACACTGGCGAGCACCCGCCAGCCGGGTCGGTCGCGAACACTTCGATCGAACGAGTACCACTCCTCGTTGTGGACGATCGACGCCGGGAGTCGGCGCGTCGCCGGGTGACTGCGGTCCTCGACGACGAGCGTCGCGTCCTGGAACTGCGGTCCCATGATGTGTCCGATGAACTGCGCGCCGATCAGTTCCTCGACGTACCACGTCCAGTCGTAGGACGGGTCGCCACCGGCGCCATGTACGCCCACGAAGCCACCGCCGCCCTCGATCCACTGCATCAGTGAAGCGCGCTGGTCGTCGCTCAGGACGTTGCCGCTCGTGTTGTGCCAGACGACCGCGTCGAAACGACCCAGCAGCTCGGGCTGGTGGACGGCGCTGTTCTCGGTGTGAAAGAGCGACCAGCCGCGCCGCTTCGCGATTTCCTCGAACATCGGAACACCGGCGTCGATGGCCTGGTCGTGGCGGTAGCCGTTCGTCTTCGTGAACAAGAGGATCGCGGGTCGCCCGAAATCGGCCGGAAGCTCCGGTGCGACGGTCTCGTGGGAGTTGCTCGGAAACAGCAGACGCAGCGGGGAGCATCCCGACACTGTCGCGGCAGACACCACGCACGCCGCCACCAGAGCGACGACCTGCACGCAGCGCCGAAAAATTGAAAACACAGCGTAACCCTCCGCCCTACTTTGTAATTGCGAGCAGCTGAATCTCGATATCGAGGGCGGCACCGCCCGGGACACGCGGAGTTCCGGCATCCCCCCAAGCGGTATCCGGCGGACACACCAACCGACTCCTGCCCCCGACCTTCATCTTCTTCACGCCCTCACGCCAGCACGGAAACATGCGGCCCAACTTCATCTGCCGCGCCTCGCCCCGGTCGACCGAGCTGTCGAAGACCGTCCCGTCGCGGAGCTTTCCGTGGAAGTGCACGCGGATGGTGTCGCCGTCGGTCGGCGACGGACCGGTGCCCTGGAGCAGCGTGAACAACAAGACGCCACTGTCGCTGCGCACGGCCCCGGCTTCGCGCGACGCACGCTCGACGTACCCGCGGGCCAGCTCGCGCTCACGCGCCACGGCCGCCGGGTGCCGCTGGCCGCGCAGTGCCTTGATCTTCCGCGGGTAGGCGTTCGCGTTGATGGGAATTTCGCCGCCCAGAAGCGCCGCGCGAATACCGCGCTCGACCAGATCGATCTCCGAATCGTCGAGCGCAAAGTCTCGCAATTCGTTCGCGCAGCGCAGGCCGAGCGCGAAGAGGATGCGGTCGTGCTCGGTGTCGAGCGGGGCCTCGGCGCGTGCGGAACTCGCGAACACCGCGAACAGCAAAACGGGAAGCGTGGCGAGCCCTCGGACCCGTCCGGGGATCCATCGAAGCTGAAGTTGTCGAAGCAGTGCGCGCGACCCTGACATCGTCCTTCCAGCGGCTGGCGCAGGCCAGCATATCGTCCCCAGGGCGAGAATACGCTTCTGCGGAAGCAACGGGCAGAAGCCTGACGGCTCCCAGGGGTCTTTGGAGCGGCTGCGAGTTGACACAGGCGGAAGCGTGGGCGATTGCTTCGCTCACGATGGAGCGCGAACACGTCCCGTGGCAGCGGGAATGGCGGGAATAACGGCGGCGTCCGCAGCTCGGACCGTTGTGGGTATCGCTGCAATCGCGCTGGGGGTCGGCTGTGGACCGGAGCCGCCGCTGCCCGGACGCGTCCTGATCGTCGGCATCGACGGGGCCACCCACCGC
>JABSQW010000361.1 GCA_013215605.1 Myxococcales bacterium
ATGAGACCCATGCGCGCCTGGACGAGAATGTCGTGGCCCGGGCGGTCGGCATCGGCGTGGCCCACCGGATAGCCGAGCACCGAGCACACCACGAGCTGCGGAAATTGCCGAGCCAGCGTGGCGTCGTCGAGACGGTGACGCGACGCGACGCCGGGTCGCATCCCGTGCATCAACACGTCGGCGCCCGCGAGCAGCTCATCGAGCGACTTGCGATCCCCCGCATTGCCCAGATCGAGCACCACGCTTCGCTTGCTGCGGTTCCACGTCTTGAATCCGGGACTCGCGCGCATCGCGTCTCCCCCGGGCGGCTCCACCTTCACGACGTCGGCACCGGCTTCGGCGAGCAGAAGGGCGCCCACGGGGCCGGGGATCCCAGTACACATCTCGACGATGCGGATGCCGTCGAGAATCGCGGTCTCGGAGTTCGCAGTGCTCATCGCCAGATCTCCTCCCGAAAGGTCACGGACATCGTTCGCCGATGTCGATACGGAACCCCATCGCGAACGCCCACTGTCGGTTGAGACCAGCATACGCCAGATCGGTGGTAGGCTGGGCTCCCAGCGAACCGAGAAGGAGCGAACGTGGTCGACAAGGCCGAGGCGCGCGACGCCATCTCGAAACTCATCTACGGCTATGCGAAGGCATTGGACGGTGGAGATCTTCCCGCCGTAGGCGCGCTCTTCGAACACGCCGCGATCCGATCCGACGCGGGCGAAATCGTCGGCGCGAAGGCCGCCGAGGAGATGTATCGCTCCTACACCGCGTTCTTCGACGCATCCGGCGACCCCGCCGGTCCCGACGGGCCCGGCACCACCCCCCACACGCGCCACATGACGACGAATCTGATGATCGATGTCGCCGACGATGGGAAGAGCGCGAGCTGCCACTCTTACGTCGTCGTGTTCATGTCCCTTCCCGACTTTCCCCTGCAACCGATCGTGCGGGGCATCTACAAGGACCGCTTCGAGTGCCTCGACGGCGCTTGGCGGTTCGCAGAGCGCGTCATGGAGATGGACGACGTCGGTGACGTGTCGCGCCATCTGAAGATCAACCCCTACGCGGACGCCGCCGCGGGCACCTCGTGAACCCCGCGTCGAGCCTGCCCCTCGAGGGCATCCGCATCCTCGCGATCGAGCAGATGCAGGCGATGCCCTTCGCCACTCAGCTGCTCGCCCACCTCGGCGCCGACGTCGTCAAGATCGAGCACCCGGTCACCGGCGACTCGGGGCGCACGGCAGCGCCCACGATTCGCGACGTCGACGGTCGCGACGTGGGGGCCACCTACCTGCGCAACAACCTCGGCAAGCGCAGCGTGGGAGTCAACCTGAAAGACGCGCGCGGCGTCGAACTCGTCAAACGCCTGGCCCCGTCCTACGACGTTGTCACCGAGAATTTCAAACCCGGAACGCTCTCTCGGCTGGGCCTGGGCTACGAAGTGCTCGCCGCCGCAAACCCGCGCATCGTCTACGCGTCGGTGTCGGGCTTCGGCAGCCTGCGCTCGTCGCCGTACGCGAGCTGGCCCGCCTACGCGGTCGTGGCCGAGGCGATGGGTGGCTTCTACGACTTCCGCCCGGAGCCGGGACGCCTGCCGAACATCGGCGTGGCGGGCGCCATGGGCGACATCTCGAGCAGTCTGTTCATTGCCATCGGCATCCTGGCGGGGCTCCAATACCGCGACCGCACCGGAGTCGGCCAACAGGTCGACGTGGCGATGATGGACGCGATGATGGCGATGATGGACATGGTCCCGTTCAATCCCAGCGTCGGCATCACCGACAACAGTCTCGCGGCGTGGCCCGGCATCTGTACGTGCTTCCGGGCGAGCGACGGTTTGTTCGTGATGCAGGTGGGCCGAGAGCATCAATTCGAGCGCATGGCCCACGCCATCGGCCACCCCGAGTGGCTCGACGACCCGCGCTTCGCCACGCGCGAAGGTTGGCGCGATCACCTCGACGGCGTCGTCCGCCCCGCCATCGAGGAATGGGCCGCGAAGCGCACGAAGGTCGAAGCTTCCCGAGCACTCGCCGACGAGGGCATCGTGGCGGGTCCGTGCTTCGGCGCCGAAGATCTCGTGAACGATCCCCACGTGAAGAGTCACGACATGGTGCTCTCGGTCCCTCGCCCCCACGCGGACGCCGCGATCCACGTCGTGGGCAATCCCATCAAGCTCTCGAAGAGCCTCGATCGGCCCGCCCAACGCTGGCCCACCCTCGGACAACACACGCGGGAGATCCTCCGCAGCGACCTCGCGATGGACGACGCTGAATTCGAAGCGCTCCTCAGCGACGGCGTCATTTCTCCGGATTGACGCCGCTCCGAGCGCGACGAAAGGGCTGACGGACGTCAGGAAGAGGGGCTGGAACCGCGCCGGGCCCGCGGCGGCGTAGACGGCCGTCGTTCGAAGATCTGGATGGCCGTGCGGACGTAGAGCAGATCGCTCGGACGCTTAGCGCCCCACAGGTCCGGGAGGCAGAACGGGTCGCGGCCGGCAGCGAAGGTCTGCGTCCGCTCGAAGTCTCCCCCAGCGTCAAGCGTCTCGAAGAACTGCCTCGCCTGGGAGCGCCGCGCGTGGGATTCCGCGTAGTCACTGGTGGCGATCACGTCGAAGCCATCCGGTTCGATCGGCGGGTCGCTGCGGCTTCCGTAGAGACGAAGCGTTTGGACGTCGAG
>JABSQW010000362.1 GCA_013215605.1 Myxococcales bacterium
CACTGCACCCGAGGCCGAAGCGGACGAGGCGTCCAAGAAGGACGAGTAGCTGCGTCTGCGTTCACGTCACGACGCATCGAACGCAGCCTCGAGATGGCGAATCCGCCAGCCGCTCGCGTCCGCCTCGCACACGATGACGTCGAATCGCGCGCGCACGTTGCGCACGGGGTTTTCGCGGAGCCAGGCCACTGCGCCCCGCACGAGACGCGCGCGCTTTCGCGCGTCCACGGCTTCTTCCGGTGCACCAAAGCGCGTGCTGCGCCGCGTCTTCACTTCGACGAATGCGAGCACTCGACCGCGTCGGGCGATGATGTCCATCTCGACGCCGCCGGCACGGACGTTGCGCGCGACGATGGTGTACCCTCGCCGTTCGAGATGGGCGGCAGCGTGCGTTTCGCCGTCGGCGCCGAGCGCGCGATTGCCGGTCTTGCGATCCAGGGAATCGTGACTCAAGGGGGTCTCGCCGGGACCGGGGTCGCGTGAACGTAGCAACCTGTTTCGAGCGGCAGCGGGAGCCAGCATGAGCGGGGAAGTCGCATCGCCCGTGATCGGAGTCCTGGGGGGCAGCGGGGTCTACGAGCTCGACGGCCTCGAGGACGTGCGCTGGGAGAAGCAGGCGTCGCCGTTTGGCGAGCCGTCGGACGAGCTCCTGCACGGATCTCTCGCCGGGGTCGAGCTGGTCTTCCTGCCGCGACACGGGCGCGGTCACCGCATTCCGCCCAGCGAGGTCAACTACCGCGCGAACATCGACGCCCTCAAGCGTGCGGGGGTGACCGATGTCGTCTCGGTCAGCGCGTGCGGGTCGCTGCGCGAGCACCTGCCGCCGGGGACGTTCGTCATCGTCGACCAGTTCGTCGACCGCACGTTCGCGCGCGAGAAGACGTTTTTCGGCACGGGTTGCGTCGCGCACGTGTCGATGGCGCACCCGGTGTGCGGCCGCATCGGCGACGCCCTCGAAGCGGCTGCGGGTGAGCTCGGCGTCGAGGTGGTACGCGGCGGTACCTACCTCGCGATGGAAGGACCGCAGTTTTCGAGCTTCGCGGAGTCGGAGCTCTACCGATCCTGGGGCTGTGACGTGATCGGTATGACGAACATGCCCGAGGCGAAGCTCGCCCGCGAGGCGGAGATCTGCTACGCGAGCCTCTCGATGGTGACTGATTTCGACTGCTGGCATCCGAACCACGACAACGTCGAGGTGACGGACATCGTCTCCTTGCTCACCGACAACGCCGCGCGCGGCCGCTCGCTCGTGGCGGGAACCGCGGGACGCCTGGGGGCGGCGCGGGCACCCTGTGCGCAGGGCTGCGATCGCGCGCTCGAGACAGCCATCATCACAGCGCCCGACGCGCGGGATCCCGCCCTGGTGCGAACACTCGACGCCGTCGCCGGTCGCGTCGTCGGTCGGGTCTGAAAGCAACGTTCGTGGAGGCTTCCGTGTCCATCAAGTCGCGCATCCGCAGCATTCCCGACTACCCGAAGCCGGGCATCCTGTTTCGGGACATCACGACGCTCCTGCAGGATCCACAGGGTCTCCGGGATTCCATCGACGGCCTCCTCGACGCGGTCGAGGGGATGGCCATCGACAAAGTGGCGAGCGTCGAGGCGCGTGGCTTCATCCTTGGCGGATCGATCGCACGGGAGCTCGGCGTCGGCTTCATTCCGGTGCGCAAGCAGGGCAAGCTCCCGTGGTCGACGATCGGCGAGGAGTACCAGCTCGAGTACGGAACCGACCGGATCGAGATCCACACCGACGCCGTCTCCGCGGGCGAGAACGTGCTCCTGGTCGACGACCTCATCGCGACCGGCGGCACGCTGCTGGCGTCGATCCGCGTGGTCGAGCGGGCCGGGGGGAAGATCGCGGCGTGCGCGGTGGTGGTCGACCTGCCGGATCTGGGCGGAGCGCAGAAGCTCGAGCAGGCCGGTTACAAGGTCATCTCCCTGTGCGAGTTCGAGGGCGAGTGACGCGTGGCGTTCTCGTGAACCGCTCGCTCGGATTCTGAGAGCCGGTCCATGCAGGTCGATGGCGTTCACCACCGGACGATCCGTGTCGCTGAGGACGGCGCCGGCGTCGAGATCATCGATCAGACGAAGCTCCCCCACGCTTTCGAGATCATCCGCCTCGACAGCGTCGAACAGGCAGCGAGCGCCATTGCCGACATGCGGGTGCGCGGCGCGCCGCTCATCGGGGTGACGGGCGCGTACGGGATCAGCCTGCAGATGCGCACCGACGCGTCCGACTTTGCGGTACGCGCCGCTCACGCGACGCTCCTCGCGACGCGGCCGACGGCCGTCAATCTCGGCCGGGCGCTCGATGCCATCCGCGACGCGGTGCTGGCGGTGCCCGAGGCGCGGCGGGTCGAGGTCGCGTACGCGAAAGCCGCCGAGCTCGCCGACGAGGACGCCGAGCTGTGCCGCAGCATCGGCGTGCACGGACTGCCGCTCTTCGAAGCTGCGTTCGCGCGGGCCGAGGCTGCGGGCCGCGAGCGGCTGAACGTGCTCACTCACTGCAACGCGGGCTGGCTCGCCACGGTCGACTACGGGACGGCGCTGTCCCCCATCTACCGCGCTCACGACGCGGGGCTTCCGGTGCACGTGTGGGTCGACGAGACGCGGCCGCGCAACCAGGGCTCGAGCCTCACAGCGTGGGAGCTCGGAGAGCACGGTGTTCCCCACACGGTGGTGTCCGACAACGCGGGCGGTCACCTGATGCAGCGCGGCGAAGTCGACCTGTGCATTACCGGGAGCGACCGGGTCACGGCCAGCGGCGACGTCTGCAACAAGATCGGCACGTATTTGAAGGCGCTCGCGGCGCGCGACAACGGCGTTCCCTTCTATGCCGCCTTCCCCTACTCGACGATCGACTGGTCGCGCCACGACGGCGTCGGAGAGATCCCGATCGAGGAGCGCGACCCGCGCGAGGTGTCGCACATCGCGGGACTCGCGGCGTCGGGCGAGGTCGTCGAAGTCGCGCTGCTCCCACCGCGCAGCGCCGCCGCGAACCCGGCGTTCGACGTCACGCCCGCGCGGTTGGTGGAGAAGCTCGTGACCGATCGCGGTGTCTGTGACGCAACGGCCGCTGGACTCGCGGCCCTGTACCCCGAGCACCAGCTCCACAGCGCCTGAGGATGGGTACGCTTCACCTCGTGGCGACGCCGATCGGCAACCTCGAGGACATCACGTTGCGCGCGCTGCGGGTGCTGCGCGAGGCGCAGCTCCTGTTCGCCGAGGACACGCGGCGAACGCGCGTTCTCCTGGATCGCCACGGCGTCGGAGTCCGCCCGCGTTCGCTGCACGCGCACAACGAGGCGGAACGCATCGCGATGGCGATCGAAGTGCTCGACGCGGGAGGGGGGGTGGTCCTGGTGTCGGATGCGGGGATGCCGCTGGTGTCCGACCCGGGCGAGCGACTCGTCGCCGCGGCAATCGACGCGGGTCACACCGTGACGGTGGCGCCGGGCGCATCGGCGGTATCGAGCGCTCTGGTCGTGTCGGGCCTGCCCGCCACGCCCTTCACCTTCGTGGGCTTCCTGCCGCGCAAGACCGGAGAACGCAACGCGCTGCTCGAGGGCCTCAAGATGCGCCCCGACACGCTCGTCTTCTTCGAATCTCCGCAGCGTCTCGTCGCGACCCTGGGTCGTTTGCGCGAGGTGTTCGGCGACCGACGCGGCTGCGTGGCGCGTGAGCTCACGAAGCTCCACGAGGAGGTCCGACGCGGCGTGCTCTCCGAGCTCGAGGCCTACTTCGAAACGGGGACGAAGGGAGAGATCACCATCGTCCTCGAAGGCGCCAGCGACGATCCGGAGGCTCTCCGTCCGGCCGATCTCGACGCCGAGATCCGCGACGCGCTCCGCAAGGGCGTCTCCTCCCGCGAGCTCGCCGCCGACCTCGCCACCGCCACCGGACTCTCCAAACGCCAGCTCTACACCCGCATCGTCGAGCTTCGAAACCGAAAGGGCTGACGGCGCGGCTCACGGGTCGGGCGGGTTTTCGAGAAGGGCGTCGAAGGCGGCTTCGTCGAGGATCTCGAGCTTGAGCTCGCGGGCCTTGGCGAGCTTGCTGCCCGGGTCCTGGCCGGCGACCACGTAGGCGGTCTTCTTCGACACGGTCGAGCTGACCTTGCCGCCGAGTCCCGTGATGCGTTCTTTGGCTTCGGCGCGGGTCATCGTGGTGAGGCCGCCGGTGAGGACGAACGTCTTCCCGGTGAGGGGCCCCTCGGCTTTCACGACGGGCTTTGCCTTTGGCCAGTTCACACCGAGCTCGACGAGGGCCGCCACCTCTTTTCGATTGCGCTCGTCGGCGAAGAACGTCGCGATGCTCTCCGCGATGGTCGGACCGACCCCTTCGATGGCTTCGAGCTCGGGAGCGCTCGACTCCATCAGGGGCGCCAGGTCGCCGAAGCGGGTCGCGAGCAGACTGGCCACGCCTTCGCCGACGTCGCGGATGCCGAGGGAGATCAGGAAGCGGGCGAGCGTGGTGGTCTTCGCGTTCTCGAGCGATACCACCAGATTCTCCGCGCTCTTCCTTCCCATCCGCTCGAGGTCCGTGAGCGCCTCGGCGTCGAGGCGGAAGATGTCCGAGGGGCGCACCACGGCGCCGCTGTCGACGAGCTGCTCGACGAGCTTTTCGCCCAGACCCTCGATGTCGAGGGCGCCGCGGCTCGCCATGTGGCGAAGGTCGTTCTTGATCTGTGCCGGACAGTCGCGGTTGGGGCAGCGGATGACGACCTCGTCCGGGAGCCGCACGGCCTCGGTGCGGCACACGGGGCATTTCTTCGGGATGCGCCACTTGCGCGCGCCCTTCTTCCGCTTGCCCGCCACCACCGCCACGATTTGCGGGATGACGTCGCCCGCGCGCTGAATCACGACGGTGTCGCCCACGCGGACGTCCTTGCGATCGATCTCGTCCTGGTTGTGGAGCGAGGCGTTCGACACGGTGACGCCGCCGACGAATACCGGCTCGAGCTTCGCCACCGGCGTGAGCGCGCCCGTGCGGCCCACCTGCACCTCGATGGCGCGCACCACCGTGTGCTCCTGCTGCGGGGGGAACTTGTACGCGATCGCCCAGCGCGGCGCGCGGGACAGCGCGCCGAGCTCGGCCTGGTGCTCGTGGAGGTCGACCTTGACCACCGTCCCGTCGATCTCGATCCACATCTTCTCACGGCCCGAGAGGAGCTTCTCGTGGTACGCGATCACCGCGTCGATGCCCACGCACACGCTGCTCTCGGGGCTGACCACGAATCCCCAGCGGCGCAGCAGGTCGAGGGTGGACGATTGGCTCGCTGCAGCGTCGGGTCGCCCCTCGCCGATCTGGTAGGCGCGAAAATCGAGGGCGCGCAGCCGCTCGAGATCGATGTCATGGAGCTGACGCAGCGAACCCGCGGCCGCGTTGCGGGGGTTGACGAAGAGCTCTTGATCGCGCTTTGCGCGACGCGCGTTCAGCCGCTCGAAACCCTTCATGGGAAGCGCCACCTCGCCGCGCACGGACACGTGCGGCGGCACGGCGACGTCGTCGTCCTTCAGCGCGAGCGGAATGCTCTGGCAGTGTTTGAGATTTGCAGTGACGTCTTCTCCCACGCGCCCGTCGCCCCGTGTCGCGCCCACGGTCAGCACGCCGTCCTCGTAGACGAGCTCCACCGCTGCGCCGTCGAGCTTCGGCTCGCACGCGTACGCGATCGACTCGTCCTCCCGCCCGAGCTCTCGGCGCACCCGCTCGTCGAAGCTGCGCAGCTCCTCCTCGTCCATGGCGTTGTCGAGGGAGAGCATCGGCACGCGGTGGCTGAACGGCTCGAAGCCCTCGGCGGTCGGTCCGCCCACGCGCTTCGTGGGGGAGTCGGCGCGGACGAGCTCAGGATGCGCGGCCTCGAGCCCCCCGAGCTCGCGAAGCAGGCGGTCGTACTCCGCATCCGACACTTCGGGGGCGTCGTCGAGGTAGTAGAGGCGGTTGTGGCGCTCGAGCAGGGCGACGAGTGCGTCGATGCGCTGCCGCGCGGCCCCGGGCTTCGAATCGGGCAATGCAATCTCCTGGTTCGGCCCGAATCCTAACGCAGCCACGGTCCTACGAAGCGACCTGCACGCCACCTGCCCGCGTCTTGCCGCACCCTGGTGGCAGCGTGCAACTCCCTGGTTCCGCAAGGAAAACGCAGGTCAAGTGCGCCTCCTTTCAGGGCGATGAAGGAGGAGGCGCCGCGTTTTCGCGCCGGGGGTCGGATGGACGAGCATACCTGCGAAGCAGGTTCCGTCGACGAGAAGGGCACGCTGGGCCCGCTGGCCGAGGTGACGAGCGATGCCGTGCTGTCGGTCCGGGGCGGCCGCATCGCGTCGGCCAACGACCGCTGGACCGACATGATCTGCGTGGGCGAGGAGACGCCCGCCCGGCAGGCCGCTCTCACCGATGGGCTGGTGGACATTGGAGCGGGGCTGCCCGATTCCGCCGGGCGCGCGGGTGACAGCGTCGAGTGTCGCATCGTTCGCAGCGACGGCCGGGAGCGCACGCTGATCTTTCGACTCGCGCGAACCGAGTGCAGTCACGCTCCCGCGCTGTTTACCGTCGAGGATGTCACACACACGAGAGAGCTCGAATCCCAGCTCCTCGACCAGTCGCGCGAGCTCGCCGCCGCCCACCGCGACGCCGAGGCACAGCGGGAGAAACTCCGCCACGAGCGCGCCGATCGCCAGCAGCTCCTGCAGATGGTGAGCCACGAGCTGCGCACGCCGGTCACGTTCATCACCGGCTACAACCACCTGCTGCTCTCCGAGGAGGTCGGCCCGCTCACCGAAGAGCAGCGCCGCTTCCTCACCGAGTGCACGAAGGGCTGTCAGCGACTGAGCGCGTTCATCGGAAACCTCCTCGAAGCGTCGCGCGAGATCGAGGCCGGCGAAGTGCTCGAGGTCGGCACCGAGCGCGTCGAGGACGTGCTCGAAGAGGTGGCGGGTCTGTTCGCGCGCATGCTCGAAGAGCAGGAAGTGAGGCTTTGCGTCGAAGTCGAGCCCGCGAAGCTGCGGGTGAGCTGCGACCGGCTGCGCGTCGAGCAGGTGCTCACCAATCTCGTGACCAACGCGCTCAAGGTGACGAAGAGCGGCGGCCTTCTCGAGTTTTCGGCGAAAGGAGTCTGCGTGGACGGTCGCGCGATGGTCGAGATCTCCGTCGCCGACGACGGGCCGGGCATCGATGCTGCCGACCGCGAGCGAATCTTCGAGCCCTACGTCCAGGGCGCCGACTCGCGACAGGCCGGGGGTCTCGGCCTCGGCCTCGCGATCTGTCGCCGCCTGGTCGCGGCGCACGGCGGCGAGATCTGGTCGAGCGAGCGCGAGGGCGGTGGTGCGCTCTTCGTGTTCACGCTCCCTCAGCCGGGAGCCAACCAGCCGAACGAATCGAATCAGGACGCGCTGGGAAACGCGCAAGAGAGGGTCTGACCATGGCCGAGTCGAACGCCGCCGGTGCTCACACCAGAACCGTGAAGTTCCGCGTGCTCGTCGTGGACGACGCCGAGGGGATCCGCAGCTATCTCGCGAACCTGCTCGAGATGAAGGGCTACGACGTCGATACCGTCGAGGACGGACGCCGCGCGCTCGCGCTGCTCGAGGGCGGCGCCGCTCCCGACGTGATCATCCTCGACATCATGATGCCGGGTTTCGACGGCATCGAGACGCTGCGCCGAATTCGGGAATTCGACGAGGACGTTCCCGTGGTCATGCTCTCGGTGGTGGGCAAGGCGAGCACGATCGTCGAGGCGATGGACCTCGGCGCGATCGACTACCTCAACAAGCCCTTCGAGGAAGGCGAGCTCGAGGCAACCCTCGACAAGGTGCTCGAAAAGAAGGCGCTCGAGCGCGAGCGCGACGCTCTCAGCGATGAACTCGTCGACTACGCGCCGGAATCGCTCGTGTGGGCGAGCGATCACATGAGGAACATCAAGAACACGCTCG
>JABSQW010000363.1 GCA_013215605.1 Myxococcales bacterium
CGGGGGCCGGTTGCTGAGATCGCTCGACGAGGGGTTGTGGGTCGCCGACGGCAACTTCAAAGCGTTCGGCATCTCGCTGGGCGCGCGCATGACGGTGGTGCGACTGCCCGACCAGAGCCTCTTCGTCCATTCGCCGATCCGCCTCGACGACGGGCTGCGCGCGGCGCTCGACGCAGCGGGTCCGGTGCGCCACCTCGTCGCGCCGAACACGTTCCACCACCTCTTCCTCGGCGACTATCGCGACGCGTACCCCGACGCGCGTCTCTACGGTGCGCCCGGTGTCGCCGCGAAGCGCAGCGACATCGCCTTCGACGAGGTGCTCTCGGACGAGGTTCCCGGTGCTCTCGCGGAGGTCTTCGATCAGGCCGTCCTCCACGGGATGCCGCGATTCAACGAGGTGCTCTTCTGTCACCGGCCGACGCGCAGCCTGCTCGTCACCGACTGCGCGTTCAACATCTTCGAGAGCCCGTCGCTCTTTACCCGGCTCTTCTTCAAGGGGATGGGGGTGTACGGGCGCTTCGGGCCGTCGCGCCTGTTCCGCTCGACGATCAAAGACCACGCGGCCCTGCGCGCATCCCTCGACCGGGTGCTCCTCTGGAACTTCGACCGCGTGATCGTCACCCACGGCATCGTGCTTCACAGCCACGGCAAACGACTGCTCCGAGAGGCCTACGCGTGGCTCGACCCCGGCGCCAGGGAGACCGACTGACCCGGCTTCTCCCCCTTGCGCCTCTCCGCGGGCTCGCCGATGGGTAGGCTCTCGGTCGGATCTGCGTAAATCAATGGAAAAACCCACCGGAACGCGAGGTTCCCGACCTTGACCCCGGACGGGGGCCGGTTATCAATCCTTCCGAACGATCGAACAGGAGAGGACCGTGACGACGAATGGTTCCGACAGTTCCGCGGCCGGCCCGGCCTGGCTCGAGAAGGTCAAAGGCGAGGTCGCGAAGGCCGTGGTCGGTCACGATGCCGTCATCGAGCGGCTGATCGCAGCGTTGCTCGCCGACGGGCACGTCCTCATCGAGGGCATGCCCGGCCTGGCCAAGACGCTGCTCGTTCGCAGCCTCGCCACCGCGATGGGTTTCGACTTCGAGCGGGTGCAGTTCACACCCGACCTGCTGCCGAGCGACGTCGTGGGCACGATGGTCTTCCAGCCCCACGACGGCGAGTTCAAGGCCCACCTGGGACCCATCTTTGCCAACCTCGTCCTCGCCGACGAAATCAACCGCGCACCCGCCAAGGTGCAGAGCGGGCTGCTCGAGGCCATGCAGGAGCGCCAGGTGACACTCGGCGGCCAGTCCCACCCGCTGCCGTCGCCGTTCCTCGTGATGGCCACGCAGAATCCCATCGAGCACGAGGGCACCTACCCGCTGCCCGAAGCACAGGTGGACCGCTTCCTCTTCAAGCTCATCACCGACTACCCGAGCGAGACCGAGGAGCACGAGATGCTCGATCGCTGGGGCAAGGTGACGGTGCAGCCCAACCTTTCAGCGGTCTCTTCCGGCCAGGAGCTGCTGCGGCTCCGCATTGCGGTCGACGAGGTGCACGTCAGCGAGGCGCTGCAGCGCTACATCCTCGCGCTCGTGCGCGAGACCCGCGTGCGCGCAGGCAATCGCGCCGCGCTGGACAGCCACGCGACGGTGACGAACGGCGCACCGCGTCCCTTCTCCTTCGGGGCCTCGCCGCGGGCCTCACTCGCCCTCGTGCAGTCGGCGCGAGCCCTCGCCTGGCTGCGCGGGCGCAGCTTCGTGTCGCCCGACCTCGTGCAGGACCTCCTGCTCGACTGCCTGCGCCACCGCGTGGGACTCACCTACGAGTCCGAGGCGGAGGAGATCACGGGCGAGCAGGTGCTGCGAGAGATCGTCGAGGTCACACCGGTGCCCTCGCTCGATGCCACTGCGGACGCCGACGCACATCCGTGAGCTCGCCCATCCGGACACCGGGGACGGCCGCCGCCCCCCACGCCCTGCTCCGCAAGCTCGAGTGGCGCGTGCGCGACGCCGCCGACGCGCTCGTTGGGGGCGACTACCGCTCGGCGTTCCGCGGCCGCGGCCGCGAGTTCGACCAGGTGGTGAAGTACGAGTACGGCGACGACGTTCGCGACATCGATTGGAACGTCACGGCGCGCCTCGGGGAGCCCTATCGGAAGAAGTTCATCGAGGAGCGCGAGCTCACCGTGGTGATGCTCTTCGAGGACTCGCTGTCGTTGCAGTTCGGCTCGACGCCGCGCAGCAAGCGCGACACGTTGCTCGAGATGGCGGGGCTCTTCTCCCTGGTGTCGGCCGGCAACCGCGATCGGGTCGGCTTCTGGCACGCGACACCGTCTGGCACCGACGTGCGACGTCCCATCCGAGGGCGCACCGCCATCCTGAAGAGCACGGCCAATCTCGTCGGCGGCGCCGCGCCGCCACTCGACGCGGGGGGCGAGGTCGAGATCGACTGGAAGCGTCTGCACCGCGCCTTCCCGCGTCACACGGTGCTCTTGTGGCTCGGAGACTTCCCGCCGCGCGAGGCTCCGGCGGCGTGGAACGCGCTGCGGCGTCGCTACGAGCTGATCTCCGTGCGTGCCGACGACCCCTGGGAACGCGAGCTACCGGAGACTGGCGCGTTTGCGGCCGTCGACCCCGCGAGCGGCGAACTCGTGCCCTTCGACACGCTGTCGCGGGGAACGCGCCGCCGCCACGCCGCCTGGGTGGCCGAACGCGACGAGGCGTGGAAGAACCTCTTCCACGACTCCGCACAGCGGCTCGTGGTGGACACGAACGAGGATCTCCTCGGCGCGCTCGTGCGCTTCTTCCGCTCCCGCAATCACAAGGTGCGCGCGTGAACGTCGAAGACGTCGGCGGCAGCCTGATCTTCGCCGACCCGGAGTGGCTCCTGCTCCTGCTCGCGCTGCCCGCGCTCGCGTGGCTGCGGGCGCGGCGCGGGCAGCCCGTGCTGATCGTCCCGTTCGCGACGCACTGGACGGCGCGCGAGCCGCTGCCGCGGTCGCGCTGGCCCGTCATCCTGCTCGCGGCAGGTCTCGTGCTTCTCGTGATCGCGATGGCGCGACCGCAGCGCGTCGAGGATCGCCGACAGATCCACCAGAAGGGCTACGACATCGTGCTGGCGATCGACCTGTCGACCTCGATGCTCGAGGCCGACTACGAGCGCAACGGCCGCCGCTTGAACCGGCTGCAGGCCATCAAGCCCATCGTCGAAGCCTTCATGGCAAGGCGCCCGACGGATCGGATCGGAGTCGTGGCCTTCGGCGGACGCGCCTACACGTTGGCACCCCTGTCGTTCGACCACGTGTGGCTGCGGCGCCAGGTAGGCCGCCTGAAGGTGGGCCTGGTCGAAGACGGCACCGCGGTGGGCGACGCCCTCGCCCTCGCGATCTCGCGCCTCGGCCTGGTGGAGCGCGTCGACGCGGGGCGCCGCCAGGGCGGCTTCGTCATCCTGCTCACGGACGGGGCGTCGAACTCCGGATCCATCGAACCTCTCGACGCGGCGAGCGTGGCGAGTGCGAAGGGCATTCCCGTCTACACCATCGGCGCCGGCACCCAGGGCGGCCTCGGCCTGGGCTTTCCGTTTCGCCTGCGGCGCGGCTCGGACCTCGACGAGCCGACGCTGCGCGCCATCGCGGAGCGGACCGGGGGTCGCTACTTCCGCGCCGCCGACTCCGACACCATCGACGCCGCATTCGCGGCCATCGATGCCGAGCGGAAGATCGAGTTCGACGCGAAGTCGAACCTGCGCGCCCACGAGCTGTTCGTCCGGGCGGCGTGGCCGGGGACGGGGCTGTGCATCGTGGCGTTCTGGCTGGCTCGTCCGGGGCGGCGCAGAATTCGGTCGGGCGACTCTGGAGAGAACGCATGAGCTTTGGCAACGCCGCCGTGCTCGCCGTTCTCCCCGTAGCCCTCGCGCTCGCGTTCCTCGCGGTGCGACGCCTGCGAGCGCAGCATCGAGACCCGGCGACGCAGCACATCGCCAAGCGCTGGGCCGACCACCGCGGCCTCGGCGACACACCACCGGTGCTGCGGGACGCCGCCCGCGGCGTTCTCCTCGTCGCGGGTGTGGCGTTCGCCGTGGTCGCCCTCGCGCGACCACAGTGGGGCGAGATCGAGCAACAGAGCTTCGACCCGGCGCGCGAAGTGCTGCTTGCCCTCGATCTCTCGCGCAGCATGACCGCTGACGACGTCGCGCCCACGCGTCTCGACCGCGCGAAGCTCCTCGTCGAAACCCTGCTCGACTCGCTGCAGGGCGAGCGCGTGGGTCTCGTCGTCTTCGCGGGAACGTCCTTCCTCCAGAGTCCGCTGTCGGCCGACTACGAAGTCATGCGCGATCTCCTGACGGGCCTGGATCCCGACTATCTCCCGCAGGGTGGAACCCGCTACGACCTCATGCTGCGCGCGTCCCTCGACGCCTTCGGCCAGGAGACCGAAGCCGACCGCTTCCTCGTCGTCCTCTCCGACGGCGAGGCCCACAACGATGCCTGGCGCGCGCGGCTGCCCGCCCTGCGCAAGAAGGGCATTCGCGTGATCGCGCTGGGAATCGGTACCGCTGCGGGATCGATCCTCAGCGACGAAACCGGCGCCGTGTTGAAGGACGAGCGCGGCGCGGCCGTGCTCTCGCGCCTCGAAGCCGACACCCTGAACGCGCTCGCCGACGAGACCGAGGGGCTCTACCGGGACGCCGCAGGCTGGGTCGACATCGCGGCCGTCGTGGACGAGACCGTCTCCCGCGGTCGCAAGGGCGAGTTCGTCGAAGAACGTCAGGTGCTGCGGCAGGAGCGTTTCCAGTGGGTGCTCGGCCCGGCGCTGTTGCTCCTCCTGCTGTCGGCTTGGCTCGAGCTGCCGGTGGTGCCGAGTGCTCGCCTGCTGCGTCGCACGCGCGCGCGGAGTCAGCCGCGTCCGGTGTTCTTCGAAACACCCGTTGCGTCGCCTTCGCCCGACTCGCCGCGTTCGCTCGGTTCGCCGGTTTGGATTGCGGCCATCCTCGTCGGTGTTGCGGGCGCGCCCTCCGCCGAGGCGGCGTCCGGTGCGCCCGGCGCGGCGCCGACCGAGCCCCCCGTGAATCCGCTGGTCACCACGATCGGAGGTCTGCTCGAGCGGCCGGCGATCCTGGCGGGCGACTATGCGTGGCTCGCCGAGCAGACTCTCGACGTCGCGAAGGAACCGGCCTCGCTGCCGCCCGACGTCCGCGACGGCGTGATCGACGACGCCCTCGCGGCCGTAGTGGCCGGAGAGGCCCTCGACGCCGAAGCCGCCGACTGGACGGAGCTCAAGCGGTTGCTCGAAGCGTTGCCGCGCCAGACGCCGCCGCCCCAGACTTCGGATTCCAAAGACGGCGAAGCGTCGGAGAGCGAGACGGGCGCTGGCGACGACACGTCGGAGTCGTCGCAGGGCGGGTCCGAGGATGAACCCCGCGAGTCGTCCAGCGATTCCAGCTCCGAATCGGAGGATGCGTCGGCTTCCGACGCAGGCGAGAGCGACGAGGCGCAAGAGGCGCAGAACCGCGAGGGTTCCGGGAGCGACACGGAGGACGCGGGCCGCGAGACACCGCCGGACCTTCCCGAGGTCGACGATGCACCGGAGACGGGCTTCGGTGAACTCGCCGACGCCCCCGAGCCGCAGCCGCGCGAGCCCGCTGAGCCGACTCCGACGAGACTGGTGGGCGGGGGGAGCGCGACGCCGGACACGGGCGACCATCCGGAGCTCGCCGATGCACTCGGAAAGCTCCAGAACGTCCGCGACGCCGACTCTCCCGCCGTGCTCTTCGAGCGCATGAACGAGGGACAGAAGCGGCCACGGGACAAAGGCAACCGCTGGTGAGATTCGTACTGCGAGTAGTCTTCACGATCGGCGCCGCAGTGATCGCCACGGGGGACTCCGCGTCCGCCCAGAACGTGCACTGGAACGTCGCGGCGCCCCTGGCTGCCGGACAGAGGGCCAGCCTCGACCTCGTCTTCGAAGACTGCGCGCCGATCGGCGACATCAAGATCCCGAAGGTGGCCGGTCTCGAGGTGCTCGGGAGGCCCGGCGAGTCGCGGCAGTTCTCGGTGGTCAACATGCGCTCGACGTCGTCGGTGACGCTCAAGTATCCGGTGCGCGCGAAGAACTCGGGGCGCCTCGTGGTTCCCGTCTTCACCGTCCCCACGACGAAGGGCGACAAACGCGTCGCCGCGATGCCCCTCACCGTGACCCGGGCGAGTGTGGCCGGGCGAAACGGCAGCGTTCCGGTCGGCGACGTCGCCGGCGCCGTCCTGGTCCCGGGGAAGCGACGGCCCTACAAGGGGGAGGTCTTCCCCATCGATTTCTACATTTCCGTCGAAGAGGGTCGCCGCGGCAAGGTGATCGGTGGGCCCGAGTGGAACCAGCAGAGCCTCACCACCGAGGGCTGGAGCGAGGGGCGCGTCGTGCCACTGCGCCGCTTGGCCGCAGCCTACCGGCTGCCGGGCTCTCAGGGCGTTCGCTTCCGCACGCGCGCGGTCGCGCGTGACGCGGGGGAGCGCGCGCTGCCGCCCGCAAGTCAGGACCTCGACCTCGAGACGGGGCGCCGCGACCGCGGCTTCTTCTTCTCCGAGCCCGAACACCAGCGTGTGACGGCCACCAGCAACAGCCCGCGCATCGACGTACGTCCGCTTCCGACTCCGGCGCCGGACGGATTCACGGGCGCCGTGGGCGAATTCGAGCTGCGTTCGACCGTCGTTCCCGAAGAGGTCGCCGTGGGCGAGCCCGTGACGTGGACGCTGCGACTCGAGGGCACCGGCAACTGGCCCGGCGGCGTGTCCCTGCCCGCGCGCGCCATCCCGGTAGACGTGCGCACCGTGCAACCGAAGACGCAGCGCGATTTCGAAGAGAACCAGCTCTTCACGGGAGCCGTGAGCGAAGACCTCGTGCTGATCCCTTCCCGCGCCGGCGATCTCACCCTCGCGCCGGTCGAGGTCGTGTACTTCGACCCGGAGACCGAGGCGTATCGCACCCTCATCGCCGAGCCGCCGACGATCCGGGTGCGGCCCTCGGCCACGGCCGACTCCCGCCCCGGGCTCGATGCGGCCCGGGAGTCCGTCGTCTCGGACGTAGCGCCCGAAATGCAGCGGGCGGCGGGCGTTGGCGTCTCACCGGCGCTCGAGCGCCTGCCAGGCGTCGAAGACGAGCCGCTCCTCCCGCGCGATGTGATCGCCGGTACGCGGACGTCGATGGCTCCGTTCCCGCGCAACGCGTGGCTCGTGGCGGTGGCCACAGCGCCCGTGGCGCTGGCGGCCTGGTGGCTGGCGCTGGCGTTCGGTCGCGCGCGGCGAAGCGACCCGCACCTCGCGGGGCGCGAGTCCTTGCGCGCAATGCGCGAGGCAGTCGCCGACCTCGAGAACGCCGTCGACCGCGCGTCGCAGAGTCGCGCGCTCCAGCGCTGGCAGGGCGCCACGGCCACGGCGCTGGCCGTCGATCACGCCGCTCCCACCCTCGCCGAGATCGCCACGGAGAACGTCGCGTTGGTCGGCCACCATCGCCAGGACTGGGTGGGGCTCTGGTCCGAAGCCGACGAGGTGATCTACGGAACGCGCGACCGCGTCGCTGACGGCTGGGCGAAGCGCGCCGAAGACGCGGCGACCCAGGTTCCTGTACCGCGCTTCAATCCATTCCGCACGCTGCTGCCCAAGAACCTCTTCGCCCTCGGCGCGCTGGCGGGCGCACTGCTGCTGCCGGGACTCGGCGCAGCGGTGCGCGCGGCGGCAGACGCCGAAGCGGGCGTCGAGGCATACCGGCGCGCGGAATTCTTGGCGGCCCGCGACGCATTCGCGGCACGCGTTGCCGAAGCTCCCGGCGACCCGGTTGCGCGCTACAACCTCGGCCTGACGGAGGCCCAGCTGGGCGATCGCCAGCGCGCCCTCGCGCACACGACGTCCGCCTTCCTGCGCGCGCCCCGGACCGACGCGTTTCGCTGGAACCTCGGCGTCTTCGCGTCCGAACTCGCGCGCATCGACCCCGCCGTCGAACGCATCGCCTTTGGCGGAGGCGCGGCCTGGGTGGCGCGGCAGGCGTCGCCCGCGGGATGGCAGCTGCTCGCGGTCCTCGCGTCGGTGGGCGTGTGCAGTGCAGCGGGCGTCGGTCTGCGGCGCCGCTTCAGCGGCGCAGCGGGCGGGCGCGCCTGGACGGGCCCCGTGGCGGTCGCGTCCCTCGCCGCAGCACTCCTCTCGGCCGTCGCCCTCTCGGAGTACGGAAACCTCGGCACCCCGGCCGCCGCGATGCTCTCGGAGGACGCCCGCCTGCGCAGCGTCCCCACCGACGCCGACACTCCCCAGACCGAACGCCCCATCCCAGCCGGCTCCCTCGTCACGATCGAACGCGAGTTCCTCACCTGGCGCCAGGTCCGCCGAGCCAACGGCGAAACCGGCTGGCTCCGCACCACCACCCTGGTCGATCTCTGAGCGAAACCTGGGGGCGTTGGTACTTCCCCAGTTCCCGTCAGAGGTGCACGGGGTAGAGGAGGTTGGCGAGGAGGCCGAGGATGAGCAGGCCGCCGGCGGTTCGGGTGAAGCCAAAGGCCCAGGCGACGTACCAGAGCGGCCAGATCGGAAAGTTTGTCGGGGCTTGCTCGGGGCGTGGGCGCGAGTAGACGCGCAGTACCCGCACGAGGCGCGGCAGCGCGAAGAACACGATGAGCGTGGCGACGCCGAGCGTTCCGTCGAGAACCAGGACGACCACGAGCACGAAGAACGCGACCATCAGCTCCTGATTGAGGAACAGGGAGCGCTCCTTGCCGAGGATCACCGGAAGCGTGCGAATCCCCTTCTCCGTGTCCGCTTCGAACTTGTCGACGTGCTTTCCGATCAGCACCGTCCCGACGAGC
>JABSQW010000364.1 GCA_013215605.1 Myxococcales bacterium
AGAAAGAAAAGAGAGAGAAAACGAACATATCATGGTACGGGCGTACATATCATGGTACGGGCGTACTACCTCATGGGCGCCCGCCCGCAGGGCGGGCCCGCGGGGCTGTGTATTAGGGGAGGGGAGGGTCTTTTTCGCTAATTTTTTTAAAAAGTGATTTTAGGCCTCGTTCCGATATCCGTTTTGGACGAAAGTACCGCGGATCGACGCAGGAGAGTGAGACGCGTCGATCCCACATAGTTTCATCCAAATCGGATTCATATCGAAAAAGTTATGATCCAAAACTTTTTGTGTTTTTTTGGAGTTTTTTCAGATTTGGAAAAAATGTTTGGAAAATATAGCTACATCGGACCCTACACCTGAGCGGAACTCCGCTCCTGGGACTATACGCACTTAACGCCATGCCTGCGCAACGTTGCATGGGTTTGCGAACCCATGGGTACAAAGAGGGGGGCACAAATGGTGCCAGAAACAAAAAGCAAAACGAAATTGGCCCAAAGGCGGGCCAGCGTGTGTGACGGCGCAGCAACATTGAGAGGGCCCGGGCCGGTTGGGGACGTGCCGGGCACGGCTATATCCTTTCGTCTTCTCCCGCAACCAACATTGAGGGGGGCTTGAATTCCGAAACGATTTCCCCAAAAAAAAATTGCATTGTTCCCAAAATTTCCAAAATTCGTTCTGAGCAGGGGCAGTGCGGCAAATTTCGCGGCAAAGCGTCGCGCCAGAACCCAACCGGACAAGGCAGCAAGAGGTTGAGCCCGAGGACTCGCGGATCGGTCGCCAAAAGGTCGTCGCCCCGGCAAAAAGTTGACGAGACGTGGCGAAAAAGTTCTCGAGTTTTGTTGAAATTTTGTGGGAATTTTGGTCGAATTTTGGTGTCGCAGCTAGTTCAAAAGATCGGGCGCCACAGGACGCCGTCAAATAATTTTGGGGCGTTACAAAGCAACGTACAAAGCAACCTACAAAGCAACTACAAAGCAAGCGCGCAAAAAGTTGACGGAGAGATCGTGTCAAAAAGTGCGTACGGCCGTGTTCAAACGGCCAGCAAGTTTTTCGCGTCAAAGCGTTGCCCCCGGCGTCAAAAGCTAGGGGCTCCTGCCCTAGCTCATAACAGTTTTGGAAATTTTGGGATTTTTGTTTTTGAAAAGAAAAAAATTAAAAGGAGATGGGGCGGGAGCGGAATGTGGATTGCTGCTGAATCTGGGCCAGCGCATATAGTGGCCCACTTTTTGGCCCACTTTTTGAACAAAAACAAAACCGACAGCGAACAACAGCACACAGGGGGAAGGGATGTGACAACTTGTTGCCCCAGTTGGTTCCGGAAGAGCGGGCAGGAGGGAGGAAGGGAGAGAGAGAAAGAAAGGAAAAGAAAAGAAAAAAGGAGGAAAAAAAAGAAAGAAAGAAAAAGAAAGAAGAAGAAAGAAAGAAAAGAGAGAGAAAACGAACATATCATGGTACGGGCGTACATATCATGGTACGGGCGTACTACCTCATGGGCGCCCGCCCGCAGGGCGGGCCCGCGGGGCTGTGTATTAGGGGAGGGGAGGGTCTTTTTCGCTAA
>JABSQW010000365.1 GCA_013215605.1 Myxococcales bacterium
CCAGCCCATGGGTCCAGGAGTGAGCGCGGACGCCAGAAGCGAGAGTCCACCGGCTCGCAGCATCGCTCGGCGGGTCAGCGGCAGTGTGCCGTTCGGGTGCTCGCGCTCCGAGGAGTGCTGTCTTTGGAAATGTCGATTCATGTCGTCCATTGAAACTCCGGTGACGCCAGCGCCACGGCGACGCGCTCGTCGCGAGCCAGCGATCGCGCCGACAGCGATGCAGCGGCCTTTGGCAGCGACTCACCGAGGCGGGTTCCCCGGATCTCGCCGCGGGACAGCGCGAACGCGAGCTTCATGCGCTCGAGGGTGGCGCCCGGGTCGATCCAGTGGCCCGCCTCCTCGGGAAAGCCCGCCGGTGTGCGGGCGAAGAACGGGACCTCGCCGAGACGCGAGAGCGCCATCAGAAACGGCGCGCCGCCGTCGGTCTCACCGCCGGTTTCCCGCAGCGCGCTGACCGCGAAGCGAAGCGGAGTCTTGAGCTTGCGGTGAGCGGGATCGGCGAACTCGGGCGAGAGCAACAGCTCGCGGAGGACCGCGCGAATCTCGCCCCCCGAAGCGAGGAAGCGTTTCGCGACCCGTTCGACGAGAGCCCGCGGCGGGTCGTCGGCGACGAACCGCTGTGCGAGCCCGCTGGCGATGTGGTGCGCCGTGGCGGGCTGGTGGCTGAGCCGGGCGAGCAGGTTCCGGCCCTCTTCGACACCGCGCCCGCGCACGCGCTCACCCAGGACGCGCTTCGGCCCGGTGTCGTGGTGGCGCTCGTGGAACGCGAAGCGGGGATCGTGGCGACCCACCAGCGACCAGCCGGTGAATACCCGCGCCACCTCTCGTACATCATTCTGTGTATATCCGCCGTTCACTCCGAGCGTGTGGAGCTCGAGGAGCTCGCGCGCATAGTTCTCGTTGATGCCACCGCGCCCCCGCGGCTCTCGCCGGCGACGGCGCGACGGGCCGGGCGGGCGCGGCGCCGTCGAGTTCCAGTTGTCGAGATACACGAGCATCGCGGGACTGCGAGCCACGTCGACGAGCAGGTCTTCGAAGCGACCGAGCGCGTGCACCTCGAGGACGTCGCGCTGGTAGTGGGGAAGCAAGGCACCCACCGGACCCTTGCGCGCGAACACGCTGAAGTGGTTCGACCAGAAGTCGATCATCACCTCCCGCAGCGCGGCCCGACCGTGGACCGCGCGCACGATGCGAGCGCCCGCGAGCTGTCGAGTGATGCGCTTCGCAGCAACGCGCAGGCGCTTCCGCGCCGACTCGGAAGCGCGCAGGCTCGCGTCCGGAGCCATGTCGCGGGACTCCTCGAACCTCGCTGCTGGATCGAAGGCGAGGTCGGGAAAGACGCGGAGCCGACGGTCGAGTTCGGGGTCGGGTTGCTCGGCCCGCGCGAACTGTGCCGAGAGCCACGCCGACGGCGCCAGTCCTTCGGCGAGGAGTTTCTCGAGCTCGCCTGGACGTGCGCCGAAGGTGGCGCGCGACAGCAGGCGCCGGAGGTGGAAGGCGGATGCGCTGCCCATGCCGGCTCGAACCCAGCGGGGCCCGAAAAGTTCCGGTCCCCTTGGGGGTTGGTGCACTGCGTCGCCGCGGGGATCCGCGGGCTTTGCCCGGTGATCGATTCGCGAATTAAACTCTTCCCGTGCAGAACGCAGAAGAAGGGGCGAGCGCTGCGGATCCCGTGCAGGAGGGTCTGTCGATGCCGCGTGCCCGTCGAGTCCACTTCCGGGGAGGCCTGGGCCTGCTGCTGGCGGCCGGCCTCCCGCTCCTGATGGCGTCGGGTGTTCACGGCGAGGCTGACCTGTCGTCGTCTGGCCCGATTGCGATCGGCGTCTACAAACGCAGCTACGAGGCGCCGATCGGGTACACGATCGACGACCCTCGCGCCCTCGACAAACGCCTCGGTGTGGGCGCCATTCGCGGTCGCACCGATGACCGGTACCGCTACGACCCCTACGGATACCGCAGCGATCTCGGCTTCTATCAGCGATCGTGGCTCGACAAGGATGGCGATCCCACTCGTTCCCCCGTGTCGTCCAACGTCCCCGCCTATCTCCCGAGCCGCTCGCGGGAGCGGAATCGCGACCGCGAACGGGCGCGGAGCTTCGAGCGCTACCCGAGCGGAGGCCGGTCCGGGCTGAGCGACTCCCCGCATTTGGAGCCGAGGCGGCTGACCCCGAACGCTCGCCTCGAGTTCGACCAGACGCTGGCGCGGCAGCTCCGCGAGACCTACGAGGCGTCGGGCTGGACGCCGCTCGCCGACGGGCGCAGCCGGGAGGCCCTCGTGCGCTTCACCCGCCTGGCGGAACGAAACCCCCACCACGGGGTGCCGCGCGTCGGTGTGGCCCTGGCGTCGGCGACGCTCGGAGAG
>JABSQW010000366.1 GCA_013215605.1 Myxococcales bacterium
GCCGGCCGCTGCCTCGGGTACCCTCGAATGCATGCGTAGAGTTCGCCTCCTGCTCAGCGGTTCCATTCTCGCCACCCTGGCGTGCAGCAATCTCTTCGCGCCGCTCCCATTCCAGGATCGGTCCATGCATCTCGAGGCGGGAGACGACGCGGAGATCACGCACGACGGTCTTTACGCCGTCGCGAACTCCATCCTCGATCGTACGTACGTGCGGCCGGATTTCGATTTCAGCGTCTACGACCGGATCTTCAT
This sequence comes from Myxococcales bacterium, assembly GCA_013215605.1. Lineage (GTDB taxonomy): Bacteria > Myxococcota_A > UBA9160 > UBA9160 > SMWR01 > JABSQW01. The sequence continues at coordinate 253 of JABSQW010000366.1, forward strand.
CGAGCCGCTGCAGATTTCCGCGCAGTACGCGTCGTCCAATGCGAACCGCGACCACGGATACGGCGACCGCGCCGACTTCACGCTCCACCAGACCGATCTCGACCGCCTCGTCAGGGTCTACCGCGAGCAGATGAAGGCGGGTTTCGGACGGGGGCCGGGTCGGACGATCCGCGTCGTCACGACCCCCGGCGACGGGACGCTCCGCCTCTCTTCGATCCTGATCAACTTCATATTGAGCGCTCCGAACGAACAATCGCGCGACGTACACCAGGTGAAGACGTACACCGGTTCCACATCGCGTATCACGGTGATGGCCGAAGTGCGCGACCCGGTTTCGGGTGATGTGCTCGTGCGCTTCGCCGACACGAAGAGCGCCATCGGAAACTTCCAGGTCAACCAGCAGGGCCTGGCGATACAGGATGCCGAGTGGGTGTTCAAGGTGTGGGCGAACACCTTCCGGCGTCGTCTCGAAGTGCTGCGCAAGCAAGGCACCGTCGAGGCCACCTAGCAACGGGTACTCCAGGCTTTGCCTGGATCGGGACCCCAAGTGCAAGCGCGCAGCGCGCGCAGCGCGCGGGACGCGCGCGAAGCGGGTCGATCCAGGCTTTGCCTGGATCGGGACCCCAAGACTACGCAGCGCAGAAGAAGTCGCGACCGTCGCGGAGTCCCAGTTCCGCGAGGTGTGCGCGAATGAGTTTGCGCGCCTCGTCTCCGGCCACGGACACCACGAGCGGGTGCGGAAGCGGACATCGAATCTCGTCCGGTGCGATCACGCGCGCGCCGTGGATGGTCTGTCCAAGGCGCCCGGGGTGCAGCTCGATGATCGCAGCGGGTCGCTTGTCGTGCTCGGCGAGCGCAGCGCGCAACCGGCGCCCGGTGCCCCCGTAGCCCCAGAGCAGGTAGCGGTCGCTCTTGGCGAGGAACGATCGCGCGAGGAACGCCGCCCGGCACTCGGTGAACCGCTCGGTCGCGTACCTCGGATCCCGTTTCGAGAGACGCTTCTCGCCCTGGCGCCAGCCGAGCAGGCGTCGCGGTACCACGCCGATGCGCAGATCCGCTTCGAGGAGGCGCAGGACGAGGTCGTAGTCCTCGGGCCAACCCGCGTCGCGATAGCCCATGTGTGCAGTCACGTCGCGTCGGATCATCAGCGTCGGGTGCGCGATCGGGCACTCGATGAACGCGTCGAGCCGCACGCGTTCGGCGGAATCGATGGCGTTCAGCCAGCGCTCGTAGGCGCGCATTCCAGCCCGCAGACCGGCGCGTGGGAAGCAGCGAACGTGCGACCCGACGGCTGCGAGCGTGGGGTCGCCATCGAGCGCGGCGCGCTGCAGCGCGAGGCGCTCGCGGTGCATGACGTCGTCGGCGTCCATCCGCGCGACGAGCGGAGCGCGGCAGCGCGCCAGGCCCGAGGTCAGCGTCGCGACGAGGCCGCGGTGCTCGAGGGCAAGGACGCGAAAGCGCGCGTCGCGCCTGGCGCAGGCGTGCGCGACTTCGAGGCTGCCGTCCGTCGAGCCGTCGTCGACGATCCAGCACTCGAAGCGCGCCTCGGTCTGGCGCGCCACGCTGCGCAGACAGACCTCGAGGGTGGCGGCGGCGTCGAAAACCGGGAGAAGCACGGAAACCGCGGGGGCCGGGTCGCCGACGGCAGTCACGGCGGGTCGCTGGCGTCCGGGGCTTCTCGGACGAAGAACGGGCTCGACCACGCGGCCCCGCCATCCTCCTGCATCACGCGGACGTAGAGGTACTCCCCGCCCGCGAGCCCTTCGACGTCGGTCTGAAGGGTGGCTTCGAGGCGCCCCTCGAGGTCGATCGCATCGACGACACGCCCGCTGCGTACGACATCGATCCGCGCGAGTGGAGCTCCGCCGATCACGCGAACGAACAGCGACTCGTCGAGACTCTCGCCCGGAGGCACCGAGACCACGGCACCCATGGGATGAGCGCCGAGCACGGTGCGCAGAACGATCTTCGGCCCGTTCGACGCGTAGACGCGGCGACTTCGCAGCGCGCGAAGCACTCCTTCCCGAGTCAGGTCCTCACTCACGATGGCAGCGAGGCCCCCCGACGGATTCGCGAGTCGCGACAGGCCCGGGTGGCCGTCGTGACTGTCGCCGCTTCCGATGAACCCGAGTACGAAGCCGCGATCGAGGACGTCGCGAA
>JABSQW010000367.1 GCA_013215605.1 Myxococcales bacterium
ATCATCTATTCGCCCGAAGAGGCCCTCGAGGATCCGCACTTCGTCGAGCGCGGCTTCCCGGTCGAGGTCGAGCACCCCGAGCTCGGGCGCCGCGTCACGTACCCCGGGGCGCCCTACAAGTTCGAGAAGTCGCCCTGGGCGATCTCGCGGCGCGCTCCCAAGCTCGGCGAGCACAACGAAGAGGTGCTCGCCGAGCTCGGCGTCACGCGGTCCCCGGGCTGATCGCGTCGCCCGGGATCGGGGTCGGCCGACGGGTTCACGCCGCGGGCTCTGCGAGCGACTTCACCTCGAGGAATTCCTCGAAGCCGACGGTTCCATTCTCGCGCCCAATGCCCGACTGCTTGTAGCCGCCGAAGGGCACGTCGGGGCCGTAGTAGATGCCGCCGTTCACGACCATCGTACCGGCGCGGATCCGCCGCGCGATGCGCTTCGCCCGCTCGTGGTCGCCGCTCATGACGCCGCCCGACAGTCCGTAGTTCGAGTTGTTCGCGATGCGGATCGCGTCCTCCTCGTCCTCGTAGCCGATGATCGTCTGTACCGGCCCGAAGAACTCCTCCTGGGCGATCGTCGAGTCGGGGTCGACGTTGCTGAACGCGGTCGGCTCGTAGAAGTAGCCCTTCGGGAGATGCTCGGGGCGCTTGCCGCCGCACAGCAGGGTCGCACCTTCCTCGATGCCCTTGGCGACGAGGCCTTCCACCTTCTCGCGCTGCTGCCCGCTGCACAGGGGCCCCATCATGTTTGCGAGGTCGTTGGGATCGCCGTACTTGACGTTCGCCATGGCGGTCTTCACGGCCTCGGCGGCCTCGTCCACGCGGTCCTTTGGCACCAGGACGCGCGTAATGATCGAACAGCCCTGGCCCGCGTGTCCGCACACGCCGGCGCCCACGCCGCCCGCCACCGCGGCGACGTCGGGAACGTCGTCCGTGACGATCATGGCCGACTTCCCGCCGAGCTCGAGCGCCACGCGGACGACGCGTGGAGCCGTCACCTGCAGGATGCTCTTGCCCGTGGCCGTCGAACCGGTGAATGACACCATGTCGACCCGCGGGTCGGTGGTGAGCAGTTCGCCGATGCCGTTGGTGCCCGACGTGATCGTGTTCACGATCCCGGCCGGAATATCGGTCTTCTCCTGGATGAGTTGGCCGAGCAGCAGCGTGCACCAGGGCGTCGCGGGTGCGCCCTTCAGCACCACCGAGCAGCCCGCGGCGAGCGCCCAGCCCATCTTCTTCAGATTGAGCTCGATCGGAAAGTTCCAGGCGGTGATGGCGGCGACCACCCCGACGGCCTCGCGCTCGATCCACCGGTGGCTCTTGTTGCCGAACACCTCGGCTACGCCGAGATCCTCCGACCACTCGTATTTCTCCACGAAATCCGCGTAGTAGTTGAGGCTCTTGACGGGGACGTCGACGCCCGGGCCGAAGGTCATGATCTTCGGGCAGCCGACTTCGGCGACGTAGGTCTCGCGCAGTTCCTCGGTGCGTTCGACCATTGCGTCGTGGAGCTGGCGCAGGCAGCGTGCACGCAGCGAGTGGTCGCGCGACCAATCGGTCTCGTCGAAGGCGCGACGGGCGGCGGCGACTGCCTTGTCGATGTCTTCGGCGCTCGCGTCGGCGGCCTGCCCGATGACTTCTTCGGTGGCGGGGTTGATGTTGTCGTAGAGGCGGCCACCGCTCGCAGGGGTGAGTTCGCCGTCGATGAGGAGTCGCTGTTCGTGCCAGAAGTCGGCCATGGGTTCTCCGGGGTGCGGGGTGTAGTGATCCACGACCCTTTTACCCGAATTCGGGGGTTGGCGTCACGCCGATCCGGCGCTCGCGAGGGCCTCCTCGACGAGCGCCCGCGCGTCGACCCGGGCGCCGAGCCGCACGCACAGGAGGAACGTTCCCCCGAGCTTGCGCTGCAGGAAGAGGGTCGCCGGCGGCGGCGGCCGCCACAGATGGTGGCTCTCGAGCATCAGCTCCATGCCGCGCTCGCGGACGCGGGCGGGCAGGTCGGAGGCCCCGAAGTCGTAGACGCCGTCGCAGCAGAAGGGCTCCATGGCGAGGCCGATCAGCCCGACCAGGGCCGCGGCTTGCGGGGCGGGAACGTCCGGCGAGAGGAAGCCGATCCGCTCGGCGGCCGCCTTCAGCGCGGCCTCGTCGCGGTCGAGCGCCGCGCGGAAGAGCGCTTCGTAGCCGCGCGAGAGCTTCTTCGTGATCTCGTTCCCGGCGCCCAGGTCGAGCAGACCGATGCGGCCGTCGGGCAGGAGCTGATAGTTCGCGAAGTTCGGGTCGGTCTGCATGAAGCGGAACTCGAACAGCTCGCGGAGCAGCAGTCGCAACAGGAGCGCCCCCGCGCGGTCGCGTTCGCCGTCGTCGTGCTCGGGGCCGCGCAGGTCCTCGAGGGGAACGCCGTGCAGCCGGTCCATGGCCAGCACGCGCTTCGTCGAGAAGTCGTCGTGGACACGGGGCACCACGAACTCCGAGTCGCCGGCGAGGAGCTCGCCGTAGCGTGCGAGGTGGCGCGCCTCCATCCGGTAGTCGGCCTCGCGGGAGAGCTGCCACTTCGCCTCCGCGATGATCGGGTCGAAGTCGAGGTCGCCGGGGAGGATGCGAGAAATTTTCAACGCGGTGGCGAGGTTGCCGACATCGCTGTCGATGCTGTCGGCGACCCCGGGGTACTGGACCTTGCAGGCGATCTCGCGGCCGTCCCGCGTGACCGCGGCGTGCACCTGGCCGATCGAGGCCGCCGCGATGGGCTCGAAGTCGAACTCCCTGAAACGCTCCTGCCAGTTCTTTCCCCAGGCCCGGCCGAGCACCCGGCGCAGCTGGGCGTCCGGCATCGCGTCGCCCTCGGCGCGCAGCACACTCAACGCCTCGGCGACCTCGGGCGGCAACAGGTCGTCGGCCTCGAGGGACAGCATCTGACCGAGCTTCATCGCCGCGCCGCGCATGTTCGACAGACGCCGCGCGAGGCGCTCGGCGTTGGCGCCTGTCATGAAGGAGCTGCTCGACCGGGCCTCGGCGCCCCCGATCCGGCGCAGCCCCTCGGCCGCGCCACCGAGCACCACCTCTCCGGTGAGCCAGCCGATGCGGGCCAGCCGTTCCCACCGGCCGGCCGGAACCCGTGAATTTCGCGACGGACGACGCTTCAAGATGACCCCATTCTATGTCCGATCCCGAACCTCGCATTCCCTCGCCGCATCGCGCACCTTCCCGACCGGCGCTTCTGGAAACCGACATTGCAAGCGGCGGTAGACGCGCGCAGCGAGTGAAGGTCGAGACCCCGAAAACATGACAGCCAGCGAGACCGCACCGAAACCGCAGAAGGATCTCACTCCCTACATCCGTGGCCTGGAGGGCTGGTTCGGGCGCCAGTGGCCGTCCGCCGAAGCGATCTCGGTCCACGACCTGTCGATCCCCATGGCGACGGGCTTCTCGAATGAGACCGTGTTCTTCGACGTGGCCTGGACGGCCGACGGCGAGACCCACGAGCGGCGCTTCGTCGCGCGGGTCGAGCCCGTCGACGGCGGACTGTTTCCCGTACAGACCCCCGCCTGCCGGATTTCCGTCGAGCTGCAGCACCGCATCATGGAGGTGGTCGAGCGGGCGGGTGTGGCCCCGCTGCCGCCGCTGCTCCCCTACGAGCCCGACCCGAGCATCATCGGCCAGCCCTTCTTCGTGATGGACTTCGTGCCGGGCGTCATCCCCGCCGACACGCCGCGCTACACCCAGGCGGGCTTCCTCGTCGATGACGCGACACCCGAGGAGCGCCAGCGGATGGTCGAGAACGGCCTCGAGACGCTGGCCGGTCTCCACAGCATCGACTGGAAGAAGGCCGATGTCGGCTGGCTCGACTCGACGCCGGATGGGACGCCGTGCGTCGCCGAGCAGGTCCGCATCTACCGCGAGTACGTCGAGACCGAGCTGCGCGGGCGCGAGCACCCGATCATGGAGCGCGCTCTGCAGTGGCTCGCCGACAACGACCCGCGCGACGAACGCATCGGCCTCTCCTGGGGCGACGCGCGTCTCGGCAACATGATCTGGCAGGACTACCGCTCGGCGGCGGTCGTCGACTGGGAGGCCTGCGCGCTGCTCCCCACCGAGGCCGACGTCGGCTGGTGGATCATGTTCGACCGCATGTCCCACGAGGACCTCGGCGCCGAGCGCCTCCCGGGCTTCCCGACCCGAGACGAGATGATCGCCCACTACGAGAGGGCGTCGGGGCGGGAGGTGCGCGCCGCCCACTACTGGGAGGTCTTCGGCGCGATGCGCTTCTGCGCGATCTTCATCAAGCTCGCCGACCGCCTGATCCACTACGGCCTCGCGCCGCCGGATTCGACGGTCCCGGTCGACAACGCCGTGGCCGAAGCGGTCGAGCGCTTGCTCGACAATCCCTACTGACGACGGCTCTCGGATTTCGGGGACCCGATCCAGGCGGCGCCCGGATCGACCCGAGCCTTGCTCGCTCTCGGGGCGCCTGCGATCAGCTTTTCGGCGTTGCGAGGGTCGAGTGGATGGCTCCGTCGACCGGGAGGACGGCGCCGCTGACGTAGCGGGACTCGTCGGACGCCAGGAACACCGCCGCCTCTGCGATCTCCTCGCCGGTGCCGAGGCGGCCCAGGGGCACCTGGGCCCCGTAGGCCTCGGGACCGCCGGGGAGCGTGTCGAGCCAGGCCAGCAGTCCCGGGGTGGCCATGGGGCCCGGCGCGATCGCGTTCGCGCGGATCCCGAGTGCGCCGAACTCGAAGGCGACGCTTCGCATCAAATTGATCACGCCGGCCTTGGCGGCCCCGTAGGCGGGGAGCCCATCGACGGCGCCGAGCCCAGCGCCCGACGTGGTTGCCAGGATCACGCCGCGTTCTTGGCGCGTCATCACTTTCAGGGCGGACGTGGCGCCCAGCCAGACCGAATCGAGGTTGAGGGCGATCTGGTGCCGGTACTCGTCGTCGGAGGTTTCGAGCATCGGCGTCGGCCGGGCGCCCCCGGCGTTGCAGAAGAAGATGTCGAGCCCGCCGAACTGCTCGACGGCGGCGGTCGCGAGGGCGTCGTTGACCTCGCGGGTGGTGACGTCGCCCGGAAGCCCGTGCACCCGGCCACCGGCAGCCACCACGGTTTTCAGCGTGTCCTCGAGCCCCTGCGGCTGGATGTCATTCAGGACGAGCGCGGCGCCCTCTTCGGCGAACCGCAGAGCCGAAGCGCGACCGATTCCCGATCCGGCGCCCGTGATCACCGCCACCCTAGCGTCGAGTCTGCCGACCATCGCGTTCTCCCGAGTTCCTGGTGCGCTGCACCGCACACCGTCGCGGACACTCTACTCGAACGCGGATTGTTGCCTATTTGACCCGCATCCACAGCAGCAGCGCGAACTCGATCACGAGGCCGAGGGTGACACTCGAATACGCGAGAGCGAAGTTCGCCGCTTCGCGCCCGACCAGGCCCGGGACGCTCGCGACGATGCAGAGCGCGGCGGCGAGGGCGAGCCGTCGTGCGCCGCGAGGCGCCTGCGTGAGCATCCACGCGGCGATGAGTGCGCCGGGCAGCAGCAGCACCGCGAACTGTGCCTGCAGGGCGTAGCCGAACACGAGCAGCATGCCCGTCATGGCGAGTGCCAGATCCAGGACGAAGGAAGCCGGGTCGGCGCGTCGCGCCGTCCACCACGCGCCGAGCAGCATCAGTCCGAAGCCCGCCTGGAGGCCGAGAACGAGCGCCTTCGCTCCGTCGAGGCCGAGATCGACGAGGTTGACTCGCGTCTCCGAGAACGCGGGATCCGGAAGGACGAGGCGGCGCACCGCGGCCTGTGGGGACTGGTCGAAGATCCTCGAGCCCTGGAGGCTTCCGACCACCGATGGGGCAACGACCTTTCGGTGCCACTCGCCGAGGCGCTCCGCGGTCTGCGCCGGGCCGAGCCACAGGGCCGGCAGCAACACGCCCGCGGCGATCAGCCCCGCCGCGGCTCCGCCGACGCCCGCCAGCGTCGCTGGAACGCAAAGGGGACCGCGACCAGCAGCGCGTGCGGTTTGATGGCGGCCGCGAGGCCGATCAGAAAACCCGCGCGCGTATCCCGATCCGAATCGGTGGCGAGCCGCGCGGCGCCGAGGAGCAGCACCAGGATCACGAGGTTGACCTGCCCCATGTCGTAGTTGGCGAGAAAGAAGCGGAAGTGGACGGCGAGGCTGATCGCCGCGGCGACGCGGGCGCTGGTCGGCGTCGCCCCCGGAAACCGACTCCGCGTCAGCAACGACGCGGTCCAGAAGAACGCCAGCGCCGAGAGCGCGAGGTTGCCCGCGTAGACGATCCCGATGGCGGCGGGCCGCGGCAGCAACTCGAGGGGCGTGAGCACGAGCGCCAGGAACGGCAGGTACACGTAGCCGTGCAGCCCGCTCGCGACGTCGTACGGCGACCCCCCGGCGCGCAGCGCGCGGGATGCCTCGAGAATCAGGGGCAGGTCCTGTCCCGAGCCCAGCTGGCGGTGCAGGGCCGAGAACCCATAGGCGACGGCGGCTGCCGCGGCGGTCGTCCAGAGCGCCCCGCGGAGCGCC
>JABSQW010000368.1 GCA_013215605.1 Myxococcales bacterium
GGAGCGGATTGTATCAGTGGTGCGAAATGCCCCATCTCGGCGACCATTCGATTTCGATAGCGAAAGCAAGGATTTACATGAAGGCTGCGAGCGTGACGGTGCATTCTGCGCCACTCGGAGCCGGAACCCCCGTGCCGTCACCCCATCGAATCTCCGGAAAAGCTATTAAAAACAACGATGTGTATTCTGGTACGGGGATTGCACGCCCTATCACTGAACCAGACCGCATTACCGGGGAGTCAGTCATGTTGAATCGAGCCTCTCGACGATTCGTCGCAGTCCTTGTCATCGCGTTGGGTGTGGGGCTCCTCACGGGACCCGCTGCCAATGCGTCGCTCCAAAAATACAAAATAAGTTATTCAACGCTCTCGCACTTCTTCTCGACATCGCCCAAGGCGCAGTATCTCTCGTCGGCCGATGCGGGCCCCGGGCTCATCGACGAGTCCGGTCCCAATCCGATCCTGAGAAAACTCGTCTACGGCAACGCCCCCGGTACATCCGGCGGCATCACGATCATTGTGCCCGAACTCTCGGGTGGCTTCATCTTCCTCAACGGTTTCGGTCTCGAGGGTCCCGGTCCTGACCAAACCGGCACGGGGTCGACAGCGAGTTCCATCGATTGGGGGAACACGATTGGTTGGACGATCACCGGGGGCAACTTCTGTCACTCGATTCCTTCGTACGTCTGCACCCTCGCGCAGCGCGCGGATCTCATGACGGTGCCTGCGCCGCTGATCTCCACGAACTTCGACAGCGGCACCTGGGTGTTCCACGGCACGGGCTTCACGTCCGCCGGATTCATCACGTTTACGAGCACGACGAAACCCGGGACTCCGGGCAACGCGAACACCTGGCTGAGGGGCCGGGCCGACAACGACGGTACCGTCCCCGCGATTCCGCTCCTCGGCATCGGCGCCATCGGCGTGAGCGTCATCGCGATGGGTATCGCGACGGCGCGCCGCCAACGCTGAGCCTCGCCGAGTCGTTCGATCACGCGAGGGAGGAGGCGTAGACCTCCTCCCTCGCCGTATCCCTCGCCACGCTGCTGATCGAGCGCGCGGGGCCGGCTATCGTCCGGCCGTGCCGATTCGCGCCATCGTTTTCGATCTCTTCGACACGCTGGTCGATCTGCGTCTCGAGGACTTCCCCCAGGTGGAGTTTCGCAATCGCAGGTTCGCTGCGTCGCTCGGCGTTCTCCACGAGCTGGTGGGTCGATTCGCCGAAGTCGACTTCGATCACTTCGGGGACACGTTGTTCGACGTCGACCGTGGCCTGCGCGATCGCTTCTACGCTGCCGATGTCGAGGTGCCGTCGATCGACCGATTCCGCGCGCTCGCGCTGCGCCTCGGCATCGAAGCCCCGGAGCTGCCCGATCTCCTCACCGAGACCCACATGCGGATGTTCCGCGAGAACTCGCCGGCGCCAGCACACCACGCTGCGCTGCTCGAACGCCTGCGCGCGCGCGTCAAGCTGGGCCTCTGCTCCAATTTCACCCACGCGCAGACGGCACACGCCGTACTCGAACAGACCGGCCTCGCAGCCCACCTCGATGCCACGGTGATCTCCGAGACGTTCGGCTGGCGAAAACCGAAGCGCGACATCTTCGAGAGGGTACTCGGCGATCTCGATGTGGGGCCCCACGAAGCGATTCACGTGGGCGACAGCCTCAAGGCCGACGTCGGCGGTGCATCGGCGCTCGGGATTCGAACGGTCTGGGTCACGCGACGCGTGAAGGATCCCGCCA
>JABSQW010000037.1 GCA_013215605.1 Myxococcales bacterium
AGCCGCGCACACAGATCTCGCCGTGCTCGCCGGTGGGCAAGCGCTCGCCCGTCTCCGGGTCGACGACTTTGTGGCTCACGCCCTCGAGGGCCCTGCCGAAGGAGCCGCGCAGGCGTTCGGGGAGGTCGACGTCCATGCGGTCGAAGGTGTGCGGGCCGCAGGTCTCGGTCATGCCGAGGGAGTTCGAGCGCAGCTGCGGGTCCCTGGGCCGCTGTTCCTCGGGGAGCATGTCGAGCATCGAGCCCGACTCGATGGACGACAAGTCGCGGCTGTGGTAGTCGGGGTGGTCGCGCATGGCCTGGGTGTACTGCGGCCAGCCCATCACCGCCGTTGCGCGCTCGCGCTCGAGGAGCTCGAGGGTGGCGCCCGGCTCGAAGGCCTCCTGACACAGGATCAGGTACCCCTCGTGCATCGCCTGGCAGAGGCCGATCACGACGCCCCCCGTCCAGAAGAACGGCATGGGGGTCCAGAGCACGCCGCGCGGATGGAGGTCGCGGTAGCTGGTCAGGTTGAAGGACTGCCGGATCAACGTGCCGTGCGTGTGGACGGCGCCCTTCGGCTCGGCGGTGCTCCCGGAGCTGTAGATTACGATCACCGAGTCCGCGGGGCTGATGCAGGCCTCCACCTCGCGGAGGAACGCCTCGTCGATCGCCGCGGTGGGCGCGAGATCGTCGGCGCGCTGCGCCCAGGGCCGGGGCTCGCCGCCGAACACGAAGACCTGACGGAGATAGGGGAGCTCCGGGCAGAAGAGCGCGCCTTCGGCGCCCGGTTTCTGGTCGAGCAGGCTCGGCGCGAACTCCTCGAGCCGCGCCTGGTACTCGTGGTTGAGGAGCGACGGCGTGGTGAGGAGGGTGTCGACGTCCGTGTGGCGGAGCATCCAGCCGAGCTCGCGCGTCTTCGAGAACGTATTGATGGGGACCGTGAGCGCCCCGATGCGCGCCGCAGCCAGCCACGTGATCGCCCACTCGGGCCCGTTGGGGAAGAGGATCCCCACGCGCGATCCCTTGCCGATGCCCCGCGCGAGCAGGCCGCGGGCCAGCTTCGCCGATTCGGCCTCGGCCTCCGCGTAGCTGATGCGCCGGTCGCCGAGCAGGATCAGCGGACGCTCGCCGTACCGAGACACGCAGTGCTCGAGGAAGATCGGAACCGTGGGCTCGTAGTCGGTAAAGGGCACGCCCCAATCTCTACACCACCGGAGCCGCGGATGGGAAGTGGAACCTGCCTTCCCGGGGTCGCTGCGGGCGAAGGCGCGAACACCGCGTATACACGACCCGGCACCCGCACTTCACAGGCAGGCTGGCTCGGGTGGGGGCTCGAGTGTCAGCCCGACAGGCGGCCGCGGCGCTGGAGTTCTTCGGCGATCTGGATGGCGTTGAGTGCCGCGCCCTTGCGCAGGTTGTCGCCGCAGACGAAGAGCGAAAGCCCGTTCGGGACGGTGGGGTCGCGGCGGATCCGGCCCACGAAGGTCGGATCTGCGCCCGCGCACTCCAGCGGGTTGGGCATGGGGCTCAGCACGACGCCGGGGGCCCGGGCGAGGACCTCGTTGGCGGCTTCGGGAGTGAGGGGCTTTGCGAAGCGCGCGTTCAAGGAGAGCGAGTGACCGGCGAAGACCGGCACGCGCACACAGGTGACCGACACCGCGAGATCCGGTAGGCCCAGGATCTTGCGGGCCTCGTCGCGGAGCTTCTGCTCTTCGTCGGTTTCGCCCAGGCCGTCTTCGACGATGGCGCCCGCGATGGGCAGCACGTTGAACGCGATGGTGTCGGGAAAATTCTTCGGCGCCGGGAACTCGATCGAGGAGCCGTCGTGGGTGAGGGAGGCGATGTCGCTTCCGCCCTTGATCACCTGGGTTTCGAGTTCGTCGACGCCGCTGAGCCCCGCGCCGGAAACGGACTGATAGGTGCTCACGATCAGCGCCTCCAGGCCGGCCGCGTCGTGAAGCGCCTTCAGCGCCGGCATGGCCACCATGGTGGTGCAGTTCGGGTTGGCGACGATTCCCTTCGGGATGTCGTCGAGGCTGTCGGCGTTCACTTCGGGAACGACCAGCGGGACCTCGGGGTCCATGCGCCAGGCCGACGAATTGTCGACGACGATGGCTCCCGCGGCGGCGATGGCCGGGCTGTACGCGAGGGAGGAGGTCTTGCCGGCGCTCAGGAGCGCGACGTCGATGCCCGACCAGTCCGCTCCCGCCGCGTCCTCGACGACGACTTCCGCGCCCTGCCAATCGAGCACGCTCCCGGCCGAGCGACTCGACGAGAAGTAGCGGATTTCATCCACCGGAAAGGCCCGTTCGGCGAGGAGCTTGCGCATGACCCCGCCCACCTGCCCGGTGGCGCCTACGACTGCAACTCTCATGACCCCCGGAATGTATCGGGGGTTGGGATCGATTTCAGCAGCTACCCTCGGAGTCGAGCACGAGCCTGGAGACCGCGCCATGGCGAACGCCAGTACCACCACCACCGCCAGCGCACCCGCGGAAGCACCGAGCCGACCCGGCGAGAAGCTCTTTGCCTGGACGATCTTCCCCGTCCTGATGTTCGGGATGTGCGGGATCGCCATCGCGATGCTCGACCGCGGCGCGAATCCGCTGCTCGCCTTCGCGATTCCCGGAGCACTGGCGTACCTCCTCGTCATCGCCGGCGAGCGAATCTACCCCCACGTGCCGGACTGGAACCGCAACCACGGCGACGTCGGGACCGACGCGGCCTGGTTCGGTTCGGTCATCGCCACGGGCCAGGTGTCCGGGGTCTTCACCGGTTTCGTCGGAATCCTGATCGGGGGCTGGCTCAGCCGGTACGTGGACTCGCCGCTCTGGCCCAATCACTGGCACCTGGCCGCGCAGCTGGCGCTGGCGCTGGTGGTCGTCGAGTTCTTCACCTACTGGGTGCACCGCCTTCAGCACACCACCGACTTCATGTGGCGCTTCCACGCGACCCACCACAGCGCACCGCGGCTCTACTGGCTGAACGCCGCTCGATTTCACGTCGTCGACATCGCATTCAACAACGCCGGCCTCGTCATTCCGCTGGTCGCCCTCGGCGCGCACGAACAAGTGTTCTCGCTCTTCATCCTGGCGTCGACGATCCACGGAATCGCTCAGCACGCGAACATGAAGGTGCGCTGCGGACCGCTCAACTGGATCTTCAGCATGGCCGAGCTCCACCGCTGGCATCACTCCCGGCTCGAGCGCGAGTCGAACACCAACTACGGCCAGACCCTGATCGTCTGGGACATCGTCTTCGGCACGCGCTTCCTGCCGGCCGACCGAACGCCGCCCGCGGACATCGGGATCGCCAACCTGGACCACTTCCCGATGACCTGGTGGGCGCAGATGCTCTCGCCGTTCCGCTGGGCGCGCATCAAGGCGCAGAGCGCGGGCTAGCCGGGCCGAAGCTCTCGCTCGAGAGCTCCGCGGCCAGGCCTTCGAGCACGCGGCGCAGGGTCAGATGTGGAAGGGGCCGGTGACTTCGAAGGTGGTGCCGTCGTCGGCCGAGCCGGCGGCGCCCTTCTGGGAGCTGAAGTACAGGCGGCTGCCCGAGGGGTCGAAGGCGGGACCGGTGACCTCGGAATCGTCGTGTCCCACGATCTGGACGACCGGAAGCACGGCACCGCCGGGGGTGAGTGCGACGATCTCGAGGTTTCCCTTGTCCTCGGCCACGAGCACATCGCCGCCGTCCGAGGTGACGACATTGTCGACGCCTTTCAGTGTCGGATTGGCGTACTGGGCGGCGTCGTAGGCGATCGTCAGCCTCTGGGCGCGCAGGTCGTACTTCCAGACTCGATCGTCGCCCTTGGTCGCGAAGTGCACGACATCCTCGGAGGCGAAGATGCCCTCGCCGCCGTTGAACGCCGTGGCGGCGTCCACCTGGTGGCGCGTCTCGCGCCGGAGCGCCGAGGCGTCGGGCAGCGGGTGCCACGCCACGGGGCCCACGAGGTCTTCCAACACCTGGGCGACTTCGAGCCTGCCGTTCGTCAGGTCCGATCGTCCGTCGCTCCGCAACGCCTGCGGGACAAAGCGGTAGAAGTTTCCGTCGGGCTGGTCCTCGGTCATGTAGATGGCATGGGTCTGGGGATCCACGGCCGCCGCCTCGTGCTTGAAGACGCCGAGGGAGGGTCGCACCACCGCCGGAATCCGACCGAGAGGGTCGCATTCGTGGACGCGGCCGGTGTCGGTCTCTTCGCAGGAGAGCCACGTCCCCCACGGCGTGGGGCCGCCGGCGCAATTTTTCGAGGTGCCGCGGAGCACCGGGTAGGCGTCGACCAGCGTCGCATCCCCGGCGAAGCGCAGCGCACCGGCACCGCCGTCGCCCCTGACCTCGGCGTTGGAGACGTACACCCAGCCGCCGTCCGACGTGGGGAAGACGGCGCCGCCATCGGGCGAGGCGTGCCACGGGTAGGCGCTCGTCGGCAGCGGAAGCCGCGTGCTGCGCGCCACGATGCGCGAGCGGAAGCCCGCGGGCAGGCGCAGACCGTTCTCGTCGGCGGCGCCGAGGGGGCCGAGGTTCGCGATGTTGGATGCTCGACGCCGGCCGCCGGAATGCCCGCAGTTCGTGACCAGCGGCCCCGCGGCCAGCAGGCCCATACCCAGAAGTCCGTCGCGCAGCAACTGGCGGCGCGTGCGTTCCAGTCCGAAGTGCAGCACGCGATCCTGGTGCGCCGCTGCGGGCTCGGGCTGCCCCGGGCTGCGGGACGGCGTGGGTCGGGTCGGGAGCAGGGCGCGGCGAGGGTTCACTCGCGACTCATCGGCGTACGGAGCACCCGGGTTGACGGCGCGTCGGCTCAGTCCTCGAACTCCACGTCGTCCGCGAAGTCGAAGCTGGTCTCGTTGCCGTCCTCCTTGTCCTTCGCGGAGATCGTCGCGCCGGGGTTGACCATCAGGAACGCGTAGAACTCCGCTTCGGTCGAGACCCCGGGCGCCGGGAAGCCGCCGAAGCTGGTGGATCCGTCGGTCGTGAGGTCGACCCCGAGGATCGTGAAGGTCCCCGCGACGTCGTCGAACGCTTCGACGCTGCCGCGGACGCGAACGTCGCCGGTGGACTTGCGCTTCAACTCGGAGAGCGTCACGCCCGTCCCGTTCGCCACGCCCCGCACCGCGAGGAAGTCGCCGGCCGAGAGGTCGTCGAGACCGAAGTCCACGACGCTGTGGACGTCGTCTTCGAGCTTGGTGCCCGCCGTGACCTCGAGGGAGACGCCCAGGAGCAGCAGCGTGCCCGCGCCGACATCGATGTCTGCCGCGTCCTTGATCTCCGCGCGGATGCGCGACCGGCCCGAGCGCAGCTTCAGCTCGGTGGCGATGACGACGCCGTCCACGAGACGGCCTTCGGCCTCGACCCGCAGGTCATCGGCGATGGAGAACTCGAGACTGGCCGGCTCGAACTCGACCGTCCCCGAGGCGTCGACGGGCTGACCCGCCACCTCGAAGTCCGCCAGACTCGCGAAGTTGCCCACGAGCCCCTCGATCTCGAAGTCCTCCGCGTCGCCTTCGAAGGGGCCCTCGAGCTCGATACTGCAGTCGTGGATGCAGACGTTGAAGGTGCTGTCGGCACTGACCTCGCCACCGGGCAGGAGCGTTCCGTGCACCTCGACGAGGTCTCCGTTCGCGACCTGGCCGCCGGGCATGTCGTCGAGATCGGTCCCCACGCCGTCCGGATCGTAGTTCACGGTCAGGCTTCCGATCGAGAAGGTCCCGGAGCCCAGGTCCAGGTTCAACACGCTGCCCTTGACCTCGATCTCCGTCTTTTCGCCCGTGAAGGTGCCTATTCGCTCGACGCGTGTCGCGACGATGGAGGCACCAATGAATCCGTGCACTTCGACGATGTCGTCCACGGCGATCGTGTCGAAGTCGAAGCCGGGAGACGAATCGTCGAAGAGGGTGTCCACTCGGTCTACGAGCACGCTCTGGCCGAGAATGGTGAGCTCCTTGGTGTCCGCGTCCATCGAAGTGATCGAATCCACCGGGCCTTCGATGGCGTCGTCGGCCTCGACGGACGTCGCCTCGCCAGTGGCCCCGGTGCGCGTGCCCTCGATGGTCACGACCATCCCGACCTGGAAATCCCCGGGACTCGCCATGGCGCCGTCGTCGCTCAGGGACGCGCTGTCGATCGACCAGCGGACGTCGTTCACCACGATGCTTCCGATCGAGGTGATCGCTCCCTGTGTGATGCCGCTCCCGCCGACCCCTCCGCTCGCGAAGTTGGATCCTCCGTTTCCGCACGCCAGGAAAACACAGATGAAGAAGAGGGGGGTGAACCGTCGCATGTCATTTCTCCTCGACCGGATGCTCGTAGTAGTAGATGCCCACGACAGCGCGGTGTCGCCCGGATCCCTTTGCACTCGGATTCGCATCGCGGTCGCTGCGGGCCATCTGTCGATCGAAGTCTTCGAGCAGTGCCTGCCCGCGGCGTGCGGCGCGCTCGCGAAGAGCCGGGAGGCTCTCCTCGACGAGGCGGTCGTAGGCCACGCGCCGCTGGATGAAGGCCTCTTCGGGCGGGTGCGTGAGGTTGTGATCGATCGCCGAGATGAGGTCGGCGGCGTCGCTCTCGAGAACGCCGAACCCGTCGTCTTCGTCCGAACGCGGGATGAAGACCCGTGTCATCAGTCGCAGGCGACCGTCTCGGGTGGACTTCACGGCACCGACGCGCTGGAACTCGTCGAGCATGGCGCGGGGTGGGATGTCGCCCGAGAAGCGCCGAACCAGGTCGCTGAACGTCGCGCCGCGACCCTCGAAGGGGAGTACCCGGGGCCGTCCGCTCGCGTCGTGATACCGCTTCTCGCGCGCCCAGGCCGAGATCACGCGGGCTCCCCGGTGGTAGTGCTCGACCCCCCTGACAGTGTCGCCTGCGCCCTCCGTGTCCTCGGTGCGGGCGGAGCGCTTCAGCAAGCGACTCACCTCCTTGCGGTGCAGACCGGTGAGCACCGAGACTCGCGAGACACTCGATTTCTTCTTGGGCAGTGCGAAATCCTTCGCCGCGACCTCGACGTAGACCTCCCGGGCGCACTCCTCGAAGACGCCAAACGGTGTGCCGTTGCGCAGCAGGATTCGGACGAGTGGCCGGAGCACACTCCGAATCGCGGAGCGAACGGGCCGGGAAGGCGGATTTGCCATATTTGGGAAAATAGTCCCATAAATGAACCAGTGCAAATCTAATCGCACCGGGTCGGGCACTTGCGTTCCTGTTGCCGGTGCCGCCGAAGTTGCGCATGGCGTACCGCAATTTCAGTGCTTCCCAGAGCCAGCCCGTTGCGGCGTTGGGACAGCCGGCGCGTTTCGCTTCAGCGAAGCCGGGGTGGGATCACGGTGGGTGGGAGAAACGCGAGGTGATCCATTCGGGGCCGTCAAGGGTCCACGGCGAGCCGATTGCAGGCTACCGCGCGGACGGCTAGGCACTCGCCCAATTTGATTCTCGGTATATCGTGACGGCTCGGGACGGCGGCTGGGGGATCGAGGCGAGGTCGGGCTTCGCCCCCTCGTCGGTGGCGCTAGCGGCGGCGCCTCACACGACCTGGTCGCTGTGCAGCTGATCGATCTCTTCCGCGGTGAATCCCGCCGCGGCCAGGACCTCGTCGGTGTGCTGGCCGACGACCGGCGGCTCATCCGCCGCGGTGGACGACTGGCTGCCTTCCGGTCCGCAGACCCGAATCGGGTTGGCGGCGACGGTAGTGCCCGCGACCTCGACGGTCGCCCCCCGCGCCCGATTGTGGGGATCGTCGACGACCTCGCGCCCCCGGTTGACCGGGTTCACCGCCGCGCCGGCGGGGCCCAGCAACTCCATCCACTCCGCGGCCGGGCGTTCGCCGAAGACCGCCGCCAGGCGTTCCGTGACCCGGGCTGCGTCGTCTCCCGCCGCGCCCAGCTTTTCCGCGAGATCCGGCGTATCGAGCGCCTTGCACAGCGCGGCCCAGGTGCGCGGCTCTGCGGCGGCCACGCTGATGAAGCGGCCATCCGCGCAGGCGTACATGCGCCGATCCGGACCCTCCGGAATGACCAGGGGCTGGTCGGTCAGCGCACGCGAGTTTCCCGCCAGCAGCCAGGTGGACGCGTCGGCCAGGCTGATGTCCAGCTGGCAGCCGTTTCCGCTTCGCTCCCGCTCCGCGAGCGCGGCCAGAATGCCCGTCGTGGCCAGCATCGCGCCGATGGGCACCGACAGCATGGCCGCCGGATGCCAGGGCAGGTCGCGTGCGACCGCGGCGAGCAGGCCGGCGTGGCCCGCGTAGGAGAGATCGTGGCCCGCCCGGTCGGCATAGGGGCCGTCCTGTCCGAAGCCGGTGATCGAACACCAGATGATCTGCGAGCCGGCGTCGCGAGCCTGCGGATAGCCGAACCCACGCGCCTCCATGCGGCCCGGCATCATGTTCTCGACGAGCACGTCCGAGGCCAGGACCAGCCGGCGCAACACGTCGTTGCCCTGCTCGTGCCGCAGGTCCAGGGTCACACTCCGCTTGCCACGGCTGAGGCCCACCTCTCCGATCACCAGGCTCGGCTGTCCCGCCAGGCCGGGCGACTCGACGCGGACGACCTCCGCTCCGAGGTCGGCGAGTTGCACGGTGCAGTAGCCACCGGGCGGCAGAAAGGTCAGGTCCAATACCCGGAGGCCCTGAAGGGGTTGGAGTGCCATCACGCGGTCGCCGTCGATGAATGCGTCATGCCGGCCATGTTGCCAGAAGATCGCTGCACGCGTGGCCCCGACTCCGCGACGCCGGGCTACAGCGAGGGCGAGTAGCCACCGTTGACGGGGTACGTCTGGCCGGTGATCCAATCCGCGTAGCCGCTCGCGAGGAAGACGACCAGGGACGCCGGGTCGCTGGGCTGACCCAGGCGCGGGACGAGGTACGGCTTGAGGATCTTCCGGTACCGCTCGTCGTTCCGACCCGGCTGGACGTGCTCGGACTGGATCGTGCCCAGGGAGACGCAGTTGACCGTTACCCCGGAGCGACCCACCTCGGAGGCCAGGGCGCGGGAGAATCCCGCAGCGCCGGCTTTCGCGGCCGCGTAGGCGGCCATGCCCCGCTCGGGTACGCGCGCCGCGTCGGAGATGATGGTGATGACGCGCCCCCAGCTGCGCTCGATCATGGCGGGAAGCGCCGCGCGGGTGCAGTGCATGACGCCGAACAGGTTGACGCCGAAGAGCGCGTCCCACGACGCCGGGTCGGACTTCACGAAGTGCGACGTGTCGAACGTGGCCTGGCCCGGGGGGTTGCCCGCCCCGGTGTTTCCGACGTTGTTCACCAGGATGTCGGGGGCGAGGGAGTCGATGCTGCTGTGGACCCCTTGTGGGTCCGTCACGTCGAAGAGCGCGGCGAGGCCCTGGCCGCCCGCCTCCTCGATCTCCTTGACCACCGAGTTCGCGCGTTCCGCCACGATGTCGTTGACGACGACCTTGGCGCCCGCGCGCGCCAGAGCGCAGGCGATGGCGCGGCCGATGTGCTGGCCCGCCCCCGTCACCAGGGCGGTTCGGCCCGCCAGGTCGATCTCGAAGCTCATGAATCGGACCTCATGGAGTGGGCGCAGGGTTCGGCGGGGACCTGCCGCGGGCGCCGCTGCGCATACTACAAGCTCGCCGCCTAGGTGACGACTCCGTCGATCTTGAGCTGCAGGAGTTGCTCGGTGTCGCGGCCCAGCTCCCGGAGGATTTCGTCGGTGTGCTCGGCGAACAGCGGGGCGCGGCTGATGACGGGAGGCGTCTCGTCGAACTGGACGGGGTTGAGGACCAGCTCGCGGTCGTTGCCCTCGGCGTCCTCGACCTGGGCGATGTAGCCGTTGGCGCGCAGCTGCGGATCGTTGGCGACCTCCACCACGGTCTGCACCGGGGACCATTGGCCCTCGAGGGTCTTCAGCTTGTCCTTCCACTCGGCGAACGTGTGCTTCTTGAACACCTCGGCGACGATCTCAGCCCCCTCGGCCGCGTTGCTCATCAACTTCTCGACGGTGTTGAAGCGCTCGTCCTCGATGAGATCCTCGCGCTCGATGTGCTGGCAGAAGTCGGTCCAGTAGCGTCCCGGCTGGAGCATCGTGAGGTTGATCCAACGCCCGTCGGACGTCTCGAAGTTTCCCGCCACCGGGTTCATGGCCGCGACCCCGCTCGCTGAGAACGGCGGCGGCGGGGGCACGTCGCCCACCGTCAATGCGATGTTNACCGAGTACGCCATNGCCCACGCCCCCACACTCATNAGCGAGACGTCGACGATCGACGGCTCNCCNGTGCGTTCGCGGGAGAACAGGGCGCCGGAGATGCCGCCCGCGATGGTCATGGCTCCCATGGAATCCCCGAAGGCGCCCGCGGGCATGCCGATCGTGCGCGGCGCGTCGGGCGGGGTGGTCGCCCAGGCGGGACCCATGCGGTTCCAGAAGACGCTGCCGTCGTAGCCGCCCTTCCACGCCTCGGGGCCCCTGACGCCGTGGGCCGTCCCGCGCACGTAGATGATCTTCGGGTTGACCTTCCGAATATCCTCGACCTCGATCTTCAGCTTCTCGCGGGCATCGGGGAGGAAGTTGGTGAGGAAGACATCGCTGTCTTTCGCCAACTCGTAGAGGATCTCGATGCCCTGCTCGTGATTCAGCGCCAGGCCGAGGCTGCGCTTGCCGCGGTTGGGGTGCTCCATGATCGGACTGAACGAGCCGCCGGCGCCGGTGGTGGCGGCGCCGAGTTGGAGGCCGCGCTGGGCGTCGCCGGACACGGGGTGCTCGATCTTGATCACGTCGGCCCCCCAGTCGGCGAGGATTCCACCCGCTGCCGGGGTGAAGGTGAACTGGGCGACTTCGAGGACGCGTATGCCTTTCATGGGAAGGTCGGTCATCGGCGGACTCCTGGTCAATTTCACCCCGAGTTTTAGCACGCCGCGGATCTCTTCATTCGCGGCTGGTGCATACTGCTTCGACGGGCAAACCAGGAGCCACCCATGACCCGACTCTCGATGCGCTTCGACCTGCGGGTCCCGCCGTTCGCGCAGACGAGCTTCGCCGACCAGCACCGGGCCATGCTCGAGATGGTGAGGTGGGGCGATCGCGTGGGCCTCGACGCGGTCACTCTCTCGGAGCACCACGGCGACCCGGCGGGGTTCACCTCGGCGCCGATCACCCTGGCCGCGGCCGTGCTCGCCTGCACCCGTCGGCCCAAGGTGTCCATCGCGGCGGCGCTGGTACCGCTTCACGACCCGGTGCGGCTCGCCGAGCAGCTCGCCAGCGTCGACTGTCTCGCCCCGGGTCGCCTGTCGGTGGTGCTCGGTGCGGGCTATCGCCGGGCCGAGTTCGAGATGGCGGGGGTCGACCGTCGCGAGCGCGGACCGCTGCTCGAAGAGTGCGTCGCCGTGCTGCGCTCCGCGTGGACGGGCAAACCCTTCGAGTGGCGCGGACGCGAGGTGCTCGTCACGCCGCCGCCGCCGACTCCCGGCGGCCCGGAGATCTTCGTCGGGGGCAAGACCCGGGCCGGCGCGCGCCGGGCGGCGCGGCTGCACTGCCGCTTCAGCCCCGCGGTGTCCAACCCCGACGTCATCAGCGCCTACTTCGACGAGTGCGAGCGGGTCGGCTACGCGGGCGCCGAGGTGAACGGCTGCACCTCGGCGGATGAGTTTCGCGAGCGGCACGGTCCCGACCGGCCCGCCGCGCCGGGCTTCGTGATGTTGGCCGAGGATCCGGAGAGCACCTGGAACCAGATCGGCCCCAACGCGGAGTACGACGCCATGACGTACATGGCCTGGCAGGAGGATGGGGTGGTGTCGGACTGGGCGGTGCCCGGCGCCGAGAGCTGGAAACAGCTGCGCGACAGTGGTCAGTACGCAGTCGTGACGCCCGAGGAGTGCCTCGCTCTCGCGGAACGCGACGGCCATCTCATGCTCCACCCGTTGATGGGCGGCATCGAGCCCGCGCTCGCCTGGGAGAGCCTGCGCCTCTTCGAGGCCGAGGTCCTCCCGCACCTCGCCCCGTCGGCGGCGTAGACTGCTCGACTCAAACCTTCGAGACCGGGAGGTGCCGATGTCGGTGGACGAACTGCCCAGCGTATTGCAGGTGGAAGAAACCTCGGAGGGACGTTACCGGGTCAACCACCCCGCGGAGGATCCCGAGGCCCGCAACGTGGTCTTCAGCGGCCAGATCATGGCCCAGATGATCATGGCGTCCGACCACGCGGTGGAGGGGACCAAGGAAGTCAAGTCCATCCACGCGATCTTCGCGCGGGCCGGCCGCTACACGGAGTCCATGGAGTTGCAGCGCGAGTCGCTGCACGCGGGTCGGGCCTGGGGGAGCGAGACGTTCACCGCCTACCAGGGCGACCGGCTGCTCTCCCGGGGCCTCGTGCTCTTGAATACCGACGAGCCCGATCTGATCCGTCACGCTTCCGGTCTCCCGGAAGTCCCCCGCCCCGACGCCCTCACGACCGATCCCGGAAGCTTCGTCTACCCCGACACCGAGATCCGTACCTTCGACGACCCCAAGGCCACCGCAGCCGATGGCTCGCCCGCGCTGCACTTCTGGCTGCGCCACGCGAGATCCTTCGACTCCGTCGCCGTCAACCAGGCGATCCTCGCCTGGTGCGAGCCCGGCCTGCTCATCGCCCTCTCGATGCGGCCCCACGGCGACACGGTGAACATCGGTGACGCACACCACACCGTGTCGACCGGTGTGATCGCCCACACCGCCCACTTCCACGAGCGCTTCGACGTGGGCGAGTGGCTGCTGGTCAGCCAGCAGTCGAGCTACGCCGGGCGAGGGCGGGTCCACGGCAGTGGGAGTGTCTTCACCGAAGATGGGCGCCTGGTGGCTACCTTCTCCCAGGACAGCATGGTCCGCGGGGTCGAGCACTCGCTCGATCCGAAGCGCTCCATGTGAGTGGGCCCCGGGAGGGCCGGGGTCGCAAGGTTCCGCGTCGATGCCGTAGAGGGCTCGTGCAAGAGGGAGTCCAGCCATGACGAGGTCGAAGCTCTGGCGTCCGAGGTGCCTGGGGGTGGGGCTGCTGCTGTCTCTTCTGTTCGTCCCGGCCTGTCGGACGCCGTATGGCCCCTACGAATGCCGCGGGATCTTCGAAACCCATTGTGTCGGTTACAGCGAGATCGAACTCGCGCCGAACACCTACCAGGTTCGCTTCGAGGTCCCCGCGAACACCACGGGAGCGCGGCTCTCGGACTACACCCTTCTGCGTTCAGCCGAGCTGACGCTGGAGTCCGGTTTCGATCACTTCGTGATCCACAACATCACCGATGAGACGACGACCGGCACCCAGGCCGTTCCGGGCACCTACGCGGCAGGCATGACGACCTGCGCGGGATCCGTCGAAGACGGTCTGTGTGTGACGTCGCCGGGAACCTGGATCGGGGGCGGCGTCTACACGACGTTGCTGCCCGGTTTCTCGTACACGATCTACCTCGTGGACTCCGCGGAGGTGCAATCGCTGTCGGATGACGGGGAAACCATCGTCTACGATGCTCGGACCGTTCAGCGGGATTTGCGGCGCAAGTACGACCTGCCGCACGGCGAGTCCGTTCCTCCCGCCGGGACGCGCGACTGACGAACCGCCTGGCCGACCGTCTAGGCGCTCGGCCGAAAGCGGATCGGCACCGAGACGTAGCCCGCCACGAACTCCGATCGCTCGGGGACGACCTCGCTCTCGTCGAGGTCGTACTCCGGCACCACCGACAGGAGTTCTTCGTAGAGGACCTTCGCCTCGAGCTTTGCCGCGTGCTGGCCGAGGCAGACGTGGGTGCCGTGACCGAAGGACAGGATCCGCGGCGCTTTGCGGTGGATGTCGAAGCGGTCCGGATCCTCGAACTCGTTGGCGTCTCGGTTGGCGGAGCGGTAGAGGAACATCACTCCCTGCCCCTTCTTGAGTGCCTGCCCCCGCAACTCGTGATCCCGCGACACGCCGCGCGTGAGGAACTGGGTGGGCATCTCGTAGCGCGCGATCTCCTGGAAGGCCGACGGGATGAGGCTCGGGTCGGCGACGAGTTCCGCCCGCTGGTCGGGATGGCGGTGGAGCTGAATGAGCCCGCCCGCAAAGACCTTCGGCAGGGTCTCCGTCCCGCCCACCACCAGGATGTGCATGTGACTCGCGAGCCGCTCGTCGGTCATGGAGCCGTCGGGCGGCGCGACCGCGGCGTAGAGGTCGAGCGCGTCCTTGCCTTCCCCGAACCCACCCGCCTTGCGGCGCTTCTTCACCGCCGCGAGCAGGTAGTCGTTGAGTTCCATCGAAGCGGCGATGGCATCCGGGGGCATGCCGTCGACGCCCGGTATCCGCGTGAAGAAGCGCCTCACGATCGAGACCAGGTGGTCCGAGTCCTCCAGGGGCAGGCCGATCAGCAGCGACGCCACCTCCACCGAGACGTGGAGGCCGAGGTCGGCGATCACGTCGAGCCGGCCCGTGGGCAGCGCCTCGTCGAGACAGCGCTTCACCGTGCCGCGGATGTGGCTCTCGAGCTTGGCCACGCCGCGCGGCGAGTACAGCCGCGTCACCGCCTTGCGGATCTGGGTGTGGTACGGCGGGTTCAAGCCGAAGACCGATTCCGGGGCAGGGGCGTCGGTGGCTTCGTCTATCGTGATGATGGTGCCCAGCGTCGGACCGGGCGAGGGATACAGCTCCGAGTCCTGGCCCGCGTTCCAGATGTCCTCGAAGAGCGCGAGCGCCCAGGTGTCGTACGCCTCGACGTAGTGGACCGGACTCTCGGCCCGCAGCCGCGCGTACACCGGGAACGGATCGACTTTCATGACGTCGTCGAAAGGGTCGTACTCGATCATCTCATGCACCTCCGCGGCCAAGTTCCGGTTCCGTCGCTCGCTCCCCAGCGCCTCGATGCCATCCGCCCATCGGACGAACGACAACCCGCGACAGAGTGCCAGATACTTTCATTCCTGACCCCATCGATCAAGGCGTCTCGGATTTCGGCTACGGGATGTGCACGGGGACGAGCCTCCCACTCCAGGTGGCGAGGGCGCCCCGGTCTTCGAGAACGAAGCTGCTGGCCAATTCGAGACCTCGCACGCCGACGCCACAGCGTCGAGGAAACGAGCGCCTTCCCGTCAGTCGAACCGGTAGCGCTCGAAGACGGTGGGGACGGCGGCGCGAATGGCTTCTTCGGTGAGCCCGTACTCTTCGAGGCCGTAGCTGTGGCCGGATTTGTGCGCCCGGGCTTTTTCCTGCAGGTCGTCGAGGATCTTCTCGTACTCGGAGGTCACTTCCAGGCCGAGCGCCCGGTAGGTCGCCAGCATGGTCGCCTTGGGTGCGGCTGCGATCTCGCGGTAGTCGAGGATGATGTAGCGGCTGGGATCGAGGCGATCGAGCATCTGGAAGGCGATCTCGTAGGCCTCCATGTTCTTCTGGTGGATGGCGTCGCAACCGGCGCGCACGTCCTCCTCGGGGAAGCCGAGCTGTCGCCACGTGGTTGCCAGCAGGCTCAGCAGGCTGGGCGCCACCTCGAAGGGGTTGCGCACGATGTGGACGAAGCGGCTGTCGGGGTACATCTCGGCCAGCACGCCGATCTTGTGGATGAACGTCGTCGTGTTCTTGCCGCAGAAGACCTTGTCCTCGCCGTCGAGGTAGAGCTGCCGTTTCAGGCAGCCGTCGTAGTAGGCCATGTGCTCGCGCTGCAGATCGGGCGACATGCAGTCGTACGTCATCACGTCCCGAAACTCTTCCGCGTAGGGAAAGAGCGAGAGGCTCACGCCCGAGGCGAAGGTCATGAAGTAGAACCACTCGTCCTCTTCGGGTTCGAGCAGCGAGAAGTGGTGGATGTCCTGAAGCTCGCCGAGGGCCGATTGCTCCTTCGAACGCACCCACCGGTGCAGCGTTCCGCCCAGGAGCTTGCGATCGATGCGGCCGAGGGCGCGGACCAGCTTCTTCTGCAGGATCGAGGGGAGGAGCAGCTCGTAGGTACGCGTGCAGCTGAAGCGCCCGGGGTCCTCGAGCATGAGCCGGTGGGTGAGCGTCGTGCCACTGCGGGGGTGGGCGATGATGAAGATGGGCCGGCGCACCTGCAGCTTGCGCCAGCCCGGGAAGAAGAGGGAGTCGAGTTTCAGGCAGAGCACGTTCACCGCGCCCCAGACGAGCATGCCGGCGAAGAGACCCGAGAGCAGGAGCTTGCGCGGCAGGGCGACGGAGCTGCGCCAGATGGTTCTCTGAACCCTGCCGAATGCGCGAAACTTGAGCACCGCGGTCCTCCGTGGATCGGGTAGGCTGGCACCATGACGCGAACGAACCCGGACAGCAAGGCGCAAGGCGACCTCAAGGCCGCATTCGACGAGATGCTCGCCAGCCTCGCGGCGGCGCGGGACGCCATAGACGACCCGGCCCTGAAGCCGCCCCCGCCCAGCGATCGCAATCTTGCCGAGGGCTACCGGTACCTGATGGGCTACGTCTGCGGCGCCGTGGAGCGGGCCTTCGCCGAGGACACGGACTTTCCCTACTTCAAGCGCGCGATCCCGCCGCACAACAAGTCGACCTGGGACAACTCCGACAACCTCTACCTGAGCGCGCCGATCGACGGCGCCCAGAGCTACCGCATCCGGGGCCGGGCGCTCGATACCCGGCACTGGCGGGGCGAGCCGGCGGTGGATCCGTGTGCGCCGCTCTACGTGATCTTCACGGCGGTCACCCACTACACGGGAGACAGCGGCGGCATCGCCGAGCTCGTGCCCGAGGTGACGAACAACACCGGCTCTCTCGACACCGAAGACCTCCAGGTCGGGAGCGACGGCAGCTTCGAGATCCTGGTGGCGCCCGAGCGGCCCGTCGGCCACACCGGGAACTTCCTGTGCACGCGTACCACCTCGCCGGGCGGCAAGGAGCAGCTGGCCCGCTACGTGATCGGCCGCGAGCTCTTCGGCGACTGGGCCAAGGAGCGCTCGCTCGAGCTCGAGATCGTGAACCTGGCCAAGCTCGGTGCGCCGATGTCGGCGATTTCGCCGGAGGCTGCGGCCGAGAAGCTGCGTCGCGTCGGCACGCTCGTGAACCACCAGATGCGCTTCTGGAACGACTTCTTCGCCACGATTCTCGACGGTTACGGCGACAGTCCCGTGAAGACGGACTACGCCTTCCCGGAGTCGAACGAGACGATCCAGCCGAGCCCGCCCTCGGCGATCGTGGGCGCCGGGCAGGCCACGAACATCTACGCCGGGGGGGTCTTCGACCTGCGCGAGGACGAGGCGCTCATCATCGAGCAGAAGATCCCCGTGGCGCCCGTCTACACCGGCTTCAACCTCTGCAACATCTGGGGCGAGTCCTTTGACTTCGCGAACGCCGTCACGAGCCTGAACAACGTGCAGGCCGCCGCGGACGCGGACGGAACCGTGCGCTACGTGATCGCGCACCGCGACCCCGGGGTGAACAACTGGCTGGATACGACCGGTCACACCCGCGGCATGCTGAGCCAGCGCTGGGCCTACCACGAGGTCCCGGACGACCTGCCTACGGTGGAAACCCGGGTGGTGCCCTTCGCGGAGGTGCTGGAGCACCTGCCGTCGGACACGAAGCGGGTGACGCCGGCGGCGCGCCGCGAGCAGGTCCGGGTGCGCCAGGTCCATACCCAGCTGCGCTATCGGCAGTCCTAGGGCGGGACCGCGGCGCCGCGCGGCTGCGGGCCCGTGACGAGGCCGTAGCGCGCCAGAAGGCGCCACCCAACGAGGAGCAGCACGCCGATCGGCGTCTGGAAGAGGGAGAACACTAAGATCGGGACCATGGCTTCGAAGGCGAGCGACTCCCGGGCGAGCACGACACCGAGCAGGATGTTCTTCACGACGAGCTCGACACCGATCGTCACGGTGTCGCGGGTCGAGAGACCGAAGAGCGCGGGAACGCCGAGACCCAGCACGACGGCGGCGACCGCGAGCCAGAACGCCGGGGCGAGGCTCTGCTGGAATTCGGCGAGCGGCAGCTCCGGCCGCTGGCTGCTGTCGTAGGTCATGATGACGACGATGACGATCGCCCCGATGCGCGAGAACCATTTTTCGAGTTTCAGCATGTCGGGCCAGCGGCCACGTACGCCCATGCCGAT
>JABSQW010000369.1 GCA_013215605.1 Myxococcales bacterium
AGGTCGGCCTTCACGAGCCAGATGTAGTGGAGCACGCCGCAAATCGCGGCCGTGTACGCGAGCCGGTGGAGGGTGTTCCAGCGGCGACCGAGGCGTCGCATCATCGCCTTCGTCGACGTCACGGCGAGCGGCAGCATCATCAAGAATCCGAGGAAGCCGACCGTCACGAAGCGCCTCTCCAGGATGTCCTCGAAGATCTCCGGCCAGTCGAAGAAGTGGTCGAGCGCCAGCCACGTCAGAAAGTGCAGGCAGCTGTAGAAGAACGCGAGCAGGCCGAACGTCCGGCGCAGCGGCGCGATCCTGGGAACCCCCCCGAGCTGTCGCAGTGGAGTGATGGAGAGCGAGACGAGGAGCCAGCGGAGCGTCCATTCGCCGGTGACGTGGGTGATCTCCTCGATGGGGTTCGCGCCGAGAGAACCGAGCATCGCGCGGACACTCACGCCGACGATGGGCAGCAGGCCGACGCTGACCGCCGCCGCCTGCATCCACCACTCCCGTGATTTCGGGTTTGAACTCCGTCGCGCGTCCACGGCCATGGATCAGAAGTATTTGCGCAGATCCATGCCCGTGTACAGAGAGGAGACCTGATCGGCGTAGCCGTTGAAGGGTAGGGTGTCGCGCTTGAGGAAATCTCCGATGCGACGCTCGCGCTTCTGGCTCCACCGGGGGTGGTCGACGTTCGGGTTCACGTTGGCGTAGAAGCCGTACTCGTAGCCGGCCGACAGGTTCCAGCTCGTGGGCGGTTGCTTCTCCGTGAGCTCGATCTTCACGATCGACTTGATGCCCTTGAAGCCGTACTTCCAGGGCACCACCAGCCGGATCGGCGCGCCGTTCTGATTCGGGAGCACGCGCCCGTACATGCCGACGGACAGGATCGTGAGCGGGTGTACGGCCTCGTCGATTCGCAGACCCTCGACGTACGGCCAGTCGAGCACGTTGCGCCGCTGCCCCGGCATCTGCTTCGGGTCGAGGAGGGTCTGGAACGCGACGTATTTCGCTTTCGAGGTGGGTGCGAATCGTTCGAGTAGTTTGCCGAGGGGAACACCCACCCAGGGAATGACCATCGACCACGCCTCGACGCAGCGCATGCGGTACACGCGCTCCTCGAGAGTGTGGGGAGCGATGAGGTCTTCGAGGTCGATGCGACCGGGTTTGTCGACCTCGCCCTCGATGGCGATCGACCACGGCTTCGTCTTGAGGCTTCCCGCGTTGCGGGCGGGGTCGCCCTTTCTCGATCCGAACTCGTAGAAGTTGTTGTACGAAATCGCGTCCGAGTAGCGCGTCCGCTCCTCGTCGGTGCCGAAGGCGCCGGGCTTCACGTTCGGAAGGAGGGGGTGATTCTCTTCGGCCGCTGCTCGCGTGCCAGCCGGAAGCGCGGCCACGCCCGCAGCGGCCGCGGCGCCGCGAAGGAACTCGCGCCTGCGCAGAACCAGGCCTTCGTCGGTGATCTCACTCGTGGAGATGTGGGGCGCCTGCCGGATGAGCATGTCGTCTCCGTGTTCCCGATGCAGGGTTGAGATGCCCCACGGGACCCGCCGGGTTCCCGGCGTCGCCGTCGGGCCCGATCGACCGTAACGCGGTAGCCCGGGTGCCGCCCGCGCGTGTCTCGGGGCTTTCCCCGGTGCGGCTGACCCGCAACGCCCGCCGATCGGACGGTTTAGATCGGTCCCGAAGCTGCCGATGGACTGCCCATGGGAAAACCGGACATCCAGCTTTCGGCCGCCGAAAAGCGGCTTCTGCGAAAA
The DNA here is from genome assembly GCA_013215605.1 of Myxococcales bacterium. Classification (GTDB taxonomy): domain Bacteria; phylum Myxococcota_A; class UBA9160; order UBA9160; family SMWR01; genus JABSQW01. The sequence continues at coordinate 1,746 of JABSQW010000369.1, forward strand.
GTCTTTCACCGCCACGCACTTCCGTACCTCGCCGCCATGGCGGTAGTGACTGCGGTGGCCGTGTTTGGCGGGGAACCCAAGGAGGCCGAGGTCTCCGCGGAGGCGGCTGTGCCGCCGCCGGAGCTTGCGGCGCTCGTGCAGGCGCGCATCGACGCCGATGCCCTCGTCGCCGAGCTCACCGCGACGGCGGCGCAGCAGAACGCGGCGGCCGAGTCGGCGGCATCCGAACTCGAATCCCTCGAGAAGGGCATCGACACCGCGTCGCGTCGACTCCGAGATCTCGAGAGCAAGGCGCGAAAAGCCCAGAAGAAACTCGATGAGGTCGCCAGCGCGCCGCCGCCCGAAGCCGCGCAGTGGGACGTGAGCGCCATTCTCGAGCGCCTCTACAACGTCGAGGTTCGCCAGGACAAGGTGGAGGCCGACGGCGGGAAGCTCTCGGCGAACAGCGGTCGCGGCACGCGAGACATCCTCGAGCGACTCGCTCACCTCGAGCGGGCGACGGGCGCTGTAGTGAACGCCGCCTCGCGTTCCGCGCCGCCGGCGGCTCCCGCGCCCCTCGCCAATCCGTAGCGCGACTCTGTGTCACGGAGACCGTGACCCACGCGGTGTCTGCAACGGACGCGGGGTTCGGCACGTCGTTAGAATGGCCGCGAATGCGCCGGCGAATCGTCCTCTACGCACTGTGCGGGATCGTCTTCTTCGCTCTGCTCGCGACGTTCGTTGGCTGGGTGGCTCTGCGCCTGCAGGCGCCCCTGCCGCTGCCCGACCTCGACCGCGACATCGAGATCGTGATCGACGGAGTCACCGTCGTGAATCCGGGTCTCGGTCGAACGCCGAATCGACGCGTCGTGCTGGGGGGCGACCGCGTTCGCAGGATTGGAACGGCCCCGAAGGAGCGCGCGAAGTCCGCAGCGCATCCCTGGGCCGGTGCGTACATGCTGCCCGGCCTCGTCGACATGCACGTGCACCTTCCCCCGGAGGTGCAGCTCTTGTCGCAGGCGGACCTGTTTGGCTTCCTGTTCCTGCTCCATGGCGTGACGAGCGTGCGCGAGACCGGATCGATCGACGGAACGAGTCTCGACTTCAGACGGCGCGTCGAAGAGGGATCGCTCGTCGGGCCGCGTGTGATGGCGTGCGGGCCGTTTATCGATGGCGACCCGGCCGTGTGGCCAAACTCGGTCGTTGCGAGGGATCCCGTGCAGGCGCGCGCTGCCGTCGAGGAGCTCGCCCTGCTCGGCGTAGACTGCGTGAAGATCTACTCGCGGATGTCCGCCGAAGCGCTCGCGGGCGTCAAGGAAGCTGCAGCTCGCCGCGGCCTGCACGTCGTGGGTCACGTTCCGGACGGACTCAGCTTCGAGGAAGCCCGCCTCTCGGACACGCAACACCTCGGGGGCTTCGACCTCCTCACTGGCGAAGCAGACGCTGCGGAGGCGCTCTCGTTCAAAGCACGCGCGGCGGCGCGCACCGCTGCGGTGGTGCGTGCAAGTCTCGAGGACGACCTCGCCCACACCCCGACGCTCGTGGTGTTCGAGCGGCTCGCCGCCATGGCGGACTACGAGACGCAGCGCAACGATCCGGTGGGCAGACTGCTCCCCCGTTTCTACCGCGACGTCGTCTGGCACCCGCAGTACGGCCTTCCGTTCCTGCGGGCGATGGGACCCGCGAGCTATGCAGCGATCGAGCAGGGCCGAGCGCTGCGCTTCCAGCGGGTGGCCGCGCTGTACACCGCAGGCGTTCGAGTGCACGCCGGAACGGACGTGCAGACGCCCTTCGTGGTGCCCGGCGCGAGTCTCCACGAGGAGCTGCGCCTCCTCGTCGAGGCGGGCATCCCGACCGAAGCGGTGTGGGCGTTGGCCACGCGCGGTGCGGGCGAGTTCCTCGGCGTGCCGCTGCTCGGCACCGTTCAGGTCGGCGCGCCGGCCGACCTGCTGATCTTTCGCGAAGATCCCACGCGGGATCTCGCCGCGCTCGGGACCCTCGAGGCGGTGGTCGCCCAGGGCCACCTCTACACTCGGCGCGCTCTCGACGAGGCGTTGGCCGCCTACCAGTCGCGCTTCGAGAGCCGCTTGTTCGACGGCCTCTCGATGGCGGTGGGGCGGATGGCGATGCGGAGTCTCTTCGGTGGCCCCGAGTTCGCGCTCCTCGAGGAACGTGGCAGCGCTGTGGGGCCCGGGGACCTCCTTGACCCGGAGGCATTCGTTCATAAGCTTCCGGGTGCTCCCGGGACCCGAGGTAATCATCCATGACGCGAATCTTCCTCTTCCTCCTGACGAACATCGCCGTGCTCATCGTGGCCGGCATCGTTCTCAACCTTCTCGGCGTCGGCAGCATGCTCGACGAGCAGGGGGTCAACCTCGACCTCGGGAACCTGCTCGTCTTCTCCGCGGTCTTCGGCTTCGGCGGCAGTCTGATCTCGCTCGCGATGTCCAAGTGGATTGCGAAGCGGATGATGAGCGCCCGCGTCATCGATCAGCCCAGCGGACAGGTCGAAGAATTCCTCGTGCAGACCGTGAGTCACCAGGCCCAGGCGGCCGGCATCGGCATGCCGGAGGTCGCAATCTTCGAGTCCGACGCACCCAACGCGTTCGCCACCGGGGCGAGGCGAGACAGCGCGCTGGTCGCCGTCAGCACCGGCATGATGCGAAACATGCGCGCCCAGGAGGTCGAGGCGGTGCTCGCCCACGAGGTGAGCCACATCGCGAACGGCGACATGGTGACGCTGGCGCTCATCCAGGGCGTCGTGAACACCTTCGTGATCTTCCTGTCGCGCGTCGTCGGTTTCTTCATCGATCGGTTCGTCTTCAAGACCGAGCGCGGCGTCGGCCCCGCGTTCTACATCACGTCGATCGTCGCGCAGATCGTCTTCGGCATTCTCGCGAGTACGATCGTGATGTGGTTCTCGCGCCGTCGCGAGTTCCGCGCCGACGAAGGTGGCGCGCGTCTGGCCGGGGAGGACGCCATGAAAGCCGCCCTCCGACGCCTCAAGGACGGCTCGCCCGAGCCGCTGCCGGACGCCCTGGCGGCCTTCGGGATCGCGGGCGGCGGCGGGATCAGCCGCCTGTTCATGAGCCACCCCCCGCTCGACGAGCGAATCAAGGCGCTGGAGGCGAGAGGCGCCTAGACGCCGAGGAACTCGCGAAGCTCTGAGACCAGGCGTTCGATGTCGTCGTGGAGCGTGACCGGCAGGGTCGGGCGCCGCTGGCGCGACAGCTCGAGGACGCTCTGGAAGTACCA
>JABSQW010000370.1 GCA_013215605.1 Myxococcales bacterium
ATGAATCGACATTTCCAAAGACAGCACTCCTCGGAGCGCGAGCACCCGAACGGCACACTGCCGCTGACCCGCCGAGCGATGCTGCGAGCCGGTGGACTCTCGCTTCTGGCGTCCGCGCTCACTCCTGGACCCATGGGCTGGCTCGACGCCGGAGTAGCCCGCGCGTTCACCGGCGTCCCGCGGTCGTCCGCGCAGCGGGGCGTCGACCCGCTGCTCGTCGTCATCTTTCTGCGCGGTGGTGCCGATGGCCTCCACCTCGCGCCGCCCGCCGGCGACCCCCACTACGCGCGTGTTCGCGAATCGCTCGCGCTCGACGACGCGCTGTCGTTTGCGGGCCCGGTGGGTCTCCACCCGAAGCTCGTGTCCCTGAAGGATCTCGCGGCCGAGGGGAATCTCGCCGTGATTCACGCCGTGGGATCCCATCACCCGACGCGCTCCCACTTCGAGGCCCAGGATTTCATGGAAGCCGGAGAGCCGGCGAATGCCCGCGTGCTCGACGGCTGGATGACGCGCGCGTTGCGGGGCAGCGCGAAGACGAACGTCTTCGCATCGCTCGCCCTCGCCTCCGAGCTCCCGCTGTCACTGCGCGGCTCGGGGTCGTTCGCGATCGCCCATCCCCGCGACTTCGGCCTTCCCCGCGTGAGCCCCGCCGCGCGGCAAATCCTCGAGGCCCTGTACGCGGGGGGTGGCGATGACCCGCTGGAATCCGCGGGTCGTCGGGCACTCGACGCGGTCGAGGAGATGAAGGCGCTCCGGGTCGAGCCCACTGCCAGGCGACGGCGTCGTCGACCGCGCCGAGCGGGTCGCGCGGGGCTCGTCGATGCCGCCCGCCATCTCGCCGAGCTCGACGCGGCCGGCGTACCCGTCCGAGCGGTGGCGCTCGAGAGCTCGGGTTGGGACACCCACAGCCACCAGGGAACGGCCGAAGGTCCCATGGCCCGTTCGATCGAGGACCTCGGCGATGCGATGGCTTCGATCTTCTCCTCCCTCGGCCACCGCGACCCCACCCTGGTGGTGATGACCGAGTTCGGACGCACGGTGCGTCCCAACGGGAGCGGGGGTACCGACCACGGTCACGGTAGCGTCATGTTCGTGGCGGGCCGCAGCGTGGCGGGGGGGCTCTTCGGAGCCACGCCGGGTCTGCGCGCGAACGACCTCTACGAGGGTCGCGACCTCGCGGTCACCACCGACTACCGCAGCGTGCTCTGCGAGGTCATCGGTCACCATCTCGGGGGTGATCCGCCTCCGGGTGTGTTCCCGGGCTTCAGACCCGTCCCGCTGGGACTCTTCGGGAGCTCGCGGGCCTGAGCTTCGACGAGGCCGCTCGCGATGAGCACCCACACTCCACGTTTGCGGTCGGTGATCGAGTTCGCGCGCGCGAGAGGACGAGAATCCGCGTCTCTCCATCGTTTCCGCGTGGTGACGGATTCCTTTCCTGCGACGGGCGATCGATAGAAGCCCAACGCGATCCGGGTTTCCCGCAATTTCTCGAATGGAATACCGTACGCTGTGTCTTCGGTCGCCGCTCGACCGGCCGATGGATCGACTGGGAGACGCATGACCTCGCGCCACGCCCACGCAGGCTCTGGCGGCGCCACCGCGTGGCTCGTCGTTTCTGCAGCGCTGTTTGGCATCGTTCTGTTCCGCCATCTCTCGTACCCGCTGCTCTGGTCGGACGAATCCGAGACCGCGGCCGTCGCCGAGCGGATACTCGAATACGGGTATCCAAAGGTCCACGGCGACCGCAACGTCGTCTACGAGTTCGGACCCAACATCGCGCTCGGTGTGAAGGAGTCGCTCGATGCCTACATCGGAACGACGTGGGCGCACTTCTATTTCGCGGTTCCTGGCGTGGTGTGGGCCGGTGCCACCGACGACCTCTACGAGAAGACGCTCCGGATGCGGCTGCCCTTTGCGATGGCGGGAGCGGTCGCAATGGTCCTCTTCCTGTGGGCCGTCTGGCCCGCTCTGCGCGAGCGCCCGGCCCGCGCGCGCAGCTTCGCGGCCTGCTTCTTCACGCTGTGTGCCCTCTCCGTTTCGCTGGTCCTGCATCTGCGGGAGATGCGCTACTACCCGCTCGTCGTCGCTCTCGTCGGCGCCCTGCTGGGTGCCCATTATCGATTCACGATCTTTCGCAGCCTTCGCGGGCCCGCGCACGCCATCGCGGTGGGGGCGCTCCTCGCCGCCCTCTTTCACACGTTCTTCGCGGCTTATTTCGCGCTCGTGATGCTTCTCGCCCTCGACGCGGTGTGGTTCGCGCGGGGTGCTCCGCCGTCGGAGCGGCGTCGCCAGGCACTCGGCTGGCTCGCACCGGTGGCCGTATCGGCGCTCGTGGTCGTGCCGTCTGCGGTCTTCTTCGAGACGCTCTCGGTGGCGATGGGGTTCACGAGCCACGTCGGGAGCAGCCCATCGGGGTACATGGAGAATCTCCGTGAGGTTCTCCTTCACCTTGCGCGCCAGGAGCTTCTGCTTCCGGTTCTCGCATTGCGGCTGGTTCATTGGCGGCTTCGTGGGGGGATGCGGCGTACTGGCCCAAGTCGCGGTGACAGCGAACCCGCGAAGCGGGTGGCGGACAGCCTGTTTCTGTTCGCGATCGGCTATCTGGTGATCGGCTGCCTGAACCCGCTCGTGTACGAGCGCTACTTCGTCGTCCTGAGCCCGGTTCTGGCGCTCGTGTTCCTGCTGGATGCC
>JABSQW010000371.1 GCA_013215605.1 Myxococcales bacterium
AGGTTCCCGATCCGCCCGCCATCGACGGCCTGTTCGAGCGCGTCGCCGAAGCGATCCCGACCGCGAACTTCTTCATCCTCGAGGCGCCGGTTGATCGGTACGGTCTGACGCCGCTGCACTTCGCAACGCACCCCGAATCGCGCTGGTCGAGCCTCTTTTCGGAAGATTGCCTCCGCGCTCACCTCGACGACCTGCGCTCGAAGCAGCAGGAGGACGGCGGCTGGCCGATCAGCTGGACCCCGCCGGGGCCCGCCGCTGAGCTCGAGTGGCGGGGGCGCATCACGCTCGATGCCCTGCGGGTGCTCGCGAGCTTCGGTGTGCTCGAGCGACCCCCCCGGAGTTTCTAGAGGGCTTTACTCCCGGACGCTCTTGGGGCGGATTGCATCGCAGTGAGGCATTTTGCACCACCCGGGACGGGATCAATTTTGGTCATTGAAAACAATGATTTGCCAGGCAAGCTGCCGGATCCGTGAGAAAACTGGGGGATTCTGCACCAGCCGGCTGCAGGTCCTACTCACGGGTCAAGTGCAACCCATTGAAAAATCTTGAGAAATCCGCGCGGAGCCGCTGGTACGCAGATTGCATTATATGAACGTGAATCGGGCACTCTCGCCAGGTCGTCCAGACGAGGCCAGCGGGGAATATCAACGAATGACCGGAGAAAAACCACTGTGCTGAATCGACTCTTTCTCGCTTCCACGCGCATCCAGCGCGTCCTGATCGCCGCCGGCCTGGCTGCGTTCGTCGGGGCGCCGGCTGCAGACGCGGCGCTCAAGAAGTACGAAGTCCGCAACCGCCAGCTGCTCCACTACACCCAGACCTCACCGATTGCGGAATATCGGACCACGACCGTTGGGGGCACCGGTGTGATCGACGATTCGGGGGCCGACCCCGTTCTCGTGAAGCTCGTCTTCAAATCCCAGGGCGGTGCGACGACGATCGTTCCAGGGCTATCCGGCGGCTTCATCCACTTCCGGAGCTTCAACCTGCGAGGTCCCTCCACAAGTGGGGGCCATAGTGGCACCGGGAGCACGGCCTCCACCATCAACTGGGGCAACGTGGATGGCTACACGACCTCCGGTGGCACATGGTGCAACGCGATTCCGTCGTTCATCTGCGAGCTTGCCAATGTTGTGTTGCTGGAGACGGTTACGTCCCAGAACATTTCGACGAACTACGACTACGGGACCTGGGTATTCCACGGAACGGGCTTCGGCCACGTGGACACCGCCGGTTTCGTTTTCCGGACCGGCCCCACGGCCGCGGGTAACATCCAAGTCACTATCCTCGGAAAGCAGGTCAATGACGGTACGGTTCCGGCGCTGCCGCTCCTCGGGATCGGCACGGTGGGTCTGAGCCTCGTGTCGCTCGCTGCGGCTGCGGTTCGGAGGAATCGCAAGAGCTGACGCGGCCCTCGGGTCGCTTCGATCCAGAGGACGGGTCGTCCGGGCAACCGGGCAACCCGTCCTCTTTCTTTTGGGGTGGCGATCGGCGATCGTTTTTCCGCAGGCCCGAGGGCGGGCGAGAGGGAGACGATGCGGTCTTGGTTCCCGTTCCTGGGGCTACTCGCGTGCGTCGGTTGTGCGACGTCGCCCACGGGCCGCTCGCAGCTCTTGCTGTTCTCGTCGTCGCAGATGGAGACGCTGGGCCTGCAGGCCTTCGAGCAGATCCGGGCCGACAAGCCGATCTCTGGAGATGCCGGGTCGAGCGGCTACGTGACGTGCGTCGCCCGGGCGATCACGGACGCGCTGCCCGCCGGGCAGCGGGACGCTTGGGAGGTGGTGGTCTTCGAGGACGAGGCCGCGAACGCATTTGCGCTCCCGGCCCGCAAGATCGGCGTGTACACGGGCCTCCTGGCCGTGGCGGAGAACCAGGACCAGCTCGCGGCGGTCCTCGGCCACGAGGTGGGCCACGTGCTCGCGGCGCACTCGAACGAGCGAGCCTCCCAGAACACGGCGGCGAGCCTCGCCCTATCCACGGCGAGCGTTGCGTTCGGCGACGGCTCCGCGTCCAGCCAGCTGCTGCTGGGGGCGCTGGGCGTGGGCGCACAGTACGGCGTGTTGCTCCCCTTCAGCCGCAGTCACGAGAGCGAGGCCGACATCATCGGTCTCGAGTTGATGGCCCGCGCGGGCTTCGACCCCACGCAGAGCGCCGAGCTGTGGCGCAACATGGCGCGAGCGAGCGCCGGCGCCCCGCCGGAATGGGCGTCGACCCACCCGA
>JABSQW010000372.1 GCA_013215605.1 Myxococcales bacterium
ATACCAAATCCGCTCTTTTTAACCCCCTTATAAAACCCTTTACTAATAGATGATGAAAGCAAGTGTAAAGGGAATGATTTCGTGGTAATTTTGAAAGATAGTTCTTATAGGCTCAAGCCCATTAGCGATCGCCAATAAAAAATCCTAGAGAGAATAATTGGTGCGATCGTAAAGCTTAACCCTTAAGAGAGCAGATAGAAAGGGGTACGGCAGCACTCGCGCTCTGCGAGACAGCCGAAGAATATTTATTCACTCTTATGTCCAAAGCGATCGCCCCTCAAACTGATAATTAAGCACAGACTGGGTTGTCTTCCCCTAGCTGTTCGGGGTCAGGCCACCAATGATAATTGGTCAAAGCAGAGATTTCAGAAGTCATGGTAGAGAGAATACAGCATCTTTTGGCTAAAATCTCTTCTAATTCGTCTAAATCGTCGAAAGTTCGATTGACTAAAGGCTCATCGGCTAAACACCATAGTCGCTCTGCCGGTTGTAGTTCAGGAGAGTAAGGAGGTAAAGTCTGTAAGACAATGCCTTCTGGAATCTCTAATTGCTTACTGGTATGCCATCGAGCTTGATCTAAAACGATAAGAATAATTTTGTCTTTTCCAGCACCGGTTGCTTGAGCGAGCGCTTGTAAAACTTGATTAAACCATTGAGTATTAACTCTGGGAATGATGAACCACTCAGTTCTCCCGGTTTTCGGATGAACAAAGCCGTAGAGATAAAGCCATTCATAACGATGCTCAATCAAAGCTATGGGTTTTTTTCCAATAGGGGACCAGATCCGTCGAATAATCGGCTTGAGTCCCAAACGATGTTCATCAAATGACCAGACTTCAATGGTAGCATTTGGATTTTCCCGTTGAAGTTCTTGGACTTTTAGAGGTAAATTAGCTTTAAATGCGGCTTGTTCATCTTTGTCTCCCTTTCTATGTTTCCTCCGAGGGATTTGCATCGAGTAACGACACTTTTTTAAATAATCCCATCCTCTTTGATTCCAAACCTTTTCGATACCTGTTTTCTTTTCTATCCACCGCGCTACTTTTGGCCCTGTCCATAATCCCTCATCCTCTGGAGGAGTTTTTAAAGCTTCTTTTAAGTCTAATAGTTGACTATCAGTTAATAAAGCGTTATAAGCTCGTCTTTTTCCTTTCTTTTGCCTATTAACAATACCTAGCTCTCCTCCACTATTATATTTTTTGACAATCTCCTTGGCATAGTCGTAATTGTAGCCCATGACTTGGGCCGCTTTTTTGATTGACCAATCTAGGGAGACTAACCAAAGTAAATGCCAGCGTCGTGACTCTACAAGGTCCTTGGCTGATAAATAACGAGTTTTTAGTTCGTCGCTGCTTAAATAGGATTCAAGATGAGCTTTTTTAGACATCTATCTATTTTACCCCATAAGGGGGGTAACAAGAGCGGATTTGGTATTAGTCGCTCAAGCTGATGAAAATCGGTGTGTGATCATTAAAATACAAGAAAAATTACTAAGGTTGAATCAACCAGAAGCTGATGCCTTATGTATTGAAGTAAGTGAAGAATTGTCTTTGTCCCTGCCACAACAGACTTAGGCATTTGAAGAGGTTAGTCCCTACATCCCAACCCAAGAAATATCAATGATCTTTCCAAGAGGCGATCTCGGCAGAGATCCGCGAAGCGGTGCGCAGAGAAAATCTCAGACCCCATCCCAGTTACCAACCGCGAGGGCAACTCGATTATCATAGACTTTAGAAAAGGTAACTAGAGTTAAGAACATCGGCTGGAAGCATTGTCTTATCAAGGTTTCCCTTCGTTACTTTCATTTCAGATATTATTATCCCAAAGCTCAACTTTAGCCATAGAACAAATCATATTATATTCATCAGCCAATTCATGTATCCATCTCCCCATCTGTTGATTTTGATCACTTCCTGTTAACCAGGTAATTGTTACAAGACTAATAATTCCGTCCTCACTTGGTTCACAAGTAAATTTCAAATTCCCTTTTGACGTATCAGATAAACCTGGTTGGCAATTCCATTTGTTTTGTTCAACAATTGATTTCCAGGTATTATCGTTTTTAGCTTCAACCAGAATTTTATCTTCTGAAGTAGAACAAATCCAGCTAGTCATTTGGTCTAGTGTGTCAGTCCCATCATCTGAATTAGGAGAGTTACTTTGTGCTATTACTTTCAATGATGATTGAGTCGATAAATTTAAAGAAAAAAATAACAAACCGACTATTGTCCGCATCAAACTAGAAGGTATGAATTTCATTTTTTCTCCTTGACCAACTTGTTCCATGAATAAGTTTAATATAGATTGAACCTCATCGCCAATTTGACAAAACTTGAACGAACCCAACACGAAAAGCTTGTCCATATCCTTCAAGGCGGCTTTCTTGTCCAGTATGAATTGAGACGATGAAAACTTCCCTCAGTCCAAGAAGGCTAAACATTAAGATAAGAGCAACAATTATATAATTGCGGATGAAAATGCCATTTATGTTGTTGAATAAATTCACTTTGTTGATCCAGGGCTTTCAGGATACTTTCAACTTAAAGTATTGAGATGTTGTCAAATTGAAGATTCTGTGACGATCTTGTGTCTGATAAGACCACTCGTTGATCCCAATCACGGACTTGAGCCGGGATTTTATCGAGTGGCGATCGCGGATTTCCTTCGAGTTACCATCATTGAGGTCAACTCGATTACCATAGACAACTGAAAAGGTAACTAGGTTAAAAGCCTTGCCTGAAAGCATTGTCTCATCAGCGTTTCCCGTAGTTACCTTTTTAGATAACTGGGCAACAACATAAGGTAACGAGGTAACTGGATTATTCGGTGATGTGGATTGAGAGAATCAGCGCACCGCTTCGCTGCTCTCTGCCGAGATCGCTCTCTGAACAACCGTCGACTGAACCTTGTTCGAAAGCTATGATGGTGGCTATGTCAATCCGATGGAATAAAATTTAACATTAAATCTGAGGGTTTTAATCGCTCTCAAGAGTTGACGGGGAAATAGTCCGCCAAACACGATGTACTAAGGTTGAAGAAACGTATACTAGCGAAAATCCAATTAAAGGATGAAGTATTTCTAAATGCAGGGGGGTTTTAATATGAATGCTGCCAAACTGTAGTCCCAGCAGCACTGGTAAGCTAGTCGCCAAAGCACGAATTCTCTTGGAGAAAGGTAAAATCCTCGCTCCTGCTAGCAAGACTAATGATATTCCAGCGTACCCCCGCACCAATAAAACATGAATATTCCACCAGCCTGGATCGTTAAAGTAATACCAAATCCGCTCTTTTTAACCCCCTTATAAAACCCTTTACTAATAGATGATGAAAGCAAGTGTAAAGGGAATGATTTCGTGGTAATTTTGAAAGAGAATTCTCATAGGCTCAAGCATATTAGCGATCGCCAAGA
>JABSQW010000373.1 GCA_013215605.1 Myxococcales bacterium
AAGGTGATGGGCTTCTCGGGCATCTTCCTGTCTTTCCTCGTCGCTCTGCCCTTCGGAATCAAGATCTTCGGCGAGAACGCGGGACTGATCGCGAGCATCACCGTGCCCGTCTGCATCGGGCTGATCACCGGCCTGATGCTCGTACTCTGGTATCCGGGAATCATCCAGTGGCTCCTCGAGAAGCTGCCGATCCCCGGCAAGGCCCGACTCGCGGGGATCATCCTGCGCATCTCGAGCTCGGCGGCGGCGTACCGCGACAAGCGGGGCCTCGTCGTCACCGCGTTCGCGCTCTCGTTCGTCGTCCACTTTACGACGGCGGCAATGTACTACTTCACCGCGCTCGCCATCGGCGCCAGCCGGGCCGAGTTCTGGCCCGTCGCGTTCGGCTCGTCGATCCAGATCCTCGCCACGGTGCTCTCGCCCTTCACCATCGCCGGGGAGGGCATCCGCGAAGCCGCCCAGTACGTGCTGCTCGGCAACCAGATCGGCCCCGCCAACGCGATCGTCTCGGCCGCGCTCGGCTTCTGGGCCGCCGAGGCGCTGACCCTCGCCGGCGGCGTCTTCTGGTGGATCCGACCCGCGAACTACAAACCCAGCTATTGCCTCGTCGACGGTGCGCAGGTCGATTACGACGAGGCCGCCAAGGCCGCCGCAACGCTGGTCGATCACGAAGACGACGTCGCGGAGGGGCGGCCCGACCTGCCGCCGCTGTTCGCGCGCGTGCGGCTCTCCGCGGGCCTCGGGCTCGGGGCTGGTGTGATCTCCGGCATCGCCATCGCCGTGGCCGAGGCCCTGGTGATCGCCGCCGGCGGCTTCGGCGAAGAGGCCCAGGTGCTCTGGTTCGGTCCGTTCGTCTATGCGGCACTGCTCGGCAGTCTCGGCATGCTCGGTGGCGCGCTGCTCGCCGTACTGCCCATGGATCTCGAAGAGATCCGTGGCTGGGCGCCGTCGCTCGCCACGCTGGCGACGTTCGTACCGGTCTCCCTCGCCATCACCCTGTTCCGCCTGCGGCGCGACGTCTACCTCGAGCAGATGCCACCGGCACCGGTGCTGGTGGGCGTGCTCGGCGTGGCCGTGGTGATCGCGGTCGCGCTCTTCTTCGCGGGGCCGAAGGCGTTCCGCAACACGTTCCTCGGCGCTCTCGTTCGACCCGGCCGCGCCTTGTCGACGCTGCTCGTCAGCGTCGGCATCGGGATCTTTGCCTCCGCCGCGGTACTCGGCGGCAACCGCCCCGAGGGCATCGCCCCGCCGGTCTCGACCGAGCTCGCGAACTCGCCGAACGTCATCCTCGTGATGGTCGACACGCTGCGCGCCGATCACCTCTCCTGCTACGGCGCGAAGAACGTCGAGACGCCCGCACTCTGCAGCCTCGTCCACGACGGAGGCACGATCTTCAACGCTTTCTCCCACGCGTCGTGGACGAAGCCCGCCACGGCCTCGATCCTGACGTCGCTGGTGCCGTCGAGCCACGGCGCCATGGCGAAGCCGTCGGTGCTTCCGGGCGATGTCGACCTGCTCTCCGAAGTCCTGAAACGGCGCGGCTACTCGACGGGCGGCATCGTCTCGAACATCAACCTCGCGCCGAGCTTCGGCTTCGGCCAGGGCTACGACGAGTACCACTACCTCGCGCCCGACTATCTGATCGGCGCCGAGGAGTCGTCGTCGAAGCTGATCCTCTACAACATCTGGCGCTCGGTCTGGTTCAAGGTAAAGAGCGGCTACAGCGTCGGCGACTTCTACCAGAACGCCGAGAGCGTCAACGAGGTGGCCATGGAGTTCCTCGGGCGCCACCGCATCTCCCGCTTCTTCCTGTTCCTCCACTACATGGATCCCCACGACCCGTACTTCGAGCAGCCGTACGACGGGCGCGCGGTAGCGCGCGTCGCGAATCAGCATCCCGACGCCGAGGGCGCCGAGGAGATGAAGCGCCTCTACCGCGGCGAGATCGAGTACCTCGACGCCCAGTTCCAGCTGCTCATCGACAAGCTGAAGAGCTACAAGCTCTACGACGACACCCTCATCGCGCTCGTCTCCGACCACGGCGAGGAGTTCCAGGAACACGGCGGTTGGTGGCACGGCTTGACCCTCTACGACGAGCAGATCCGCGTACCGCTGCTCGTGAAGTGGGCGAAGAACATGGGCGGCGTGCCCGAAATCGGCAGCGACGCACGCGCCCACGTGGCCCGCACGATCGACGTGGCGCCAACCCTCGCCGCGGCCGCCGGTGCGAAGATCCCCGAGGCCATGCAGGGCACGGACCTCGCGCTGGGCTTCGACCGGCGCGCCGAGAAGGACCGCATGGCGTTCTCGGAAGAGGACCACGAGGGCAACGTGCTGCGCTCGATCCGCACCGCGGAGTGGAAGCTCATCGAGGCGAACGCCGGCAACCCGCGCGGACTGCCGGAAGTCGAGCTCTTCCACATGGCGAGCGATCCGACGGAGCACGCCGATCAGATGACCCGCCAGCCGATCGTCGCCGATGACCTGCGCTCTCACGCTGCCGCCCAGGAGCAGTTCGCAAAGAGCAATGCCGCGAGCAGCGGTGAAGCCGCGCAGCTCTCGAGCGCCGACGAGGACGCCCTGCGTGCGCTGGGCTACATCGAGTAGGGCGAAGTGCGCGCGGTAGAAGCCGTCCGGCCCCTGCCGCGTGCTCGCGTAGAAGCGTAGCCTCGCCTAGCGGCGTCGGCGGGCGAGGCTGGCGAGGCTGGCGAGGCCGAGGCCCAGCAGGGCGAGGCTGCCCGGCTCCGGGACGACGGCGAACACCGCGTTGACGACGTAGAACTGGCTCGTCGGCGTGAGATTCGGCAGCTGCTCGTCGATCACCATGTCGAAGCTGAACGTGTGGTCGACGAATGACGTGCCGACGAACTGGACCGCCCCGAACGGGACGTCCTGGCCGTTCACCGTGTCCTCGAGATTGCAGATCGAGCCCGGGTCCTTGGGATCCGTGACGAACAGACCGCTTCCGCCTTCGACGCTCAGCGAGTCGAATGTGACCGGATAGCGGTCCGAGAAGCCACCGGGAGAGCACTGGGCGTTGGGCCCGACGCGCACGCTGGTGATCGCCATCAACGCGCCCTGAAAGTCCGCTTCGGTGCCCGCCGGCGCCTCGAGATCGAGCGTCGACTGGAACGTCAGAATCTGGCCGGGGGCGCCCGTGAATTCGCCGGTGGCCGTGACCGTGAACGTCGCGAGGACGAAGTCCTCCGGGTCGAGTCGAAGGAATTGGGCGTCCCCGAGATCCTGCATGGCCGAGTCGGAGGGCAGGGCGCTCGCGGGGCTGGTTGCGAGAGCTGCCAGCGCCCACGCCAAGGCGAGCCACCTCCAGCGTCCCGCGCGGAAACGAGTCCATCCACCGATTGCCCGCCTGTCGATACCTCGCACCCGAGTCTCCTGCCGCATTCCATTCAGCTGCTCGACGAAACCGCGCGCCCCGATGCGCACGAATCGCCTGTGTTGGGTGGTGTTGTGCGTGCGGAAGTCGCACCCCTCCGGTTCTTTTCCGACACGGAGCGTTGACGTGCCGCGCCCCGGGGGACGGGCCGCCCGCGGGGTGAGTTCGCGATAGTCTGTGGGGGACGCTGGGGCGCAGCCGCAGGTTTCTCAGACGGAGTTCCATTGGAGCGGATCTACTTCTTTCGACAGCCCCGGGAGTCGCACGGGTCGGCTGGTGGGCCGTACCGCTGGCTGCGGATTGCCGTGCTGGGGGCACTGCTCCTCGCTGGCGGACCCGCGTCGGCGGATCGGCCGGAGGTCGCCGGGCCGGCCGATCCCCACTACGAGCGCGGCGCCCACCTGCTGCGCCAGGGGGACATCGATGCCGCCGTCGCGGAGCTCGCCCGCGCCGCGGAGCTGGCGCCCGACGAGCCCCGCGTCCTCGCTCTCTACGCCCAGGCGCTTCTCGTCTCGGGCGACGCCGCTGCGTCGCTCAGCGTTCTCGAAAGGCTCCGGGCCGTCGACCCCACGGCGCCCGGACTCGAGTACTTCCTCGGACTCGCGAGCTATCGCCAGGGCGACTGGGCGGCCACCCGCGAGCACCTGAAAGAATCGTTGGAAGGCTCGCCCGACGCTGCTCTCAACCACCTCTTCCTGGCGGTCGCCCACCAGGAGCTCGGCGAGCTCGACCTCGCGGATGCCGAACTCGAGAAGGCCGTCGCCGCCGACCCGACGCTCGCCGGACAGGTCGCGTACCGGCGCGGCATCATCGCGATCGCCAGGCGGGATCCCGACGCCGCCAAGGCCCACTTCGAGGTCGCGGAGGCGACGCTCCCGGGGTCACCCCTCGCGCGTTCGGCGGCCACCTACGCGACCCGCCTCGACGCCCTCTTCGAGAAACCCTGGGAAGTCCACGCCAGCGCGGGCTTGGGCTACGACTCGAACCTCAACCTCGCCAACGACAGTGACCCGTTCGTCTCGTCGGGCCTGCAGGCCGGGCGCGGCATCGCCGAGGTGGGCGGCAGCTACGCGTTCGGGGATCGCGACGCGAGCCTGCGCATCGGTCAGACGCTCTACAGTCACTTCTACACCGATCACGGCATCTTCGATCAGCTGGTGAACCGCACCTGGGCGCAGGCGCGCAAACAGATCTCCAGCGCCATCAGTGCCGACCTCCGGTACACCTTCGAGTTCGCCTGGGCGGACTGGTCGCAGTTTCGTCAGACGCACGCCGTCGAGCCGGGCCTGTCGTTCCAGATCTCGAACGAAATGTTCGTACGCGCGTTCTTCCGCTACGAGTCGCGCGAGTTCTTCATCCCCGTCACCCTGGCGGCGTTCGATCGAGATGGCGAGATCAACCGGGGCGGTGCGGACCTCTTCTACTCGCTTCCTGCCGATTGGCTGTGGGGGTCGAGCTGGGTGCGCGCCGGCTACCGGTTCCGCGAAGAGAACTCGGACGGCAGCCAGTTCCGCTCGGGCGGCCACGTGCCGGTGCTGACGATCTCACTCGCGCTGCCGGCGCGCCTGATCCTCAACCTCGACGGGCGCATCGAATGGCGCAAGTACGACGTCGCCAGCCTCGTCGACCCGTCGGTCGGAATCCGCGAGGACCACATCGGAAGGCTGCGCACGGCGGTCCTGCGCCCCCTGACCGATCACCTCACCCTGGAGCTGAGCCACGTCTGGACGGATCGCACGTCGAACGTGAATTCCTTCGACTATCAGCGACACGAGCTGAGCCTGCTCGCCACCTATCAGTACTAGCAGTGGCAGGCGTCACCGGAGAATCGACATGAAGGCACCCCAATTCTCGGCACTCGAACGCGGCGCGGTGGCGCTCGTCACCACCGCGTTCCTCGCGCTGTCCGGGTCCGCGGAGCCGGTCGGCTTCGTGGCGGGCGTCGAGGGGCACGTCGAGACCCTGCGCGCGGGTCAGCTGTCCTGGCAGGCCGCGCAAATCGACCAGGACATCGAGATCGGCGACACCGTGCGCACCGGCCTCGACTCCGCGATCAAGGTCGTCCTCGTCGACGACACCACGCTGTCCCTCGGCGAGGACACGGAGCTCGTGATCGACAGCTTCGTCGTGGGCGCCGATGCCACGCGCGAGCCCTCGATCCTTCGTCAGCTCAAGGGGCAGATCCGTACGCGGGTCGGCGAGGCCTTTGGCGGAACCACACGCGTAGAAATGCACACCCCGACGGCCGTCATGGGCGTGAAGGGCACGGCGTTCACGAGCCGCGTCGGCCGCGAGAAGGGTGAGGCCGTCACTCTCGGGTGCAACTGGGAGGGCGGCGTCTTCATGCAGCTGATCGGCATGAGGGGCAGCAAATCGGATATCCCGCAGGATTTCTGTCGGCAGGCCTTCGTCGATCGCATCGAGGCGGTGATCCCCGTGCCGAGCAACTTCAGACCCGTGAAGCAGCCCGCGCCGCAGAGCATGAAGGGCACCGTGCAGGCGATGCTGTTCGGCTCCGGCGACTCACCGGGGGTCGCGGACTGGCTCGTCGAGCCTCCGCCGGTCGCGGCGGGCCCGGGGGCCAATCCGATTTCGATCCCGCCGGGGCTGGAGCCGGTGATCGAAGGTCCGGTCGACGCCGCCCAGATCGATCCGTCGTCGATACCGCCCCCGCCTTTCATTTTCGAGGGTCCCCCGATCGAAGTGCCGCTCGAACCTTTCGTTTTCGAAGGTCCCTCGCTCGACGCGCCGAGCCAACCATGAGAGGTTGCTGATGGGGAATCGGCGGGCTTCCACCGCTCCAGATCTCGGGGCGCCGTGAGAACGGATGAACGCTTCCGCCCGCATCGCTCTCACGGGCCTCGTCGCCCTCCTCCTCATGGTGGGCGTGTTCTCGGCGCGACCCTGGCTCCTGGACCGCACCGAGTACGCGCTGCTCGACTGGCGCTTCCGGGTGCGCGGTGCGACGCCGCCGGTGAGCAAGGTCGTCATCGTGGCCGTCGACGCCAAGAGCATCGACGAGATCGGCCGTTGGCCGTGGTCGCGCGGCGTCGTCGCACAGCTGATCGACGAGCTCGGCAACGCTGGCGCCGTGGCCATCGGCCTCGACTTCATCTTCAGCGAACCCGAGACGTCGGCTGACTTCGAGGCGATCCGCCTCGCCAGAGAGACGCTCGTGGCGCGCTCGGCCGAGGAGCCGGAGCTCGCCGCGCAGATCGCCACCCTCGACCGCACGCTCGATGGCGCCGACACCGATCAGCGTCTCGCGGATGCGATCCGCAACTCGCGCAAGACCGTGCTCGGGTACTTCTTCCGCACCGGCCGCGGCGAGGACGACAGCCCTGAGGCACTCGCGCGCGCGCTGTCCACGATCCGCCGCTCGAAGTTCTCCGTGGCGCGGGCGCCCGCACGCGCGCCGGTCCTCACCTGCACGGGACTCGAGGCGAACATCCCCCTCATCCAGGGCGCCGCGCGGCGCGCCGGCTTCTTCTCGGCGGTGAACGATCCCGACGGTGTGCTGCGACGCGCGGCCCTCGTCGCGCGTTGTTCGGACGAGTTCTACATGTCGCTCGCGCTCGGGGTGTACGAGATCGCTACGGGCAAGCGCAGCCAGCTCCACGGCGATGCGGAGAGCCTGACCGAGATCCGTGTGGGCAACCGCGTCTTCCCCACCGACGAGGGCGGCAAGATCCTCATCAACTACCGCGGGCCGCCCGGAACGTTCCCCCACGTGTCGGCGACGGACATCGTGCACGGGCGCGTCGCCACGGACCTCATCGACGGTGCGATCGCGCTGATCGGCCCCACCGAGGTGGGCCTGCGAGATTCCCACCTGACGCCGTTCGGGAAGTCTGCGCCCGGGGTCGAGGTGCACGCGAACATCGTCGACAACCTCCTCGAGGGCGAGGTGCTGCGCCGTCACGACTGGATGATCTTCGCCGAGCTCGGGCTGATCTTCGCCATCGGAGGACTCTTGATTCTCGCGCTGCCGCGCCTGGGAAGCGCAGCGCTCGCCGCTCTCTTCGCAGCCGCGATCGGCGGTACGCTGCTCGCCGGAAACGTTCTCGCCTTCACGCGCTACGGGCTCTGGATCAACCTCGCGTATCCGCTGGCGTCGCTCGTGGTCGTCTATGTTGCGCTCGAAATCGCACGGAGTGTCACCGTCGAGGCGGGCAGTCGCCGCATACGACGGATGTTCGCCACCTACGTGCCGCCGGAAGTCGTAGACGAGCTGACGGAGAACCAGGGGAGCTTCAAGCTCGTCGGCGAGCGCCGCGATCTGTCGATCCTGTTCAGCGACGTGCGCGACTTCACGACGCTTTCCGAACGGCTCGGCGCGGAGAGCGTGGCGCGGCTCATGAACGTGTACCTCACGGCCATGACGGACATCATCTTCGATTCGCGCGGCACGCTCGACAAGTACATCGGCGACGCGATCGTGGCGTTCTGGGGCGCGCCCCTGCCCGTCGACGATCACCCGCGGCGCACGTGCGAATCCGCCATCGCGATGCAGCTGGAGATCGCACGGCTGCGCGCCGAGCAG
>JABSQW010000374.1:0-7500 GCA_013215605.1 Myxococcales bacterium
CCCGGTCGAGGGTGCGTACGCGTCCGGCATCCTGTTCCTCAGCCAGGACCCGACCGTCCGCGAGGCCCAGTGCGCGATTTTCGAGGAGAAGGTCGCCTCCGGGGGACAGCAGTTCCTGGGCTGGCGCGAAGTGCCCGTCAATCCCCAGGAGATCGGCCGCGTCGCGCAGGAGAGCATGCCCTCGATCCACCAGGTGTTCGTGGGCGCTGGCGAGGGTCTCGATCCGGACGCCTTCGAGCGCAAGCTCTACGTCATCCGCCGGCTCTTCGAGCAGGCCGCCGTCGCACAGCCCGGCTTCTACTACGTGCTCAGTCTGTCGAGCCGGACGTTTCTGTTCGCGGGCCTGCTGCGCACGAGGCAGATGAAGCTCTTCTTCAGCGACCTCTCCGATCCCGACATGGAGTCGGCGCTCGCGCTCGTCCACTCGCGTTACAGCACCAACACCCTCGGCGCCTGGGACCTCGCGCAGCCGTTTCGCTACCTCGCGCACAACGGCGAGATCAACACGGTCCGCGGCAACCGCAACTACATGCGGGCGCGCGAGGGCACGCTGCGCTCGGAGAGGTTCGGCGACGACCTCGCAAAGCTGTACCCGATCATCCGCGAGGAGGCGAGCGACTCGGCGCAGTTCGACAACGCCCTCGAGTTCCTGTGCCTCACGGGCCGCGAGCTCCCCGAAGCCATTCTGATGATGATCCCGGAGGCCTGGGAGAATCACGCACAGATGGACGAGGAGCTGCGCGCCTACTACGAGTACCACTCGTTCCTCATGGAGCCCTGGGACGGCCCCGCTTCGATCGCCTTCACCGACGGCCGCAAGATCGGCGCAGTCCTCGATCGCAACGGTCTGCGTCCCTCGCGCTGGCTCGTCACGAAGGACGGCTTCGTCGTCATGGCGTCCGAAGTCGGCGTGCTCGACGTCGCGCCCGAGAACGTGCTCAAGAAGGGGCGCCTCCAGCCGGGACGCATCTTCTTCGTCGACCTCGAGCAGGGTCGCATCGTCGAGGACGAAGAGATCAAGGCCGACTACGTGTCCCGCAAGCCGTACCGCCAGTGGGTAGGCGACAATCGCGTCGTGCTCGACGAACTGCCGTCCGCTCCGGCCCGGCACGAGCCCATCGACGACGACCTGCGCTTCCAGCTCCAGCAGGTGTTCGGGTACACCTCCGAGGACCTGAAGTTCTTGATCGCGCCGATGGCCGCCAACGCCAAGTGGGCGATTGGCTCGATGGGCGAGGACGCCGCGCTCGCGTGTCTCTCCGACCGCCCGCGGATGCTCTACCACTATTTCAAGCAGCAGTTCGCCCAGGTGACGAATCCCGCGATGGACTCGATCAACGAGGGCACGGTGATGAGCCTCTACTCGACTCTCGGCGCCGAGAAGAACATCCTCGAGGAGACCGAAGCCCACGCGCGCATTCTTCGCTGCAATCGGCCGATTCTCACGAACGAGGAGCTCGAGCGAATCCGGCAGATCGACCAGGCTGGCTTCGAGGCCCGCACCCTCGAGACCGTCTTCAAGGCGTCCGAAGCGGGCGCCGGCCTGCGCGGCGCCCTCGACACCCTCTGCCGCGAGGCCGCTGATGCGGTCGCGTCCGGCGTGAACCTGATCGTCCTCTCGGACCGCGGCGCCACGCCCGACCTGGTTCCCATCCCCATGCTTCTCGCCACGGGCGCGGTCCACCACCACCTCGTTCGGGAGAACCTCCGCACGCAGTGTGGAATCGTCTGCGAGACTGGCGAGGCGCGCGACGTCCCGCAGTTCGCGCTGCTCGTGGGCTTCGGCGCCGGCGCGATCAACCCCTACGTGGCCCTCGCGACCCTGGAAGAACTCGTTGAAGAAGGGACTTACCTCCCCGATGGGATGAGCGTCGAGACGGCCGTCGCCAACTACCTGAAAGCCAGCGACAAGGGCTTCCTGAAGACGATGGCCAAGATGGGGATCTCGACGCTGCAGAGCTATCGGGGTGCCCAGATCTTCGAGGCCGTCGGCATCTCCGAAGAGGTCATCGACCGCTGCTTCACGGGTACCTCCTCCGTGGTGTCCGGCGTGGGCTACGACGTGATCGCGCAGGAGTGCGTGATGCGCCACAAGCGGGCCTTCCCCGGCGACGAGTTCGCGTATCCCGAGCTGGATCCGGGCGGCCTCTACCAGTGGCGAGAGCGCGGCGAGCGGCACACGTTCAACCCGGAAACCATTGCGAAGCTCCAGCACTCGGTGCGCGAGAAGAGCTACCAGACGTTCCAGGAATTCTCTGCGGCTGCGAACGACGAGGCCGGGCGCCTCTGCACCATCCGCGGGATGCTCGACATCCAGTGGGCCGACGAGGCGATCCCGCTCGACGAGGTGGAGCCGGCGAGCGAGATCGTGAAGCGTTTCTGTACGGGCGCCATGTCGTATGGCTCGATCTCCATCGAGGCGCACCAGACGCTCGCCATCGCGATGAACCGCGTCGGCGGAAAGAGCAACACGGGGGAGGGTGGCGAGGACCCGACGCGATTCATCCCCGAGCCGAACGGCGACTCGCGGCGCAGTGCCATCAAGCAGGTGGCCTCCGGTCGCTTCGGCGTCACCAGTTGGTACCTCGTCAATGCCGACGAGCTGCAGATCAAGGTCGCGCAGGGCGCAAAGCCCGGCGAGGGCGGCGAGCTACCCGGTCACAAGGTCGACGAGACGATCGCGAAGACGCGGCACTCGACGCCGGGGGTCGGCCTCATCTCGCCGCCGCCGCACCACGACATCTACTCCATCGAGGACCTCGCGCAGCTGATCTTCGACCTGAAGAACTCGAACCGGCGCGCGCGGGTGAGCGTCAAGCTCGTGTCCGAGACGGGCGTTGGCACCATCGCTGCCGGTGTCTCGAAGGGCAAGGCCGACGGCGTGCTCATCTCGGGTCACGACGGTGGCACGGGCGCCTCGCCCCAGGCCTCGATCAAGTACGCGGGCTGTCCGTGGGAGATCGGCCTCGCCGAGACCCAGCAGACCCTCGTGCTCAACGACCTGCGCGGTCGCATCCGCGTCCAGACCGACGGCGGACTCAAGACTGGCCGCGACGTCGCGATCGCAGCACTTCTGGGCGCCGACGAATACGGCTTCTCTACCGCACCGCTCGCGGCGATGGGCTGCATCCTGATGCGGGTCTGCCACCTCAACACGTGCCCGGTGGGGATCGCCACGCAGAACCCGGAGCTGCGGACCCGCTTCGCGGGGCAGCCCGAGCACGTGGTCGAGTACCTGTTCTTCGTCGCGGAGGAGCTCCGCGAGATCATGGCGAAGCTCGGGTACCGGAAGCTCGACGACATGATCGGTCACGTCGAGCACCTCCAGGCGAACCGCGCGATCAACCACTGGAAGGCGAAGGGTCTCGACTACTCGGACCTGCTCCACAAGCCCGACGTGCCATTCGCGATCCACAACTGCGAAGAGCAGGACTACGGACTCGACGCCGTCCTCGATATGAAGCTCCTCGAGCTCGCCAGGCCCGCGCTCGCGAACGGCACCCCGGTGGCGATCGATCTGCCGATCCACAACACCGACCGCACAGCGGGAACGATCCTCGGCTCGGAGGTATCGCTCGCTTACGGGTCGGACGGGCTGCCCGACGACACGATCCTGCTGGACTTCAAGGGCTCGGCGGGGCAGAGCCTCGGGGCCTTCTGCCCCAGCGGAATGACCTTCCGGATCGAGGGCGACACGAACGACTACTGCGGCAAGGGGCTCTCCGGGGCGAAGATCGCCGTAACGGTTCCGGCGGACGCCACGTTCGAACCGGCCGACAACATCATTACCGGCAACGTCTGCCTCTACGGCGCGACCAACGGCGAGGCGTACTTCAACGGGCTCGCCGGCGAGCGCTTCTGTGTACGCAACAGCGGTGCCCAGGCGGTGGTGGAGGGTGTGGGCGACCACGGCTGCGAGTACATGACCGGCGGTACCGTCGTCATTCTCGGCAAGACCGGGCGCAACTTCGGCGCCGGCATGAGTGGTGGGTTTGCCTACGTGCTCGACACCGACGGGAGCTTCCCCGACCAGGTGAATCGAGAGCGCGTCGACCTCGAGCGGATCACAAAGGAGGACGAGCAGACGATCCAGCGCCTCGTCCGCCGACATTTCGAGTACACGCACAGCGCTCGTGCCGACAAGGTGCTGAGAAAATGGAACACCTACGCGCCGAAGTTCTTCAAGGTGTACCCGAAGGATCTGAAGGTCGCGCTCGACGCGCGCGTCGCAGCGGGGACTGGCGATGGGTAAGGTGACCGGCTTTCTCGAATTCGAGCGTGAGAGCACGGCGTACCGCCCGGCCGAGACCAGGCTGGAGGATTGGGGACAGGTCCAGACCGACCCCGCCTTCGAGTCGGTGCGCGACCAGTCCGCCCGCTGCATGGATTGCGGCGTACCCTTCTGCAACAACGGCTGCCCGCTCGGGAACATCATCCCCGACTGGAACGACCTGCTGTACCGCGACCGAATGCAGGACGCCCTCGTGCGTCTGCACTCGACGAACAACTTTCCGGAGTTCACCGGGCTCGTATGCCCCGCTCCCTGCGAGGCCGCCTGCGTGCTCGGGATCAACCAGGATCCCGTCACCATCAAGCAGATCGAGTGGGAGATCATCCGCAACGGCTGGGATCGGGGATTGATCCATCCCATCAAGCCCGCGCGGCGCAGTGGTCGCTCCGTGGCCGTGGTGGGCTCTGGCCCCGCGGGCCTGGCGGCCGCGCAGCAGCTCAATCGGGCCGGCCACATGGTGACGCTGTTCGAGAAGAATGACCGCATCGGGGGGCTTCTCCGCTACGGGATTCCGGAGTTCAAGCTCGAGAAGTGGATCGTCGATCGCCGGCTCGAGCAGATTCGCGAGGAGGGCGTGCTGTTCCAGACGGGTGTGCACGTGGGCGTCGACCTCTCGGTGTCCGACCTGCGCAGCAATTTCGACTCCGTACTGCTCTGCCTCGGGTCCGAGACCCCGCGCGATCTGCCGATCGAGGGGCGGGAGCTCGGCGGCGTCCACTTCGCGATGGATTTCCTGCGCCAGTCGAACCGCCGCTGCCACGGAGACGAGCTCGACCCGGCCCAGGACATCCTGGCCACCGACAAGCATGTGGTGGTGCTGGGCGGCGGCGATACCGGCTCGGACTGCGTGGGCACATCGCACCGGCAGAATGCCGCGTCCGTCACATCCATCGAGCTCCTCGAGCGCCCGCCGGAGACGCGCGCGGAGTCGACGCCGTGGCCCACCTGGCCGCTGATGTTCCGGAGTTCGAGCTCCCACGATGAGGGGGGCACCCGCGAGTACGCGGTGATGACCAAGCGCTTCGAGGGCTCTAAGGGTCGCTTGGAGAGGCTGCACGCGGTGCGCGTGGAGTTCGGCTCCCCGGACGAGAGTGGTCGCTCCACGATTTCGGAGGTCACAGGGAGCGAATTCTCGATCCCCGCGCACCTCGTCCTGCTCGCGATGGGTTTCGTGCATCCCGTGCACGAGAACCTCGTCGAAGGGCTCTCGGTCAAGCTCGACCCTCGCGGAAACATCGAGGCGAACACGAAGGACTTCTCGACGAGCGAGCCGGGTGTGTTTGCTGCGGGAGATTGCCGTCGCGGACAGTCGCTCGTGGTGTGGGCGCAGTGGGAGGGTCGCGAAGCCGCCCGCGCGGTCGACGCGTATCTGGTGGGTGAGTCGCGGCTTCAGTCGCGCGTCGCGTACGTCTGAACGCGCGCAGGGAGATCGACCCGGTCCGCCCTGTCGAAAAGCCGGCCCGGACTGGCCGCTTTCCAGATTCACTCCTGATTCCAAGCACTTGTGGGGCTGGCTCTCGACCCCGTGGGGCGGCGGCAGTGATCTGCAGGGGTCCGAACCCGACGCCACCGCTGCCACCCACTCCAGCCTCCACTGGGGGAACACGACCTAGAGCCACCCCGATGGCTTCATCACACGAACCGGGGCCGGGGCAACGTCGCCGGGAAATTCCAGGAGCTTCCCCCCGCGTCACTGCGATCGTCGATCAGCGCGGGCTGTCGGAATTCCGGCAGCCCGCCTTTCTTCCGATTCCACTGCGCCGCGCGCCGGCGAAGCGAATTTCGTACACGAATCGCGGCATCCGTCGCCGGGTCGCGAACTTCTGAACCGCACTGCCATTTCGCCGTCGATGAGAGACGCTCGCAGGGGAGGTTTCGCACACGCGATGCTTCGATTTCTCGAATGGCCGCGCACTTCGTTCGCCCGTTTCTCTTGACGGCTTTCCGGTGAACCCGGTACGATTGGGGCGACTCGGGGGGGTCCCATCATTCCGCACGCGGGTCACACGTCGACTCCGAACTCGAACCCGCCGGCTGCGGCCAGACGGCGGAAGGGTGCGAGCGCTCAGACGTCGAAAGGCAACGGGGCGACCGAGTACGATTTCGCCCGTCTCGAAGGCGCGGTCACCGGTCTGGTCGAAGCTCATCAGCGCCAGCTTGCGCGCAGCACAAATCTCCAGAACGATCTCGACGCCAGCAACCGCCAGCGGCGAGAGCTCGAGGGGCAGATCCTCGAGGCGAATCAGAAGCGTCAAGACGTGATGAAGCGGATCGACGAACTCATCGCGCAGATCGATCAGCTCGACGCTCAACTCGCGCAGTCCGAGCTCGGTCCCGAGGCCTGATCCCGTGTCGAACCGCCGCACTGTCGCGGTGCGTCTCCGTGGCAAGGAGTACCGCGTCCGCAGCGACGAGGACGAGGAAACTCTCCAGCGGGTCGCTCGCTACCTCGACGAGACCCTCTCGAAGGTCGAGGAGAAGACCGGCACCGTCGACACGCTCGACGCCGCTCTCCTCACCGCGCTCAACCTCGCGCGGGAGATCGTCGCCATTCGCGAGGGGCGTCGTCCCGGTGGCAGCGGGGCCGTCGAAACGGACCGCCTGCGTTCGCTCATCGAGCTTGCCGAATCCGGGCTCGACTCACCTCCGGCGGCTCACTAAGCCGCCCCCTCCGGTGTCTTCCGAGCAGAAGCGGCGGCTGCGGCGCGAGATGATCGCGCGGCGCCGCTCGGTTTCCGAGGACGTCGCCGGAGCTGCGGCGCGAAGCGTGGCGGGGACGCTGCTCGCCGAGCCGCGAATCGCCCAGGCGCGGGCCGTGGGTCTCTACGCCGCACTCCCCGGCGAGCTTCCGTCCCGCGAGACGTTCGACGCGCTGGCGGCAGGGTCCACGCCGAGGCTGCTCCCGCGCTGCATCGGCGAAAAGCGTCTCGCGTTCTTTCGCATCGACGACTGGGACGATCTCGTCCCCGGACGCTACGGTGTTCTCGAGCCGGCGAACGACCGGGAGCCGGTGGTGCTCGGACCCGCCGACGTGGTGGTCGTGCCCGCGGTGGCGCTCTCGCCTACCGGTGAGCGTCTCGGACGCGGTGCCGGCTACTACGATCGCACGTTCGACGGACCGGACGCCCCGCTGCTCATCGGCGCAGGCTACGAGTTTCAGGTCGTCGAGCACCTCCCCCACGAGGAGCACGACCGGCGGATGCATGCGA
>JABSQW010000375.1 GCA_013215605.1 Myxococcales bacterium
GAAGGAGAGGGGACGGAAAGGGGTACGGTGACTGCTGCTGGAGTTGGCGGCGCTCCGTTCTCCCTACTAGCAGATCTGGCACAACACCCGGGGCCCAGCCTCACCTCCCATGCCTTGAAGGCAGCCGCGACCTCCTGCGCCACGGCCTGCCGCATTCCGTCCTGCCAGGAGAGCGGGGGGCGCTGCCGCGACTGAGTCTCGTTGCGGAAAGCCTCCCACTGCCATTGCGCCTCCTCCTCAGTGTTGGGTCTGTACCACCCCTTCTGCACACGCCACTGCAGGAAACACTGCCGGTTCCTGTGCCACAGTCGCAGTCCCTCCGGCGGCTGTCGAGGTTGTTGCTGCGGCCTCTGCACTCTGTCAGGCTGCACCGGGGGCTGCCGATGCTCACGTTGCTGCTGCAGCAGCAGCGCCGGCTGCCTCTGTCGCTCACTGACAGGCTGAGCCTGCTGCTGCGACTGCTGCTGCCTCTGCGCAGCCAGTCTCTGCTGCTCCGAGACTGAGATCTGCCGCTGCAGCGGCAGCCGCTGCTGCCGATCTCGCTGCGCCTGCTGCGGTTGCCCTCGCTGCGACTGCCGTCGCGGCTGGTGCTGCCCCATGGGGGGAGCACCCGGGAAACGACCGAGGAGCGCGTTTGTTCTCTCCAGCCGGGCTGTGCGGAGGGCGTCCTTCCTTTTGCCCCTCACACTAGCGCAGGCTCGTGCTCCCCACATATGGTCGTGCTGGCATGACTCTGCCTGGCAAAACGCAATAGGCCGGGACTGGCGCCGCGGGCACCGGTCGCGGTTGTTTCCTACTGCACAGTGACCTTGGCCGTGGCAGACCCGGCAGCGACGTCGGGACTTGCCGACGCGGCACTCCGCCGTCCCGTGACCGACACGGCAGCAGGAGAGGCATCGCTTGCCCGCCTGGTTCCTCTCCTTGTGAGAGAGCGCGACCTTGAAGGTCACTGGGACCCCGCTGACCTTGCAGTCGGTCGTGCGACACAGGCGCGCCGCTCGCCTAGGTGAGGCGACACGCACCTGTAGCCACCGGTCCTGACGGCCCTCATTGACTCTGCCCGAGAGCAGTTCGTCGGCCGCCGTGCCATCGGGGAGGGGGCCAAGGCCCCCCTGAGCCACAGCTCGCTTGACTCGGCCGACAAACCTGTCGCCGAGATCGAGGAACGGGCCCATCAGCAGGACCGTGGTGGACCTGGAGCGACTTGCCGGCAGGTGGACTCTCAACCACCGTTTCCGGCCGTCATCTCTCTTGCTCACTGAAGAGCCGTTAATAACTAACAACGCCTCTACGACGTGGTGTCTGATATTGGTAATCGCCCAGCCTCCTCCGGCCATCTGGACGCACCTAGCGCTCTCAGGGACACCACCAATTTGAAAGTTGGGGATCATTTTCGCGACAGTAGGGGCTCTGGCCGCAGCACGCAAGGCGGCGCGCAGGAGAGTCTCTGTCGTGGCTCGCCCGGGGGGCAAGCCGTCCACCACGACCGTTGTCGCTGTGGTCGGGGTTCTAGTGCGGGCAGGAGGGTTCTTCCTGTCACCGAAGTAATACGGGGAAGACGCAAGGTGGACGGAAGTCCGTTGCCCAATCCGCCTCCCCGAAGGGGAGGATGATCCCAAAGAAGAATTCTTAGAAAGGGAGGGAGAGGGGGAAGAGGAGGAGGAGGAGGAGGAGGAGGAGGGGAAGGAGGAGGCGCTGGACTCAGCATAGGTTCTTCCCCTGAGCGGAGGCGAGAAACTCAAGGGCCCTGGCCAACTCCACTCGCGAGTGCGACGCAGCGCCGTCTTGTCTCGACGCACCCGCGAGCTGCCGCGCGAGCGAAGGAAGGAGAGAGGAAGGAGA
>JABSQW010000376.1 GCA_013215605.1 Myxococcales bacterium
CCTCCAGCATAGTGTCCCCCACTTCTTTTTCTTACATAAAGTCCTCTAATTCCTGTTCCATCCTTCTATGTAAATTGTGCAATTCTTGAGAATATGCTATTGAGATGATCATCTATTTTTAATTTTAATTGAGTATTTATATTTCAATAAATGAATATATTTTTAAAAGTTAAAATACGTTTAATGTTATTTTCCTCACAACTGATCATTCACATAGGGTCCTACTCCTGTCAAATATGATGTCTCATATTCTAGCAGTCAATATTCTGCTTCATCTTGCATCACCTTACAAAATGTCTGTACACATTCCAAGACCATATCTGGTAACTCAAAATTACATTTTATTCTTACGTAAGGTTAATAAAGTATTTTTAAAATCATTTCCAAAACGTTTGGTGGATTTTAAGCGAGAGTTCACTTAAGGTCACAGAGTTCCTGTGAGTTCAAGTCTGGGGAATCCCAGCTCAGAAAAGATTCATAGGAAAGTGTAAAAGATACATTTATCTTGCACGCACGTTTTCAGTTTATTTCATTACGTTTTGAAAGTAGTTGTATTTTATAAATTGGTTAAAAATAGTTACATATGGGTTTGAGTATGTGTCCAAAGATTTACATTACATAATTGTTTTCAAAATCATTATGGGCATTCAGTTTTTTATAACGCCTACAATATTAATCATTTTGAAATACAATGTTAACCCTTATTGTTTTCCATGTTAAACTAATAAGTACATACAATAATTAATTATGATGAAATTCATCCAATGTGTTTTCCCCCTGTGTATAACATCTCGGGTCTTTCATGTTTAGCATAATTTATTCACATTGCTCAGCATCCATATTATCATAATTTATGCATTTATGTTTCATAGTTTATTCGAGGACATATTAAGGTTCATATCTATTCGTTCAAAAAGTACTCATTCATACTCCCTAAATGTAAATGACTTATGTTTAATCTTTCAATCATAAGATAGTTTTTCTAACCTAACGTAATTAATATTTCATAACGTTACTTATATGTTCATAGAGTAAATTACTTATCCTTAGAGTAATTAGTTATGCATATTACAGTTAGTTAATCATGAAGTTATTTATCTTTAGTCATTGGGTAAATTAGTTATTTGTGGAGTAATTACTTATACATAACATAGTTAGTTAATTATAAGGTAACTTATTTATTCATTAGGTAAATCATTTATCGGCCCGCCGATTACTTATACATATGCTAATTACTTATACATATCATAGTTAGGTAATCATGATGTTACTTACTTATTCATGTTGTAACCAATTATACATTATGGTGTTAGTTTAACCCTAACGGTCTGTATCTTTACATGAATCACTTAGCCATCCATCATGTTACTTGTCTGTACGCCACGTA
Source organism: Myxococcales bacterium (assembly GCA_013215605.1). Lineage (GTDB taxonomy): Bacteria > Myxococcota_A > UBA9160 > UBA9160 > SMWR01 > JABSQW01. The sequence goes on from JABSQW010000376.1 coordinate 1,388, forward strand.
CTCTACTTATTCATGTAGTAATTACTTTATGCATTTAGTGGTTTGTTGATCCTAACAATCCTTACCTATCCATGAATTACTTAGTTATCCATTATATTACTTATCTATTTACTACGTATATTACTTATCCATGTAGTAATTACTTATACTTAAAGTGATTAGTTAATCTTACAGA